>DFHL01000137.1:0-6522 GCA_002371315.1 Bacteroidales bacterium UBA3724 | reverse complement strand
GAGGTGGGCTTCCACGCCGTCTGGGCCGGCCGCTACACCGAGCCGCGCTACATCGTCGACCCCGAGGTGGGCCTCCTGACGGGCCTTCGCGGCCACGGCTTTATGCTGGGCCAGTACCTGGCCAAGCTCTACGTCGAGAAATACCTCGGCCACGACGTGCCGTCGTATATGAAAGACCTTGCCCTGAGCGGCAAAGGCCTCAGCGAGAATGCCTTCAAATAAGCATCCGGGCACCTCTGGAATCACTTTCCTGAACAGAGGTAGCCATTTCTAAAAAAAACAACTTATCGTGAAGCCGGAATGGTGCGAAGAACATCATTCCGGCTTTTTTATGAGGGCAAAACCATAGGCTCGCCATTCCGCAGGAAATGCAGGATTTCGCCAGCTTCCGGACCGGAAAAAAAGGCTTTAGAGAAAAAAATTAAGGAAAAATGTTAAAAAATCGCCCCGATTTTCCACTTTTTGCATTTTTTTGAGCAATTATAGGTATAGAATAAAAAGGCAAACTGTGTGCCATAATGAATGCTGATGGAAAATATAGTGTAGACGAATTTTTCCTGGCAGTGTCGAAAAAATACAAAGACACCGTCAGGAAGGTCTGCTTCCGGTATCTGCACGACGACGCCGATCTGTGTCGCGAGATGATACAGGAAGTCAACATCGCATTGTGGAACAAGCTTGACCTCTTTCCGCACACGGCTTCCGAGTTCGTCCAGCGGCGTTGGGTAACGACACTGGCCAAGCAGGTCGTCACCAACTCGCTGCGCCGCAGGAAAAAGCTGGTTGCCGTCCGTCAGGAGTTTTTGGAAGCCCCCAGTGCCACTATAGACGGCACCGGCGACATCTATGATGTGATGCGCACCTCGCTGACGCTCGAAGAGCAATGGCTCGCCCATCATCTCGTCATCGGCTATTCGATAAACGAGCTTGCCAGCGCCTACGGCATCAGCCCAAGCGCAATGCGCAAGCGTATCGACAAACTGAGGGCAAAACTCGCCGACGCACTCGATAGAAACGAATAATCCATTAACCATCCAAATACCATCAGATATGCAACAGCCACAAACGACACAACAACTTATCGACAAGGTCGATGCCATCCTCGACGCCACCGAAAGGGCCGGCCGCTACGCCACCGTGTTCCTGGACGGCTACGACGAATGGTTCAGTGCCGCCAACTCACGGCGCAACAGGCGCATAAGCACAGCCAAAAGCATAGCTAACAGCGTCGCGGTCTTCGCCATAGCGTTCCTCTTCGCCAATGCCCTGACCGTGCAACCCGACTACAAAACCCACTACTCCAACCAGCCCTGCGACGTAAGCGCCTCTGTACAAAACATCCATAACCTGTTCGCTTAGTGAAACGCAATTGGCCATATTATGTAGCTGCTTTCGCCTTGGCAGTAATCGGCGTAGTGGTACTGCGCCATTACGGGCAACTGTTCCCGTCAGGCGAAGTCAGCGAAGTTTATCGCCGCTACAGCGTCCGCGACGACCTGCAGGTCGAGTTCTTCAAAGACTTCCGCATCAACGACACCCTTGTCGTCGATGTCACCACCATCAAGGCCGCCGATTCCGCTGGCTATGTGGCACTGGTGAGAGAACTCAACACCAATGAGATCCTTATAGAAAAACAACTCAATTCCCTGAAAAAAGGCACAAGGCTTTTCGATGTGTACTGCTGTTTTAAAGGCCATCCCGAAACGAGGACAAAGCCAGACGAAAACTTGCAATTCAGCTTTGTAGTGCAGTCACCACGTGAAAAAACAGTATATGTGTTTGACGTCGATGGCAAAAACCAAGCCCACGCGATAGCAGCAGAAGAAGTCAGAAAACTGCGACACTGATAAGTAAACGCTCAAAAATAGTGCTCATATTCTTTTAAGTAAATGGTCAAAAATAACTTTCATTTTTTTAACAGGAATTTAATTAATGCGTTAGTGTGTTAGTGCGTTATTGCGTTAGTGGCTGGCGCGTTCGTTTCACTGGTCACTATTCACTGGTCACTGGTTTTGGACAGCAATTATCAGCAATTTAACAGCAATTAAACAGCAATTTTTTTTTAGAACGCGAATGACCACAAATGCCCGCAAATTACCATAAATGTAAAATAAATTCGACTGATTGCTTAAAACAAAGATTTACAACCCAAAACAGAATTAAAACCAAAAAAAGTTATCAACAATGTCAAAAAACGGCAAAAAAATTTTCATCAGAGTGTTACTTTTTTCCATTTTTTGCATCTAATATATATAGGAACGAAAGAAAAATGTTAAATAATCGCCCCGATTTTCCACTTTTCGCATTTTTTTGAGCAATTATATAGAAAAAGGCAAACAGTGGGTCAGAGGGACTGACCAAAGAGGATAGAGAAGTCTGCAATCTCCGAATACAAATCAGGCGCAGCCGCAGACACTGCGCCGCAAAAAGGAAAGGAACAACGCCTATGAAAGACCATAGTCCCGCCGCATAGCCCGGTGTCGCGTGCGCGGCAGGGACAGAACACAACAGGAAACGATGCCCGGCTGGGGGGCAACACTCCGAATATTCCACCACGGCTCCCCGTCCAAAGACACCGAAAAAAAATTATCAAAAAAAATATTTATCAAATAAACAAAAAACAATTATGAAAAAAAATAAAAAAAATTCAACAAGAATCGCCACATACCTTTTACTTTTTGCAGTCGCGGCCTCGGGCACGATACAGGCACAGACAAACAGCACCACCCAACTGGCATCGCCTGTCGGCATAGGCACACAGACCGCCAATGGCGACCTGCACATCCACGAGTCGCAATATTCAGAATCCGTGCCAGGCATAGAACCCCCTACTCGCGAGGACGGCTATCTTGGACCCTACGTCACAACCTTGCGGCTGACCAACCAACGCACATCCACATCGTGGACCGACGGTTTTGTGATAGAGCAGACCGACAAAGAAGTTGCACTGCGCCAGTACGAGCGAGGCAATCTGTACATCTATGGCCACAACAACGTCGGACTGGTGATTGACACCTTCGGTCGTTTCGGCCTCGGAACTGAGCCTGTCACAGGCAAAAAACTCAATATCGGCGGTGACACGCAGATAGGCGGCAAGCTCAATGTGAACGGCAAGGTCACTGGCACTTACGGCGAGTTCAGCCAGTCGGTCCAGATTAGCGGTATGGTGCGCATTGGCAGCGGCTTCGAATGCAGTGCCGATGGGCAGGTAAAAACCAAGAGCCTCAAAGTGACCCTCGACGGCTGGAGCGACTTCGTCTTCGACGACGGCTACCGTCTGCCGACACTTGCAGAGCTGGAGCAATATGTTAAGGCCCATCGCCACCTGCCCGACATCCCCTCGGCAGCGGAAGTGGAGCAGGAAGGTGTGGATCTTGGCCAGATGAATGCCCTGCTGCTGCAGAAAGTCGAGGAACTGACGCTATATGTCATCGACCTGCAGAAACAAATTGATGAATTGAAAAACCAATAAAAATAAACAATTATGAAAACAAAGCTGATTTTGGCAACCCTACTGCCATTGCTGATGTGCGTGGGTTGCCGTAAAGATTACGAATGCAATGAACTTTCGTGGACAGGCTATAATTCCGTAAAGGATATAAAATGCAACCTTTCTAAAGTTACTAAAAAGGATAATTTGTTTCTAAGTCACGAAGGAGACACATTGAGGTTGTATGGATGGTTGTTTCATAATGAATATCATAACAACCCTTACGCAGGTGTACAACGTTTGACAAGTAATAAAGAAATCATCGGAGAGATAAACGGATCAATAATTAGTGGACATTGTGTTACTATTACAATAGAGGAGGACTCTATTATGCCAGAAAACCCATACGACTCTATGCTATATGTAACGGGAGTTGTGCATTGGAGCGCTTCGGCGCGCAAACTTAAAATATATGTTTATGACAAGATAACCAAAACGCCAGAGTTATGAAAAGTAAATTCGTATTTATATTTTATGCATTGGTCTGCTGCAACGTTTCTATTGGCCAACGCGTTACATCGGTAGAGGCAATTTCAAAGGCTCGCCAGTTTGCCAACAAGACTGATCGAATGGCACAAAACAATTTATCGGTAAGTACTTTGGATATGATGCCTGTTACAGAACAGGAGTTGCATATAGAGGATGATGTCAGTCTGGAAAACTACGGGAATCTCGTCTCCACCCAATACTATGCCAATAACAAGACGTTGTTAGGAGCAAAAGTTTTGGCTGGCGTATCAGCAGCGACGTTTGTCGCTGGAACTTATTTTATCGCGTGGGCCAGAGGATATCATTATAACAAAGGCCATTACAGAACAGATGGAGAGGGCCCGGTTGATTTGACAGTGCCATTCAATACAGCCATAGGGCTTTTGTTTTACACTGTTTCTGTAGGGACTGCCATCCCCGCAATCGTACTTTTCAAAAAAAATGGTGGGAAAACGGAATCCGCAGCGCAGCCATCCCTGAACGGGAGTCATTTGTTTGCCAATGGTTACGAATGCAAATTAGGTGTATATCCTGGCGGATTAGGAATTAATGTTGAATTTTGAAAATCATTTTATGAAAAAATTACAAATACTTCTCATAACCCTTATTGCTTCTTTCTCTTCAAAGGCGCAGGTCTTTGTAAATATGGACGAAGCGAGAGACGCAGCTGTGTTTTTTGCAACAAAAGAAAACTTGGCTGTCCATCAAAACAACACAAAAATTGACACCTCTGTTATATATCCTATTATTGTTGATGGAGACACTCTACTATTCCTGTATCCGGTAGAACAATACTACATAATTGTGTCTCGCTTAAAATGCTTTTCCCCAATTCTTGGATATTTTGACAGATCGGACTCTTCTAATCATCAGTCCGATTTGGTTAGCAACAACTACTTCGTTCAAAGATATTGTTATTATTCAAAAAAAGCAATAGAAAATAGAAACGATTATATTTCACCTCAATGGGCCAATCTTTTTAAAAACAAATCGAAAAAAACAAATTCAATAATCATTGATGCACTTCTCACTTCTCAATGGGGGCAAAAAAAATCTAATTCGTGCGTGAATGACGACACCATCGAGGAAGCTTACAACTATTATATAACAGGGTCGTGTCCTGACTGTGGGGAAAGTCATTGTCCTGTGGGTTGCATAGCTGTTGCGATGGGTCAAATAATGAGATATTGGACTTATCCCATTATACAATATGACAAATCTGCTGAACATCAATTCGACTGGTGCAATATGCCTGATAGACTTTGTGTATCCAGTACTAACTATCAAAAAGAGAGAAATGCCATAGCAAGGCTTTTGGCAGATTGTGGCGCTGCGTGTGATATGAGTTATTGTTTTATGAATAAATGCCAATCGTTTGCCTGGCCGATTGATGCGAGAAATGCTTTAGTAGAAACGTTTGGTTACTCTTCTGACGCTGACCTTAAAAGGCGTTTCTGGTATAACGATGAAACTTGGAAACAAATGATAATTGATGATTTGACTGATAAATGCCCTGTACTGTATTCTAGTATTTCCACCCCTGAGGACAGAACTGCACGCGGGAAAGGTGGACACGCATTTGTATGCGACGGGTATAAAGAAGAATCCGACTTGTTTCATTTCAATCTAGGGTGGAATGGTAAATCCAACGGATGGTATAACATAGATAATCTTGTGTTTGTAAACGGAAGTGACACTAACGACTATAATCATTTCGAAAGAGCGATATTCAAATTGCATCCTCCAACCAATGATTATAGGGATATCTGTAATTATCAACTATCGCTTTTCAATTACTATTACTGGTTTTACGGTTTAAATGCAAACGGAACCCCATTGCCATACAACAATATACCAATAATATCTGCCATCTTGTACAGTGCCCCTGAATCTAATACAATACCAGCATCTTGGCGTACCATTCCTGCCGGTGCCACAGCCGAATACGTTGCCCACAAAGAAGTGATACTGCTACCTGGCTTTACGGCCGAATACGGCAGCGACTTCACGGCTCGTATCGAACCCTGTGCGGCTTGCGAAGAACGGATGGTGCAGGTGGATATGCTGACTGATGGCGACGACTGGCAAGGCATCGACACCTCGCTGATGGAAATGCGCCGGTACAGGAAGGGCGACACGACAATCCTCTTTCAGCCGTCAGCTTTGACGCTGTTCCCCAACCCTGCATCCAACACGCTGACCGTGCAGGCACCAAACCCAGCCGAAGACATACAGGTCTTCAACCTTGCCGGACACAGGGTATACCGCTGGTATATAGAATCCCGGACCGAGGGCACGACAATCCTGAATATTGCCGATATCCCTACAGGCAACTACATACTGCGCATACAGACCAAGGACGGCAAGTCGCATATCGGCCGATTTGCGAAGAAATGACAATCCCGTTGCAACGGAGAACGGAGAAGTGAGAACGGAGAACTGGCTGACGCGTCAGCAGTTCTCCGTTCTTAGTTTTCCGCTTTCCGCTTTCCGCTTTCTTAGGGTGCTGATTCAGAGCAGCAGGTATGCCCGTTGTACAGTAT
>DFHL01000115.1 GCA_002371315.1 Bacteroidales bacterium UBA3724 | reverse complement strand
GGTGCCGACGCACAAAAGTCCGCAGCCAAGAAGCGCAATCCCAAACGATTCGTCGACACAGGTCTCTACCGTATCGTTCGCTGCCCCAACTACCTGGGCGAGGTAGTTATCTGGACCGGCGTGCTGCTCAGTGGCATCGGCGCAGGCTTCGCCGTGTGGCAGTGGCTCATAGCCGCTATAGGCTACATCGGCATCGTCTACGTTATGTTCAGCGGTGCCCGTCGTCTGGAGTTGCGCCAAAACGAAGTCTATGGTAATGACCTCGAGTACCAGGCCTACGTCAAGAAGACCCCCATCCTCATTCCCGGCCTACCAATCTATTCTGTGGCAAAACACAAGTGGCTCAGCGCTTGAAAAACCTAAATTCAAGTTAATAATGTATATACGAGAACTGGAATAATCACGTTATAGTCTAAAAAAGTGATATGTGCGACCCTAAACAACAATCCAAGATAGAATTTGTTTCTTTTTGTATCGAGCAGTATAAGAAGGCTAACAAGTTGGGCGGTGCAGAAACGGAACGGATGTTTCTGCAGAGGGGGGTGATTGACTTTCTGTTGGGGTATTATGAAGTGCTGCATACCCAAAGCGAACAAATTATATTGGGCGAGATTGACGAATATCTAAAACACCATCAGCTATGACACTCTATCACGGAAGTCTTGAAATAGTAGAACATCCACTAATACGCGAAGCCAACCGACCGCTGGACTTCGGCACAGGATTCTACACTACCACCAGCCTTCAGCAGACTCGCCGATGGGTAAAATTGCGTATGGAACAGAACAATGTTTCGCACGGCTATATCAACCAATATGAGTACACCCCGCAAAAAGGATTGAAGACTCGGCGTTTCCAATCGGCCAATGAGGCGTGGGTGGACTTTGTGCACGCTAATCGCACTATCCAGAACTACAAACACGACTACGACATCGTAACCGGGCCCGTGGCCAACGACAATGTCTACCTCAGTTTCAACCTCTATGAATCAGGAATCATCAGCAAGCGCGAACTTATCCGCCGTCTGAAGACATACAAGTTGGTAGACCAACTGTTGTTCCACACCGAGCAATCATTAGCTACACTCGAATACACAGGCAACAAGGAGGTGAAACTATGACCCTGCCCAAGATAACACAGGACAATGTGCATCTGTTGCTTCCAAGCAAGGTGGCACAACTGGCCGACCGATTGTTGCAGAATGGAGTGGCCAACGATATGGCCACCGCCATTAACATAGTCTATTCCTCGCCTGTCTACGCGAAGCTGGAACAGGAAAAGACCAAATACTGGTGGCTGGGGGTGAACGCACTCTATCAGGAAATTACTATGCAATAAGATCCGCTTATGCGCATTGCAAGAACCATCGGCAACAAAGAGCTTTGGCGGCGGGAGAAGACGCTTTTCTTGACGTCGAGGATGGCGCCGATGGGGTGTTATGAGAAGGTGTTTCGGTGGGTGGAGGAGTTTGACAGGTGGCAGTGCGCGGTGTGCTTCAACACATCGGAGCTGGAAGAGGAGGTGCTGAAGGCGCTGCTGGTGTGCCACGTGCCGACGACGCTAGTGGTGACGGGCAAATTCCGCAACACATACAACGTACAGATTGAACAGGCGTTGAAAGAGAATCGCCTGCTTGTCCTCGTGCTGCAACGCGAGGAGAGCGACGGCAAATGCTTCGAGGCACGCCTGCGCAACCAATGGGTCATCGCTCAGGTGCAGCACATCGCCTGCGGCTATATCAACC
The DNA here is from genome assembly GCA_002371315.1 of Bacteroidales bacterium UBA3724. Taxonomy (GTDB): domain Bacteria; phylum Bacteroidota; class Bacteroidia; order Bacteroidales; family P3; genus Colimorpha. The sequence goes on along the minus strand of DFHL01000115.1, from coordinate 6,372 downwards.
CCAACGGCAGCATCTTCGGCCTGCTGGCGGGGCACAGCAACATAAAGCTTCTCCTTGACAAAAACGACCTCCGGGCCGCGGAAAGCAACGAAAGACCCTACCGCTGGACGGTGGCCGAGGACAAGCGGCTGCTGCGTATGTTTTATGAAGATATGGGTATCCACGCCATCCACAAGGCCGTCGGCCGCCCCTACAGTACCGTTTACCGGCGCATCAAATCGCTCACTATGAACGACGAACTGCTGAAAGGCCGCGAGTTCGAAGACCACGTGCTTGAGCTGCTGGGCGTGGCAAGCAATGACCGACTGACCCTCAAGGAATGGCGCGGCGACAAGAGCCTGCCCGGCATCTACCCCGAGGGCAACAGCAACCCCGACCTTATTCTTGAATACGACGGCCACCCCTTCGCCATCGAGTGCAAATGGCGCAGCCACCTGCCAAATGATATTAGCAAAGAACTGTTGTCACCGGCCCGAGTGGCCCTATTCGAGAGATATGCCAAGGAACGCCAGATGCCCATTTTTCTCCTCCTCGGCATAGGTGGTCTACCCAGCGACCCAGACTTGCTTCTCTTGGCGCAGCTGGATGAAAACCTTTCACTCAATACTTTAAGCAAAAGTTTCGTCCGCTCCGAAAATCTCTTGGAACACATCGTGGCTTCGTTTCCACAACCGTCAGGGATGAAGGGTAAGCATCCAAACCACGGTGCCCCTTGGCGCGAAGAGGACGACAAAAAACTGGCCGAACTCTTCCGAAACAATACCGCCATCCCCGACCTAATGACCATCTTCGGTCGTAGCCGCAGCGGCATAACCTCCCGACTTCGCAAACTAAATCTCACTTAAACTGCTGTATATAAAAGATGCGGATAGTGTTCTGATTGCCAGTTACTGTGCCACATTTTGTTTGCACGGTTCTGTTTAGTGTAAGTCCCCTCGAAGCATTATTGGAAAAGAGCGGATAATAAAAAAAGCATCGGAGAAATCCGATGCTTTTTCATTCTTACAATTAGGGTATGCTTATTCAGCGTTGATGATGGCTTTGTGGACTGCATTCCAGCCGGCAGCGTTCAGACCCCAGTTGTTCGTGGAGTTCTTGTTGCCCTGAACTCTCACTTTTCTTCTCTTTACTTTTTTGTTTGCATTAATACCCATAATACACTATGTTTTTATTGTTCAACTTCTTGATTGTTAATTCGAAAGAGATAAAATTGCCTTCGAAAATGTTTTGCAAAGATACATCAATTATTTGAATCGCGCAAATTATTTTCTATTTTTAACGTAATTTTATCCTTCAAGGTGCTCTTTGCGAAGCAGGTCGTTGACTGTTTTTACAGGGTTGAAGGTGGCCAGCGGCACTTCGACGAAGATGGTGATCCATTCGGCCATAGCACCGTTCCAAAGTCCTGGCAGCTCCTGCGATTTCAGCGTCACGGCGCCTTTGGTTTTCTTGCTGATGAAACCCGTGGCGGGGTCGACGTACTTGCGCAGGTTGAAACGGCGTCCGCGGTAGTCCTTGGTGCCGCAAACCAGGTCAACGGGGTTGAAGTGCGTCGCCGAGGCCAGAATCTGTTCCTGTTCGGGGTCTTTGCGGTTTATCTGCGCGGTTTCGACAATCTGTAAGCTTTTGATTCTATGACTGTTTTCGGTAAAGAACGGGCCGCCTCCGGGTTCGCCCTGATTCTTCACCATTCCGCACACCCTTATCGGTCGGTTCAGTTTCTGTCGCAGCAGCGTCGTCTTCTCCCGGTCGCTCTTCTTGGCAAAGTCGGCAGGCAGTTCGATGTGCAGCTTGTCCTTGGCAAAGCGTGCAATCTTCTGCAGCGTCTTTTTGTCGGGCTTTTGGCCAAGAACAGTCATATACTCAAATGTTTGGGCTTGCAGTTCAAGCAGCAGTCCAGCCAGTACCTGCTTGTAGATGATCGTGGTGTGCTTCATCCAGTCGGGCACGACGTTGTCTATATTCTTTATAAAGATAATGTCGGCGTTGCACTCGTTCAGGTTCTCAATAAGGGCGCCGTGTCCGCCGGGGCGGAACACCAGCCGACCCTCGTCGTCGCGCACAGGCTCGTTGTATTCGTCTACGGCGACGATGTCGGTGTAATGCTTTTGTTCCGAGAAAGATATGTCAAGCTTTATGCCGAGGTTCGACTCGTAGTACTTCTTGACTTCGGCAACTTTTTTCCTGAACAGGGGGCGGTGCTCTGGCGATACGGTGAAATGCAGATGCACCGTGCCGTCGTCGCAGCGGGCATAGCTGGCGCCTTCGACTATATGCTCCTCCAGCGGCGTGCGGCTGATGCCGCCATAGCGGTGGAACTTGAGCAGGGCTTTGGGCAGCGAGCCGTAGCCGAGGTATTGCTCTTTAAGCAAGTAGTTTATCACCGTCGTGAAGTCGCCGCGGTCCATATAGTCGCCGAAATCCAGCGACGACCGCTCCATACAGGCCTTCAGGTCCTCGAAAAAGGCGAATGTGCGTATGTGCTGCAGAAACTCTTTGACCGTAGGGAACTCTTTTTCAAAGTTGTGCGCCACACCGAAGTAGGTCGACGAAAAAGAGTAGAGGTCTTTGAACATACGCGTTGCCGCACCCGATGCCGGCACGAACTTCAGCAGGCGCTTGCCTTTCGAGCGGCTATGGTAGGCATCGGAATATCGGCGTATGTCGCTGTCGCTCATACGAATGATGCCTCCGTTGTCCACAGTGGCGGCGTCTATCAGTTTCGTTTTTGGGAATCCGTTGCGGAAATTGTCGATCTGCCGCTGTACGTCTTCGGGCGTAAGACCCATACTTGCAATCTGTTGCAAGTCCTGTTCCGAGAAATTCTGGTTCATACGGGGTCTGTTTTCCGGTTAGTTTCTGTAGTCGCGGATGATGTCGGTCTCCAGGTTCACGGTCGAGTAGACGGTGTCGCCGGCTTTCAGGCGTATCGTGTTGGTTCCCTTGCGATAGCAGTGGAAAAGTTCGCGAGTATAGACGCTGTCGTATCCCGTCTCGTATTCGGCATATACATTGAAGATTGCTTCGGCCGGGAAAACGGTCTCAAAAACGCCCATTGCATCGGTGTAACCTTCCGAATTGACATAGCTTCCGTTGATGTCAATTTTGACAAAAACGTCCTGAATTGGCGCGTGTGTCACCTCGTCGACGACATTAATTTTCACGTAGCAATCTGTGTCTTTGTCGCAGGCTACAATCGAAAAAATTGAAAATCCGCCTATTAAAGCAAGGCATACAATGGCTAAGATTTTTTTCTTCATAAATTTTGGTTTATTTTTGCTCTATTACAATTTTTTTAACTATTTTTGCACTGCAAAATTAATAATTTTATACGGTATGAAAGTAAAAAAAATGACTTTTTTGTTGCTTTTTTTTGCAACGCTAACTTCCTGTCAGGCTCAAACTGCTAAAAAACAGACTGTTGATATGCAAAAAAAATATTATGTACAAATAGAAACTTCCTATGGAAATATGACCGTGGAGCTCTTCAATGAGACGCCAAAGCACCGCGACAATTTCCTAAAGTTGGTAAATGAAGGCTTCTATGACGGGCTACTGTTCCATCGCGTCATCGAAAATTTTATGATCCAAGGCGGCGACCCCAACTCGCGCAATGCCAAGCCCGGCCAGATGCTCGGCAACGGCAACCTCGGCTACACTGTGCCCGCCGAGTTCGTCCCCGGCCTGATACACCGCAAGGGGGCGCTGGCCGCCGCACGCCAAGGCGACCAGGTCAACCCGACCAAGGCCTCGTCGCCCTGCCAGTTCTACATCGTGCAGGGTAACGTCTGGAAGCCCGAACAGCTCCAGATGATAGCGCAGCGTATGGGCAAAACCCTCGACCAGAAGCAGATCGATGCCTACACCACCGTTGGTGGAACCCCGCATCTGGACGGCGACTATACCGTTTTCGGCCAGGTCGTCGAGGGGCTTGAGGTCATCGACAAAATCGCCGCCGTCAAGTGCGGCGCCGCCGATCGTCCGCTGGAAGACGTCAAAATGAAAATCAAAGTCGTGGAACGCTGACAGGCGCTCGTAATGAGACAATTATAAATCAAGTATGATACAGAACAATATAGAGGATTTTATCCGTGAAATCCAGATGGCATCGCTCGAGCATCAGGCCGACAAAGCGGCCTTCATCGAGCAATTCCGCATCAAATACCTTGGAAAGAAAGGCATAATCAGCGACCTTTTCGAACAGTTCAAAACCATCCCCAACGAGCAGAAGAAAGAGATGGGCCAGGCCCTCAACCGCCTGAAAACGGCCGCAATAGCCAAAATCGAAGAATTCAAGTCGAGCGTCGAACAGATGGAACAGCAGTCGCAGACTGCCGACCTGACGCTGCCTACCGACTATGCGCCCATCGGCAGCCGCCACGTGCTGTCGGTGGTGATGAACGAAATCATCGACATCTTCTCGCACATCGGCTTCACCGTAGCCGAATCGGTTGAAATTGAGGACGACTGGCACCTCTTCTCGGCACTCAATTTCCCGCCCGACCATCCGGCACGCGATATGCAGGACACCTTCTTCGTCGAGAAGGAGGAGGGTCGCCAGGAAGTGGCGCTGCGCACCCACACCTCGTCGGTTCAGGTGCGCGTGATGGAAAACAACAAGCCGCCCATCCGCATCATCGCCCCGGGGCGCGTGTTCCGCAACGAGGCCATCTCGGCCCGTGCCCACTGCATCTTCCATCAGGTCGAGGCGCTCTATGTCGACAAGAAGGTCACCTTCGCCGACCTGAAGCAGACGCTGCTCTATTTTGCCAAAGAGATGTTCGGCGAACAGACCCGGATACGTCTGCGCCCGTCCTACTTCCCCTTCACCGAGCCGTCGGCCGAGATGGACATCTCGTGCAACATCTGTGGCGGTAAGGGCTGCAACATCTGCAAGGGTACCGGCTGGCTCGAAATCCTGGGCTGCGGTATGGTCGACCCCAACGTGCTCGAGGCCTGCGGCATTGATAGCAAGGAATATAGCGGCTTCGCTCTCGGTATGGGCGTCGAACGTATGGCGATGCTGAAATACCAGATTCGCGACCTGAGGCTCTATTTTGAAAACGACCTCCGTTTCCTGCGCCAGTTCGACGTGCTTGTCTGAACGGCTTAGGAACGCTTAACACTCTTGGAATATGTCGTTTATAGACATTGAAAATATGGAATTCTATGCCTATCACGGCTGCTTCGCCGAAGAGGCCGCGATAGGCACACATTTCCGTGTCAATTTGCGTATGAAAGTCGATACTTCGCGTGCGCAAGTATCTGATAGCATAGATGATACAGTGAATTACCTGTCGGTCTATCAGTCGGTCAAGGCCGAGATGGCCATTTCGTCGCATCTGCTTGAGAACGTGGCCGAACGCATCGCTTCGCGCGTCCTTGCCGACTATGGCGCTGTGGAGCACGTATGGGTGAAGGTTACGAAACTCAATCCCCCGCTTGGCGGCAAGATGGAAGGCGTCAGCCTGTCGATAGAGAAAGGCCGCTAAACCAGGCCGTTGTCGTGAAAGCTGTAGTAGTCGGGCTTGTTGTTGGCTCCGATGCCCACAATCAGGTGTTCGACGAGGCGGATGTTTAGCACTTTGCCTGCTTCCAACAGTCTGCAAGTAAGAGATTTGTCTTCCCGGCTCGGGGTCAGGTGCCCCGTCGGGTGGTTGTGTGCCACGGCCAGCGCCACGGCGTTCTTTTCCAGTGCGGTGGCAAAGACGCGGCGTATGTCGACCTGCGTGTCGGTAATGCCGCCGATGGAGATTCGCTGTTTGAAAAGCACTTTGTTTCTTGCATTCAGATAGATAGCCCAAAATTCCTCGACGGGCAGGTCGAGGAGTGAGGGGCTGATGTAGTTGAACAGGTCGCGGCTGTCGCCGATGAAGAACTCGCGGCGGTTCATATTCTCGGTCAACATCCTGTAACCAAGCTCCAAAGCCGCGATGATGGTCACTGCTTTGGCCTCGCCCATACCTTTGAAGTCGTGCGTCAGCTCCTTGATGCCCTGGCGCGACAGCAGCGAGAGGTCGTTGTCGTTGCTTTTCAGTATCTCTTTGGCCAGGTCTACAGCACTTTGGCCTACCGAACCGCTGCCAATCAGTATGGCCAGCAGCTCGGCGTTGCTGAGCTCCTTTTTCCCCTTGGCGATCAGCTTCTCGCGCGGACGGTCCTCGAGGGCCCAGTCCTTGAGGGTGAAATTGACTTTTCGTTCATTGGTATCAGACAGTTGCGTCTGATTTTCGGTCTCGTTTTTGTCTTTGGCCATCGCTTTTGAAATTTTGTGCAAAATTACGAATTTTTTTCCTTTCGGAAGGGAAAATATTCAAAAAAACACCCTTTTTTTGTTGCTGTTTTTCTGGACTTTCACTGCCCGTTGTACAG
>DFHL01000123.1:15341-62656 GCA_002371315.1 Bacteroidales bacterium UBA3724 | reverse complement strand
TAACCCTAACCTTAACCTTAACCTTAACCCTAACCTTAACCTTAACTTTAACCTTAACCAGCTTGCGCAATCTGACTTGCTTGATTCATCCTGAGGTTAAAGTTAAGGTTAAAGTTAAGGTTTAAAATTTATTTTCCCTACAACAATAAAATGGCAGGACAAGCGTTAAAACAAACTCAAAATGATAATAAATCGAATAATGAAGAAAAGAATATTCCTTGTCCTGCTCTCGGTTGTCGTCATCCTGGTCGGATGTGGCAAAGAGGAGCCGTTGAAACCTCAGAAACAGTATTTTGCCTCGTGGAACAACTGCGAAGCCCTTACCGCCTTGCAGGAATATGTCGAGGATGTCACCAATCCACACTCGCCCAACTATATACCGCCGAAGGACCGCATCGCTACCTTCGATATGGACGGCACCTTCGTCGGTGAACTCTATCCAACCTATTTTGAGTATAATCTGCTGGAATACCGCGTTCTGGAGGATACAGCCTACGGTAACCACGCCCCCGACAGCGTCCGCCTCGCTGCTCAGCAGATACGCGACTTTGTCCGCAACGGCACGCCGCTGCCTGACCATTTCGATATGATTCACGCCCGCGCGGCCGCTAAAGCCTACGCCGGAATGACCATCGCCGAATTCGATGCATACGTCAAGGCCTACGCTGCCAAGCCCGCCAACGGCTTCACTGGTATGACATACGGGCAGAGCTTCTATCAGCCTATGCTCGAGGTGTTTGAGTATCTTGAGGACAATGGCTTCACCTACTACGTCGTTTCGGGCTCCGACCGCTTCATTTGTCGTGCGCTGGTTGAACCCCTTGGCATCGAACCCAACCGTGTCATCGGTATGGACGTTAAGCTCCGCTCCACCAGCCAGGGCACCGAGGAAGGTGTCAATTACACTATGGGTCGCGAAGAAGAGATTGTCCGCACTGACGAGCTGGTTATCAAGAATCTGAAGACAAACAAGGTTCTGCAGATAAATCAAGAAATCGGCAAGGTACCCGTCCTGTCGTTTGGTAACAGTGGCGGCGACGCGGCTATGCACAACTACTGTCTCAGCAACAGCCTGCGCTCGATGGCGATAATGCTCATAGCCGACGACGAGGCCCGTGACCACGCCAACCGTGAGAAGGCCCTCCAGCTGGCTGAACGCTGGCATCAGGCTGGCTATTATGTCGTTTCGATGCGCGACGATTTCAAAACCATCTACGGCAACGGCGTACAGAAAGTCGACTTCACTTTTTAAATGACCTTAACGCAAACGTTAGCCTTAACCTTAACCTTAACGTTAACCTTAACCTTAACTTCAGATACAGATACTATTGTCCCTTTAACTTCCCTTAACTTCCACTAACTCCCCCTAAATTATGATTGAAGCAACGAATAAATATATGCAGCAGGCCATCGGCGAGGCCCTTTACGGCATCACCTGCGGCAACGGTGGCCCTTTTGGAGCCATAGTAGTTAAAGACGGTGTTGTCGTTGGACGCGGCCACAACCGCGTGCTTGGTCACCACGACCCTACGGCACACGGCGAGGTGGAGGCCATTCGTGATGCCTGCGCACGTATGGGCACGCACGACCTTACGGGGTGCGACATCTACACCACCGGCGAACCCTGCCAGATGTGCCTGTGTGCCTGCTTGTGGGCCAACATCAGCCATATCTACTACGGCTGTACCATCAACGACAACGCCCTGATAGGTTTCCGCGACGAGAAGTTCGACACCATCTTCAGCGGTCGCAACAAACTGGACGGCTATCTTTCGGAGATAGACCGCGAAGCGTGCCTGTCGCTATTCGAACACTATCGCAATCTGCCCCACGAAGGCTATTGATTGTTGCCATTGGGTATGTTTGTTGAGAATGCAAAAAATGAGACGTGCCCCCCTTTTTTTTCAACGAACCAAAGAGACAGACCCCGTGGTTCAAATCCAGCTGATTTTCCAATATCTCGGAGAACTGTAACATTTTTTGTTTTGCCATATCGCAGGAAATGTGTACTTTTGCAGTTGTTTTTGATGCCGATACATCGATATGGCAAGGAAGAATTTTGCTGATATAAAGACTGTTGTACCGTTAAGCAAAGAGATGGCCGCAAATTGCGACCAGCCATTGACTGTTAGGCAGATAGAAGATATAGATGATAGATGGGAATGCCCGTCAATGAATTGATAAACAAAATACAATAGCCTATGCGTAAATCCATACAGACGTCAGATGCCACAGAGCCGAAGTCAGGCTTCGTCTACATCCTCACCAACCCCAGTTTCCAAGAGGATTGGGTGAAGATTGGCAAGAGCTCCCGACCTGTCGATGTCCGTAGCAAGGAACTCGACAACACCGCCGTGCCGCTGCCATTCGAAATTTATGCCACAATGCAGACTGCCAAATATGCCGATGTTGAGAGCAATATCCATCGGCAAATCGACCGTCTTACCGACCTTCGCATCCGCCAGAATCGTGAGTTTTTCAATGTTGAACCCGCACAGGCTCTCAATATATTGCTCGACTTGGCCAAAATCATCGACGACGCTGTAATTATGCGGTATGAGGATGGCAAGCCCCATCAGGTATATCCTGCTTTGCCAAACGATAACCCCAATGAGAAGAAAACCAAGAAAGATCAACGTCCGCCGTTCGATTTCAGTATGGTCGGTCTAACGGTGGGTGACACCGTCACCTTCGACGCGCTGAACCTCGAAGTCAAAGTGGCGGGCAAAAACAAGGTCGAGCACGAAGGCCGCCTGTGGAGCCTCTCCGCCTTCTGTGGTACATTCCTCCCCGAAAATATGCACAACTCCAGCGAGAGCTACCAAGGCCCCAAATACTTCAGCTACCAAGGCAAAACCCTCTGGGAAATACGCCTCGAAAAAGAAAAGAAAGGATAACCTATGCCCAAGAAAGAAGCCGCCACCGACCTTTGGGTCTACGAACTCCTCAAAGAAGCTGGTCTTGACCTTGACCCGCAAGGCAGCACCATCCCCGAAGTAGAGCAGGCCCTCAAGTCGGCCTCCAAGAAAGGCACAGGGAATGCTGGCCGCCCGGAATATTGTGGCGCAGTAAAAGATTTTCTCATCGTCATCGAAGACAAACCCAACCTCGACAAGCATATCCACCGCAACCCGAACGGTCTTATCGACCTTGCCCCGCAGTTCACTACTTCCTACGCCGTCAATGGTGCATTCCACTATGCCCGTCACATTGCTCTGAACACTAATTTCCACAAGGTATTTGCAATTGGAATCAGCGGCGATGAAAAGCACCACCGCATCACCCCTCTTTTCGTTGATGAATATAGCAACCTATGGGAACTTGACGATGTTGAAACGCTCATATCGTTCAGCGAACAAAACATTGTCGAGTACTACCTTCGCCGTGTGCTGAAAGAGGCCACTCCCGACGAGAAACAGACTGCCGACATTCTCCGCGATGCCCGCCAACTCCATGAGGATTTGCGCAACTACGGCAACATCCAAGACCAACAAAAACCGCTAATAGTCTCAGGCATCCTGCTTGCTCTGCGTGAGGTAAAGGAGAACAATTTCTCTATCGACTCCCTTACTGGCGACCGCGTGAACACCGACGGCAACAAGATATATGCCGCTATCGAAAGCAACCTCAAACGCGCCAACGTCACGCCCGACACCAAACGCGACAAGCTTCTATCGCAGTTCTCTGTCATTCGCGACACAGCAAAAATCAACGAGGTTGACCCTGTACTGAAGAAGACGCCGCTCCGCTATTATGTCGAGTTTCTGAACAAGAGCGTCTTCCAAAACATCCAATACATTCATTCTGCCGAAGATTGGATTGGTCTTTTCTACGGCGAGTTTATGTCCTATAGCGGGGGCGACGGTCAAAGTCTCGGCATTGTCCTAACTCCCAAACACATCACTACGCTCTTCTGTGACCTGCTGGAACTAAAACCCACCGACCGCGTGCTTGACCCCTGCTGTGGCACCGGCGGTTTTCTCATCGCAGCAATGCACGATATGCTTCGCCAGACGGCCGATGAACAGCAACGTCGTTCCATCAAACGCGACCAACTCTTTGGCATCGAACTCCAGTCCTATATGTTCACCATCGCCACCACCAATATGATTCTCCGTGGTGATGGCAAGTCCAATCTCCACAACCTCGATTTCCTGAAGCAGAATCCGTCGCAGTTGCAACAGAAGCAGTGCACCGTCGGAATGATGAACCCGCCCTATAGCCAGGGCAGCAAGACCAACCCCAATCTTTATGAGATTTCCTTTACCGAACATCTGCTCAACTGTATGGTCGAAGGTGGCCGTGTGGCTGTCATCGTCCCCCAGTCTTCTTTCACTGGCAAAACCAAAGAAGAACAAGCCGTCAAAGATTCTATACTGAAAAAGCACACTCTCGAAGGTGTCATCACACTCAACAAAAACACCTTCTATGGCGTTGGCACTAATCCCTGCATTGCCATCTTCACCGCTGGCATCCCTCACGACAAAAACCATATCTGCCAGTTTATCAACTTCGAGGACGACGGCTACGAAGTATCCAAGCATATCGGCCTTGTCGAGACGGCTTCGGCCAAGGACAAACGCCAGCACCTTCTCGATGTTTGGCGCGGTGCAGAGGCTCCGTCCAAATTCTGTGTTCGCACCACCATCGAGGCCGAGGATGAATGGCTCCACGCCTTCTACTATTTCAACGATGAAATTCCTACCGAGGCCGATTTTGAGCGCACAATGGCCGACTATCTTACTTTTGAGTTCAATATGCTTACCCACGGACGAGGATACCTCTTCGAGAACAGAAAGGAGGGTACTGATGAATAGTCATCGTTGGGCTGATTTTTATCTGACAGATTTCTTTGATTGCGTCAAGGGTAACCAAAACAATATGGCCTCCTTGACTGATGGTAGTTTGCCGCTTGTGTCTGCCAGGAAAACCGATAATGGGTATAAGCAGTTTGTCGAACCTAACCACAAACGCATTTTCGAGGGCAACATTATAACTCTCAATAACGACGGTGATGGTGGTGCTGGTATCGCCTACTATCAGCCTCATCGTATGGCTCTCGACAGCCACGTTACTGCATTGATTCCAAAACAGAACCTTTCCAGATTCCAGCTGCTTTTTGTTGCAATGTGTATAACCAAACAACGAGAACGCTTTGGACACGGTTATTCAATTAACGCCTCACGCATCCGCACTTTCAAGTATATGCTTCCCGTAACAGCCAACGGCACTCCCGACTGGCAGTTTATGGAGAACTATATGCGCCAAAAAGAACAGCAAATTCTCAAACCGACAATAGATAAACTATGCAAGCAGTTGATATACAACCAAATAGGGGGGGGCGACGCAACCTCCTCAACCACAAATGGAAAGCGTTTGATTTTACCGATGTTTTCACCGACATTCAACGTGGCAAACGCCTCAAAAAAGCTGACCATACAGAAGGCAATATTCCGTATGTGTCCTCAACGGCGCAATCCAATGGTGTCGATGGCTTTATTGGAAACACAAGCCGCGTAAGAACTTTTGCAGATTGTTTAACTGTGGCCAATAGTGGAAGTGTTGGCAGTGCATTCTATCACCACTACCGCTTTGTTGCCAGCGACCACGTTACAAAGTTACAGCGTGAAGGATTAGACAAATACGCCTACTTGTTTCTGATTCCTATCATTAACCGTCTTTCCGAGAAATACAGTTTCAACAGGGAAATAAACGATGAGCGTATAAAAAGAGAAAAAATATTGCTCCCTGTTGACAGTATTGGTGAGCCGGATTTCACCTTTATGTCCGACTTTATGCGTGATGTAGAGAAGGATATACTCGGCACAACACTTAAGTATTTTGTTGACAAACAAACTGTTACCCCCCCCCCAGAAACAACTGATTTACAAAGACTTTTTGCTTCGTGACTTGTTCCCTGTCCTTGTCCCTGGCAAGTCAAAAGGCCTCAATCACTTGCAACGCCAGCAGGATGGCATTAGCTATCTCGGTGCTACCAATCTGAATAATGGTGTCCTTGATTTTGTCGCACCTGTTTCTGAAATGGTGCAGCGTGGCAATTGCATCGCCTTTATCCGCAATGGCGAGGGTTCTATGGGCTATGCAGTCTATAAGGCTGAAGACTTTATTGCCACTTCCGATATGACCATCGGCTACAACAAACATCTAAACAAATACACAGGCACCTATATCACAACTGTTGCAGACCGCATACGTGGCAAATATAACTTTGGTTACAAGCGTAACGCCAAACGTTTGGCAAAGGAGATAATCACTCTTCCGGCAACCTCCGACGGCAACCCCCATTGGGATTATATGGAGTTATATATGCGCCACCTTGAAAGTCAAAAGATTCTTACATATCTTCAATTCCTACAGGAAAAAGCATCCTGATAGTCCCGAGTTTTGTAATACCATTGCAACTTCAATAGGCATACACTAATCCGTATTTCTCAGTCAGTTTGCGGAGGGTGCCGTCGGCTTTCATCTGGCGGATGATGCTGTTTACGAGGTTCAGCAGGTCGTCCTGTCCCTTGCGCATCAGTACGCCGATTTCGCCATTGGTGAATGGCGTGGCCAGTAGCGGTGCCGCCAGGCGCTGGTCGGTCTGCACATAGTAGGGGGCCTCGGTTATCTCGGTAATCATAACGTCGGCCTCGCCATCGGCGATGAGCGACGGAATTTCCTCGTTGTTGGGGTGGACGATGAGTGTGGCGTGGGTGAGGTGCTGCCGGGCGAACTGCTCGTTGAGGCCGCCGGGGTTGACCATCACGCGTACCTCGGGACGGTCAATGTCCGCCAGCGAACGGAAGCGTGCGGTGTCCTCTACGCGGCATAGTATGGTCTTTCCGTTGGCCAGGTAGCCTTCGCTCATCAGCATCGTGGCGCAGCGCGCCTCGGTGATGGTGATGCCGCCCATAGCCATATCGAACAGCTGCGGTTCGGCCTGCACGTCGGCAGTCAGCGTCGGCCACGAGGTGCGGTACAAATTCCACATCCACGCCCATCCGCTGTGGCCATAGCTCTCGGCCAGCTCGATGCCGAAACCCCAATAGATGCCTGTCTCCGGCTCGCGGAACGACAGTGGCCGGTAGTCGCCAGTGGTGCCGACCAGCAGCTTGCCTCTCTGCTCGATGCGCTCAATTGTTGGCCCTCCCGCCAGCGTGTCTTTCTTGTCTCTGCAGGCCAGTGCCGTCGTCCCGGCTATTGCCAACAGGGCGACGAGCAGCCATATTTTGATTCTGTTGTGTTTCATACGGTTAAAGGATTTGTTTTTGCACTTCGCGGTGGCGCTCGAGAAGGTTCCAGATGGCGTCCTCGCTGAGCACGCCGCGTTTCAGCTCCTTGGGCAGACGCCCAGCCTCGTCGTCGTCGCGGTCGGCGTGCCATTCTGGACTGCCAAGATAGGCATCGAGCGATGCAATATCGTCGCGCACAGCCTTGTATTGTTCGATTGCCGCTTCCATCGCTTCCACGGCCGCCGTCGCCCGCTCAAGGCGTTGCTCCATTTGCGTGATACGTTCTATGTTCATAGAGTATGTTGGTTATTGTGAACCACAATAACGCAAAAAGCCAATGTTTATTGTACTTCTAACAGAAATTAAGGTCCAGATTCCTTTCTGCACAATAAAACGCCGAATGCATCGTTATGAATTCCGATGAAAACACTGCGCCACATAGCACCATACATCCTCATAGCGGCCTATATGCCGCTGCTTGTGGCGTTGACTTTCCACACGCATAGCGAGTCGCACCCGACGGTGACCGAATGCGCCGAGTGTGCGCATCATATCCACCACCGCGCCCATATGGACGAGGCCGTCGCTATGGCGCACAACTGCGTCTACTGCCAGCTGACGTCGTCGTCCTACTATGCGCCAGCCTCCATCTCGCTATCCTATCAAAGCAGCATAGTTGTTGCGGTCGACAACTCATTGTCAGATGATTATGCGTCGGCTTCATCTTTTGGCCTTAGCCCGCGGGCACCGCCGTTGCAGTAGGTTTGCCTTTACCTTTCCTTTTATTTGTTTAGCAATGCCAAATAGTTGGCATTGTGTGTATTGTATATATAAACCAAACTGCAAAACAATGAAAAAATCAATCCTTTATATCTTTTTGTTGTTCCCTGTGCTGCTTTTTGCGCAGAAGGGAACCGATGCCAATATCCTTGGCCACGTAATCAATTCAAAAACAGGCGAGCATATAGCCTATGCCAATGTGCAGATCGAAGGCACCACCATCGGTGCCGTAACCGACGCCACGGGCCATTTCCACATAGCCAACTGTCCTGAAGGTACTTACAACGTCGTCGTGCGGCTGGTCGGCTTCCGTCAGGCATCGCACAGCGTCACGATGACCGCCCAACAAACTGTCGAACTGGAGTTTGCGCTCCAGCCCGACGCCGTGTCGCTCCAGCAGGTGGTCGTCACCGCCACCCAGCACGCCGTCAGCCGTATGGAAACGCCGTCGATTGTGGGCGTTGTCGACCGTCGCCAGCTCGAGGCCACAAGTGCTGTCAATCTTGGCGAAGGCCTTAAATATCAGACGGGTGTATGCATCGAGAATACCTGTCAGAACTGTGGAGCCTTCGATGTGCGCCTCAACGGTCTCGGCGGTGCCTACTCGCAGGTGCTCATCGACAGCCGACCCATCAACAGCGCCCTCGCCAGCCTCTATCTGCTCGAGCAGCTGCCGGCGGCGATGATCGACCAGGTCGAGGTCCTGCGTGGCGGCGGCTCGGCGCTCTATGGCAGCAACGCCATCGCCGGCGTTATCAACGTCATCACCAGGGAGCCCGTTCGCAACAGCGCCTCGGTTGCCAACAACACCAGCCTCGTGGGCGGCAACAGTGCCGATTGGAGCAACTCGTTCAATGCCAGCGTGGTCAGCGACAACAACAAGGCGGGCATCTACATCTTCGGCCACAACAGGCAGCGCAATCCCTACGATGCCAACGGCGACGGCTACTCCGAACTGGGACTGCTGAAGGCCCGAATGGTGGGATTCCGCGGCTACCTGCGCACCAGCGACCATTCCAAACTCAACCTCGAATACCACAATATCAACGATTTCCGCCGTGGCGGCGACCTCTTCGACCTGCCGTCGCCACAGGCGCACATCAGCGAGGGCGGCGAACACGACATCCACAGCGCCCAGCTGAAATGGGACTGGTTCTCGCCCGACGGCAAGGGCCACGCTTCGGTCTTCGCCTCGACGCAATATGTTGACCGCCAAAGCTATTACGGCCACCGCGAGGAAGGCGACCCTGTTGGCAACGCCTATGGCTACACCACCGACCTCACCTTCAACGAGGGCCTTCAGTACAGTCGCCATTTCGATCGCCTGCTCTTTATGCCCGCCGAACTGACCGCCGGCATCGAGCACACCTACGACCGCCTCAGCGACCGCACCCTTGCCACCAACGATACCATCGACCAAAGTGCCTCGATTGCAAGTGCATACCTGCAAAACGAATGGAAAAACAAGCAATGGAGCATCCTGCTCGGCCTGCGCGCCGACCACCATTCGATGCTCGACAACCCGGTCGTGAGCCCGCGCCTCAACGTCCGCTATTCGCCCAACGAACACATCGTCCTGCGTGCAGGCTATTCCTCGGGTTTCCGCGCGCCGCAGGTTTACGACGAGGACCTTCACGTCGGTGCCGTGGCCGGCGAGCTGTATCGGCTTGTCAACGCTTCCGACCTGCGTCCCGAGTATTCGCACAGCCTCAACGCGTCGGGCGATTTCTGCTTCCATCTGGGCCAGATGGAGGGCGACCTGATGGTCGAAGGCTTCTTTACGCGCATCGATGACGCTTTTGTCAACGAGCTGGTTTTCAGTGATACCACCAGTGGATACCGCCTCTACGAGCGTCGCAACGCCGACGGTGCCGAGGTCAAGGGCTTCAACGTCGAGCTGCGGCTCACCCCCTCGCCGCGCTTGCAGCTGCAGCTGGGCGGAACGCTGCAGAGCAGCCGCTACCTCGGGGCAGGGCAGGAGTGGAGCGAAGGCAAGTACGAGCAGCGGATGGAGCGCATTCCCAACCTGTATGGCTACCTGACGGCGCAGTACAGCCCCATCGAGCGCTTCAGCCTCATCGCCACGGGTGTCCTTACGGGTCCGATGCTCGTCTATCACGCTGTGGCAGAGGAAGAAGACGAGGGCGCCAAGCACGCCCACCACGCCGTGGTGGAGCAGGTCACCACGCCCACCTTCTTCGATCTGACGCTCAAGGCCGCCTACAGCATCCCCATCGGTCATCGCACCACGCTCGACGTCAGCGCCGGCATCCAGAACCTCTTCAACAGCTTCCAGCGCGACTTCGACAGCGGCGACGAGCGCGACTCGTCGTACATCTACGGCCCCTCGCGTCCGCGCACGCTCTTCATTGGTCTGAAACTCAGTATCTGAGCGCTTCTGGTGCCGAAAAAACGGAATCGCGCCGCACGCGATTGTTCGTCGGCTTGTGAACCTCGGTTCGCAAGCCGACGATTTTTTTCTCACTTACGTCGGCAAAAGCAAAACCGTCCTTCGGGTCGCGAGCAAAGCTTGCGGTCGAGTGCCGTCCAAATGTTAAAATTTAACATTTCAAAACCGATTCAAAAAAGTTTGAAAAGCGAAAAAATCGCCCAAAAATCGCTATTTGCAACCGCCTCATAAACAGGACCATCTTCTTATCAAATTCTACCCAAATTCTTACCAAGTTTTTACTATCTTTTACGCCGGTAGAAGATGATAAGGCTTTGCCAAGTGTTAAAATAGGCTAAAGTGCAGAGGGGCTGTTTTTAACATTTGCCGGGCCCCTGCTGCGGAGCGGAAACAGCGGCGGCACCCTTGGCGGCGCAGTCGGCGCAAGGGCGATTTGATGAAAATTAATTGTGGAGCGGGGCTACTTGGCCGGCCAGGTGCCTTTCAGCATCATCGAGCCTTCGTAGTGGCGGTCGATGTCGATAAACCAGCAGCGTTTGCGCGCGCTGCTTGCGCTTTTGGAGTCGACGTCGAACAGGCGGCCTTTGCGGGCGCGGCACACAATGGAACTTTGGTGGAAGGTGGAATTGTCGACAATGAAGCAGACCTTGCCGTCGAGCATCAGGTAGCCGAGGAAGTCGCGAAAGTAGTCGTGTTCAGGCTGTTGCGCCGGGTCGAAAGTCGTCAACAGGCAGTTGAAATAGGAACGGCAGACGCTGTCGTCGCAGCCCGTCTGGGCTCGCGCGTAAGCTATGCGCTCGGCGCTGTCGCGTTCGATGATGTGAAGGACGTATTGCTCGCGTCGCCCCTTGCGGTCGGCAATCAAAGCGCTGAGCTGAGCCTCAAGTCCGTCGTACCATCCGGCGATTTCAAATTCATTCAGGTACACCTTCGCGGCGCCTTCGCCTTCGGTGTTGTCGATGGTGTAATCGTTTGTCAATGAGTTATATTCGGTCGAATATGCGTTCCAGTGGCCGACGGTCGAAACGTACTGTCCGCGGCCCCAGATGTCGCCGTCGAAAGCAAGAACATACGAAGTGTCGTCCAACTTGATGTATTCAAGGTCGTAAGCGAAACCTTCACTGGGCAGCTGGATGTAGTATTGGTTTTCGATTCCGCCATTTTTGAAGCCGACGGCGTCAAGTCCTTCGGGCAGTTTGCCGTCGTTGTGCTGCCTGAAGGCTTCGATTTGGCCGATGGCGTAGTTGCCTGTCTCCAAGTGTTTTAGTACCCAATGGTAAGGGTCGTCTTCGCCGAAACAGCGCAATATCACTATCCACATAGTAAAGAATGCAGCTATCAGGACAATGAATCCGCTTGCGGTGGCGGGATGGCCCAGAGCGGCGTTCCGCAAGTGGCGCCGGCGGGACGAGGCGATCCGTTTGTGACGTTTTGCTGTCATTTGAGCTTCCCGATTTGGTTGATACTGTGCTTGAAACGCAGATTTTTGCGGTTTATTGTCCGATCGGCGCCAAAATGCTTTTTTTCGTTATCATCAGGCAAAAAAGTTACGGTTTTCCATTTTTTTTGTATCTTTGTAGTTTGTTTGTATGTGCCGTTATTGGCGCAACGGACTGACTATAAGAAAATAAAGTATCATTTTTGTATATGAAATACAACGAATATAAGCAGCTTGATTTGACCCGCATCGGCGAAGAAGTGCGCCGCTGGTGGGAAGAAAACGAGACCTTCGAGAAAGGTCAGAAACTCAGCGAAGGCCATCCGGCTTTCGTGTTCTACGACGGCCCGCCGTCAGCCAACGGCAAGCCTGGTATTCACCACGTTATGGCTCGCACCATCAAGGATGTCTTCTGCCGCTACAAGGCGCAGAAGGGCTTCCACGTCGACCGCAAGGCCGGTTGGGATACCCACGGCCTTCCCGTCGAACTGGGCGTCGAGAAAACCCTCGGCATCACCAAAGAGGACATCGGCAAGAAAATCAGCGTGGACGAATATAACCGCGCCTGCCGCACCGAGGTGTTGAAATACAAGGATTTGTGGGATGAACTGACCAAGCAGATGGGCTATTGGGTCGACCTGAAGAACCCTTACATCACCTTCGAGAACGAATACATCGAAACCCTTTGGTTTCTGCTCAAGAAACTGTACGACAAGGGTTTGCTCTATAAGGGCTACACCATCCAGCCTTTCAGCCCCGCTGCCGGCACCGGCCTGTCGAGCCACGAGCTGAACCTGCCGGGATGCTACCGCGACGTGAAGGACACCACCTGCGTGGCGATGTTCGAACTGAAAGCTGAAAGCGGAAAGCTGGCTGCTGCATTCAAGACTGAGCTAAAGACTTACGCTATCGCTTGGACCACAACGCCCTGGACCCTGCCGAGCAATACGGCTCTCTGTGTCGGGCCTTCGATCGACTATGTGCTGCTCGAAACGGTGCATCCCTACACCGAGCAGCCCTGCCGCATCATTATGGCTAAAGCGTTGGTGAATAGTATGTTCCCGACCAAGGACGGCGAGGAGCCGAAATATAAAGTCGTTGCCGAATGCAAGGGAACGGACCTTGAGGGACTGCGCTACGAGCAGCTGATTCCCTGGGTGAAGCCGACCGTCGTGGACAGCGCCGCGCAGACCCATCGTCAAGCCACTGAAAACGAGGCTTTCCGCATCATCCTGGGCGACTATGTCACCACCGAGGACGGTACCGGCATTGTCCATATCGCGCCCACTTTCGGTGCCGACGATGCCCGCGTGGCCAAGAAGGCTGGCATCGGTGACCTGCTGCTCTACGACCGCGACGGCAAGCAGATGCCTATGGTGGACCGCCAGGGTCGCTTCGCTCCGCTCGAAGAGCTTGATGCCGAATGGGTTAAAGAGAATGTCAACGTCGACCTTTATGCGCCCTACGCCGGCAAGTTTGTCAAGAATGCCTTCGACCCCACCAAGACCGAGAAGGATATGAGCCTTGACGTCGAGATTGTGGTGATGCTGAAAGGCGAGGGCAAGCTTTTCAAGAGCGAGAAGCACACGCACAGCTATCCCCACTGCTGGCGCACCGACAAGCCGGTGCTCTACTATCCGCTCGACAGCTGGTTTATCCGCACTACGGCGCTGAAAGAGCGTATGATAGAGTTGAACAAGACCATCAACTGGAAGCCCGAGGCCACTGGCACGGGCCGCTTCGGCAACTGGCTGGAGAATATCGTGGACTGGAACCTGAGCCGCAGCCGCTACTGGGGCACGCCGCTGCCCATCTGGCGCACCGAGGACGGCCGCGAGGAGATCTGCATCGGCAGCGTCAAGCAGCTGCGCGAAGAGATCGACAAGGCTGTGGCCGCAGGACTGATGAAGGACAATCCGTATGCAAGCGACGACATCAATTCGTTCGACCTGCATCGCCCTTATATCGACGGCGTTATCCTGGTTTCGCCAAGCGGTAAGCCGATGCGTCGCGAGCCCGACCTGATTGATGTTTGGTTCGACAGCGGCGCTATGCCTTACGCCCAGATCCACTATATGGGCGAGGAGCTGCGCAAGGACCAGTTCCCGGCCGACTTTATCGCCGAGGGTGTCGACCAGACGCGTGGATGGTTCTACACGCTGCACGCTATCGCCACGATGTGCTTCGACAGCGTTGCGTTCAAGAACGTCATCAGCAACGGCCTGGTGCTCGACAAGAACGGCAACAAGATGTCGAAGCGTCTGGGCAACGGCGTCGACCCGTTCGAGACGCTGAAGAAATACGGTCCCGACGCTACGCGCTGGTATATGATCACCAACAGCCAGCCGTGGGACAACCTGAAGTTCGATGCCGAAGGTGTCGACGAGGTGCGCCGCAAACTGTTTGGAACTCTGTATAATACGTATAGTTTCTTCGCGCTCTATGCCAACCTTGACGGCTTCGAGTACAAGGAGGCTGACATCGCCCCCGAGGAGCGTCCCGAGATAGACCGCTGGATTCTCAGCGAGCTGAACACGCTGGTGAAGACTGTCGACGAGGCCTTTGGCGACTACGAGCCCACGCGTGCCGGCCGCGCCATACAGGAGTTTGTCGACGCCAACCTGAGCAACTGGTATGTGCGCCTCAGCCGCCGCCGCTTCTGGAAGGGCGACTATACGACCGACAAGATTTCGGCTTATCAAACGCTTTATACCTGCCTCGAGACGCTGGCACGCCTGATGTCGCCTATCGCGCCGTTCTTCAGCGAGCGCCTGTATCAGGACCTGAACAGCGTGACGCACCGCGAAGCGGCCGAGTCGGTCCATCACGTGGCTTTCCCCACGGTGCACGAAGAGCTGATTGTCAAGTCGCTCGAGGAGCGCACTCAGCTGGCTCAGAAGATTTGCTCGATGGGTCTGTCGCTGCGCAAGAAGAGTAATCTGCGTGTGCGTCAGCCGCTTGCCAAAATTGTTCTGCCGGTACGCGACGACAATTTCCGCCAGCAGGTGGAGCAGGTCAAAGCCCTCATCTGCAGCGAACTGAACGTCAAGGATGTGGAGTTCCTGGCCAAGGACAATAACCTGCTGGTCAAGAGCATCAAGCCCAATTTCAAGACCCTCGGTCCGCGCTATGGCAAGATTATGAAGTCGATAGCCGCTACCGTGACGGCTTTCAGCCAGCAGCAGATCAACGAGCTGGAAACCAACGGCCGCTGCGACCTCACTGTCGACGGACAGCCAGTCGAACTGCTGCTCAGCGATGTCGACATCGCCACGCAGGACATCCCCGGATGGGTTGTGGCCAATGAAGGCAGCCTCACCGTGGCGCTCGACATTACCCTGACCGACGAGCTCGTTGATGAAGGCATAGCCCGCGAGCTGGTGAACCGTATCCAGAACATCCGCAAGGAGGGCTTTGATGTCACCGACCGCATCAGCGTTATGCTGCAAAGCGGCCAGTGGGACGGTGCCGTGTGCCGTCATCGCGACTATATATGCAGCGAGACGCTCACCGAAAGCCTCGAGCTGGTGCCGACGGTCGAAGATACGCCCGACACGCAGGAAATCTCAATCGTTGACGGCGTTCCCGCCAAGATTATTGTCAAGAAAATATGATGATTTGCGGCGGGCTGCGGCCCGCCGCAAATCATTTTAAAAGTATATACCTATGAGAAAACTTACGCTTTTCGCGACGTTGCTGCTCGTCTGTCTCCCGGCCTGGGCCCAACAGCCCGAACGGATGCAGAGTGGAGCAACAATGCAGGAAGAACCGCTCAACCCGCTGCTGTACGGATTGCGCGATGCCAAGGACGGCAAGGAGCGCTATAATGCTCTGTATGCCTGCCATAAAGATGCTGCCGCCAGCGGCCGCCCTGTGTCGTATGCCGGCATTGACACCATCTGGCTCGAAATACCCGACGATGCGCAGACTATGCCTTTGACTAACAGTACCGATTTCGCCGGCGCTGTCATCTTTGTGCGCAACGACTCGGAGCGTGACGTCACCCTGTTTGCGCTGAAAGGCGAAAGTCCGAAGAATATCAACATAGACCGTGCCCTGCTGGATAGTAGCGACTTCCGGCAAGTGCCCGAACTGCAGGCCGGCGAATATCTGCTTATTGTTGCCGACAAAAACAAATGGACTTTCCGCGAAGGGTATGACTATGCTGTTTATCGCAACGACTTGCTGTTTGTCAGCGACGGACGTGGCCTGAACCATCCTGTGACAACCTATATGGACTCTGCTGCCGAGCCCAGTTGCACTTATGTGCCGGTCACTACAGAGCCTAAGGTGATTGAGAATGTCACCATTCATCGAGGCCGCAATGAAAAGCATAAAACGTACTGTTTTTCTGTGAGCTATCAGAATAATGTGCTGCTTCGCAACATCCATATCACGACACCGAAAACCAAGTTCAATGCCGACCGTGCCATCAGCATCAACAATAGTGCCAACTGCACGGTGCAGGATGTGCGTATTGACTCGACCTACTCATATCCAGGTGCATACGGCTATGCCATCGGTATGAACAATGTGTACAACACAACCTTCGTCCGCTTTGTGGCCGATGCAGCCTGGGGTGTTTTTGGAACCAACAATGTCAACAAAATCACGCTACGCGAATGCGACGTAAACCGTTTCGACATACACTGTTACGGCCGCGATGCTCGTCTGGTGAACTGCACTTTCCGCAACAAGCAGACCCAGTTTTCGTCGATGTATGGCGATGTGGTGTTCGACAGCTGCCACTTCATCGACTGTATTCCTGTCCGCATCCGCTCGTCCTACAACGCCTATACCCCCTTCGACATACACATACGCCACTGCACATTTGACGCCACGCTGCGACACCACGCCCTGGTCAACGTTATGCTGCTCTCCACTACGCCGAATCCGCGCTCCGAGCTGGCACCGCGTTGCTGGCCCAATGTCTATGTCGAGGACCTCACCGTCAACCTGCCGTTCCTGACACGTCGCATCGAAATCATCGAGCCTACAGGTACCCTGTCGGAATGCAAAAAGCCCGTTGATTATATCGAAACGATAGAAATCAACGGACTTAGGACTTTGCGTCGTGGGCGTCGCGAGCGTTGCGACCTCTATTTTACGAAGCATCGTTTTTCGACCAGCGGCCTGTTTCGCATCAACTATAAGGATGTCGACCTGGGCGGTGGCCGTATGGTCAATATGATCAACGACCGTTAGTGACCGTCAGCATCACAAATCGCGCACCTCGTGCAGCTCGATATCGTAAATCACTGTCGAGAAGGGCGGTATACCTTCTGTGCCATTGGCTCCAAAAGCCTTCTCGGCTGGGAAATAGAAGCGGTATGTGCTTCCGGCCTTCATCATTGAGAATGCGTCGATTAAGCCAGGCATCATTGTTTCGCTGACAACGTGTGTGATGGCATCGCGGTTGCCGTAGGTCTGGTCGAAAATCTGTCCGTTTGTGAAGCTTCCCTTGTAGTCGAAAACGACGACAAGGCCTGGCGCTCCTTGGCGACCGTTGCCTTCTTTTATGACTTCATAGTAGAAACCCTTGTCGCTTTTCTTGACGTTTGGATTGGTTTTCACAAGGTTGGCGAAGTACTCGGCCTCGCGGGCGCGTGTGTCTTCGAGTTGCGTCTTCTGGGTCTTGGAGCGGTTGAGGTAAGCCAACCTCTCGATTTCCTGTAGCAGGTCGTAGGTCTGGGTCTGCGTCATTGGCTGTTGCTTTTGGTCCAAGGTTGTGTAGATGGACTGGATCAGCATTTCGCGGTTGACGTCGATGCCTGTTGCGGCGATGTTTTGGGCTATGCTGAGTCCGAGCGCCCAGCTCAGGCTGTCGTTCTGTGTCTTGAGTTCAGGTGTCGCGTCGGTATCGACGACAACGGTGCCATTCTTGTGGCACGATGTGGCTGTTGCAATCAGGCTGAGCGTTAGGGCTGCAAAAAGTATTTTCTTCATTGTTTTGTGTTTTTTTGTTGCTTTAACGTTTCGGAATAGAAAATATTATCAGTAACCCAATATTTTCAGCATCGACTTGTGGCTCTGTTCTTTAGCAAACAATTTGGTTGTGTAGTCGCCGTTTTCGTCCTTGTCGATGATGATGTGCTTTGGGGCAGGGATGAGGCAGTGTTGGATGCCGCCGTATCCGCCGAGGCTCTCCTGATAGGCGCCGGTATGGAAGAATCCGATATAAAGAGGCTCGTCTTTCTGCAGTTTGGGCAGGAAGATGGCGTTGGCGTGGCTGTCGGCGTTGTAGTAGTCTTCGCTGTCGCAGGTCAGACCTCCGAGGAACACACGCTGGTATTCGCAGTCCCAGTGGTTGATGGGAAGCATAATGAAGCGCTGGTTGATGCCCCACGTGTCGGGCAGCGTGGTGATGAACGACGAGTCGATCATATACCACAGCTCGCGGTCGTTCTGCTGTTTCTGGTCGAGGATGCTATAGAGTGTTGCGCCGCTTTCGCCGACGGTGAAGGAACCGAATTCGGTGAAGATGTTTGGCTCGTCGACGCCGCGGATAGTGCAGATGTTTTTGATCTGTGCCAGTATTTCTTCAGCCATATATTCGTAGTCGTAGTTGGCGGCCAGCGAGTTTTTGATTGGGAATCCGCCGCCGATGTTGAGCGAGTCGAGTTCGGGGCATACGTGTTTGAGGTCGCAGTAGACGTTGACGCATTTGGCCAGCTCGTTCCAATAGTAGGCTGTGTCGCGGATGCCTGTGTTGATGAAGAAATGCAGCATCTTGAAGGTATACTTCGGGTTGTTCTTTATTGTCTCTTCGTAGAACGACACGATGTCGTGGTAGCGGATGCCCAGACGCGAGGTGTAGAAGTCGAACTTGGGCTCCTCTTCCGAGGCGATGCGGATGCCTATCTTCATCGGCACTTCGGGGTCTTGCAAGGCTTCGTCGAGCATTGTCATCTCGTGTTTGTTGTCGATTATGGGTACGATGTTGTGGAAGCCGTCTTTGTACAGCTCGGCGATATTGTCGATATACTGCTGGCGTTTGAAACCGTTGCTTACGATGAATATATTTTTGTCAATCAGGCCACTGTTGTAGAGCTCCTGAATTAGGTTGATGTCGAATGCCGACGAGGTTTCGAGGTTGATGTCGTTCTTCAGTGCCTCTTCCATCACGAAGCTGAAGTGGCTGCTCTTGGTGCAGTAGCAGTAGTTGTAAGTGCCGCGGTAGTCGGTTTTGGCTATGGCGACGTTGAAGAGACGTTTGGCTCGTTGAATTTGTGAACTTATTTTGGGCAAATAGGTTATCTTCAGGGGTGTTCCGTATTGTTTTATGACTTCCATCAATGGTATGTCGTGGAAGTAGAGTTCGCCGTCTTCGGTGCGGAATTCATCCTGCGGGAACTCGAATGTCTGGTCGATTAAATCATAATATTTGTTCTTCATTTTTCAAATATTTTTTAGTTGAACAACCTGTTTTTTGCCCAATCCGTCTTTTTCGGATTGTCTTATTTTGGGCTGCAAAGTTACGATAAAAATGAAGATGAACGCCTATTTTGTTGTGATTTCTTTTGTTTTATTTTGCATTTTAGGTAAGTTTAGTTTGCTTATTATTGATGGTCAGGGATTTAGTTTTGTGGTTTGTATTTGTCGTAAAGCGTCTTGGTTGTAAAAATGAAGTCAGCCGGATTTGGAATTTTGTTCCAATCCGGCTGACTTAGATTGTTTTTTGCGAAAATGGTCCGCTATTTTTTGATGAACTTTGCCGTGGCTTTGCTGCCGTCGTCGCTGTTGGCCTGGACGAAGTAGATGCCATTAGGCAGGTTGCTGACATCGAGCGAGCATTGTGCGTCGGTGCTTTCAAATTCTATAACCTTACGGCCTGTAGCGTCGGTGACAACGATATTGCCTGGCTTGAAATTGATGTTGACGGTTGCTGTTGTCGGGTTGGGGAAGAGGCTGATATCGTTGCGTTCTGCCGTATGGATGCCGATGGTTCCTTCAACGATGATGGTCGTCGATGCCGTCGAACTGCAGCTGCCGTTGTAGCCGGTGACGGTGTAGGTTGTTGTTTCGGTGGGGTATATGTCAATGATCGGGTTGGTTTCGCCGCTGCTCCAGATGTATGATTCGGCACCTGTGGCGATGAGGCGGACCGACTCGCCTTTGCGGACGGTCACGTCGCCGCCGCTGATGGTCACTTCGGGGACGGGCGTCAGTACGAGGGTGAGGTAGTAGATGTCGTTTTCGCTCGAGTCGGCATAGTGGAATATTTCAGCCTCGTAGTCTTCGGTGCTGAGCACGGTGTCGAGGAATGCGTATTCGCCACCTTGACAGATTGTGTCGAGGATGTAGTTGTAGATCTTGCCGTTGATTGGCAGGTGCAGGTTGTCGATCCAGGCGCAGTCGCTGCCGCCGTTGACGGAATAGTCTTTCTGGTAGCTGAAGCGGAATGTGTGGGTGCCTGCAGTTACGAAGTAGGCGCTGCGACTCCAGTTGTTTTCGGTTCCGCTTAACTCTTCCTGCATAACGTCGTCGATATAGAATCGGAAGAAGTCGTATCCGTTTTCCGACGAGACGTTTTTGTAGAATGAAATACTGTCGTCGATGGTTGAGGTCCAAGTGATGCTGAGATCGGAGTTATTGTTTGAGCCGCAGTTGTAGGAGCGTGCGCAATGTGTGCCCTGATAAGCATCCTGACTGACGATCTGCCAAGGGTAGGTGCCGTGGATCCACTGGTCGCTGCCCCAGGTGTTGTCTTCGAAAGTGATGATGGAATTGTCGCGTCCGAAGATGATGCTGACGGTGTCGTTGGTGGTACGGAAGCCGTTGTTGATGGCCTGAATGAGAACGACGGTGCGGTTGGTGGGCACTTCGCCATTCAGGACGAGATTGAATGTCTGGCGGCAGGGGACTCCTGCGGCGATGTCACTGACGGTGTATGATGGCGTGGTGACGTCGAATGCGGGGTCGAGTGATATCAGCGAAATGGTGGCATTGGTCAGGTTGGCGTGGCCGATGTTCTTGTTGCTGATGGTGATTGTGGCGGTGCCGTTGGTGTTGAGGTCGCTGCTGTCGACGGTGTAGGACTGCATTCTCAGGTTGTCGGCGTTGATGCTGAAAGTGTATGTTGCGGCCGACAGGTCGTTGGCGGTGTTGCCCCAGCGGACGATGACTTTGATGGATGCCTGTCGCTGGTCGGGGGTGTTGCCCCATATATGTCCGCTGCATACATTGTTCAGCGTCAGCTGCTGTCCGGCGGCCAGCGTGGTGCCGAGGTTGATGATGCCTGTGGTGTCGAGCAGAATGCTGCCGTCGAGGTTCTGGAATTCGATGGAGAGTGTTTGGGCGTTGTCTACTCCAAGATTCTGCAGGGTAATGTCAAAATTGATGTCTTCGTTGGCTGTAAGTGTTGCATTGGGGGTCATATCCACAGCGCTGACATAGGGTCCGTTGGCTATTGCGTTGATGGTCTGGGTGTAGGGTTGGAAGCCTTGCGCCGTGACTACAATGGTGTATTCGGCGACGTTGCTGATGGCTGGGAAAGTAAGTGTGGCATTGCCGTTGGCATTGGCAAAGGCGGCACCGATGAGATTGTTCTCGGGGTCGGTGAAGCCAATGTAGGCGTATGGCGGCAATGCGCTGAGATTTAGGCTTGTGGAGCCAACGGTTATCGCCGTCTGGATGTTAGGGTTCATCGTGCTGGCTTCGCCCTGAATGTAAGGCATCAGCGAGGGGTCGCCCATCAGGTGGTAGATTTGCCAGTAGTAAAGCTTCATATCGCTACTGGTGCTGCTGGCCTGGACGGCCATATTGCCGGCCTGGATCATCGCGCCCATCGTCAGATACCATTTGTCGTAGGTTTCGTTGTGCGAATGGTAGAGACGGTCGTACATTCCCAGGTTACTTGCGTTATAGCTGGTATTCATCGTGTTGCTGATGCTGGTACGGATGCCTACCGTCCAATAGAAGTCCTCGGTCCAGTATGTGGAGTTGCTGCCGCCGATATAGCCTACGGCACCGGCATTGTTGCCTTTGCGCAGCAGGGTTTCGCCAAAGCAGGCGTCGATTTGGAAACTGTTGGTAAGGCAGCAGTTGCCAATCATCACCATCGGCTTGTTGTTGTTGGTCATCTGGTTGACATTGCTGTTGGTGAAGCTTGGGTCGCCCCACGATGTTGTGGAGCCGTGGGCTGTATAGTTGACAAAGCCGCAGCCGCTGTTGTAGAGGTTGCGCAGGGCTGCCGACGTGCCGCTGGCTTGCGAACTGCCAGTAACGGTGACGCCAGTGGGGGCGAAACTGGTGTTGTTTTTATAATATACAATATTATTAAAGCCGTTTTCGGTGGTGACGTATGTTTTGGCGACATAGTCCATAGCAGGGTCACCATATTTGTAAGCGTTGTCGGACGTTGTGCCACGGTCGACGCCGGCAATAAGGGCAGCCGTGTTGAGGTAAGTCGGGTCGGGGAAGGTGTACTGCTCGTACATCAAGGTCTTGGAAATCTGTGGAGTGAGGTGCGCCAAGGTCTGGGCCGAGAAGCGGCCATAGTAGCAGTCGGGCAGGTTGTCGTTGCCGGTCCAGCAGCAGTAGCTGAGGTCGCTGTACTGGTTCTCGCCGTACGCCGTCAGGTAGAAAGCCGGAACCTGTGCAATGTCGCCGACGAAGAGTACGTATGTCGGTGCAGGGCTGCTGGCGGTGGCATTGTCGTACAGGCCTTGCAGATAAGTCTTTATGCTCGATGTTGTGCTGCCGACGTTGGCATCGTCGGTATAGACAAGGTCGACCAGGAATCCCTTGCGTGTCTTCCAGGCGGCAAACTCGTCGAGGGCTCCGCGGAAAGAACTGTGGGCCACAATGGTGTAGCGCAGGGGGGCATTGGTGTTGTTGTCCTTGCTGCCGAGGCTGTTGATGACATTGGCGCTGCTGTTGAATGCCGGGCTGGCATATAACTGCTGCATACGCTTTGTGGCAGCGATGTCGGCGTTGTGCTGCTGAATGTTGATGGTCAGGCTTTTGACGATAATCAGCTGGTTGGTGACAGGGTTCCAGCGAACGGGGTTGAACTTGACGCTTGCCAGGTTGCGGTTGCGGGCTATGCCGATGGCCTCAAGCTCGATCATCGGGTCTCCGTAGAAGGCATTGAGTTTGTATGCATTCTCGTCCTTGACCAGCGTAACTGGCGACGTGTCGCTTTTGCGACGCGACGGTTGAGCCGGGATGATTTCGTTGCGGATGCCGATTTCGGAACCGTCGATGGTGTCGCATTGGATGGCTTCAACGGTGTATTTCAGTCCGTCGCCAAGTGGTACTTCGATGATGTTGACCATTGTTGGCAGTTCGGGCTTTCCTGCGGCTGTCTGCAGGGTGAACCCTTTCAGTTTCAGGCTGGTGAATTCCTGCTTCATCAGGCTGGTCTGAGTCACTGTCAGTTCGGGAGTGTCGAATTTCAGTCGTATCTGACTGTAATCACTTTGTTTCACCTGACAGGGCTGTGCCTTTATCAGGGTGGTCAGGCAAAGTAAAGATGCGAAGATGAAAAGTTTCTTCATTGTCAATATATTTATATTTTGTATTCTATTATTTGATTTTATTTCATGCGTTGAACTCAAAATTTTTCCAGATCGGCTCGTCGGGAGGCGGCGCAATAATGGTCAGGGGTTCCTTGCGAACAGGATGCTGGAATGTTATGCTTCTGGCGTGCAGCGAGATACCGCCGTCAGGATTGGATCGGTCGGCACCGTATTTCAGGTCGCCTTTTATGTGGCACCCTATGTTGGCCAGCTGGGCTCTGATCTGGTGGTGACGGCCGGTGTGGAGGTCTATTTCAAGCAGGTGATAGCCGCCACTGCTGACACCTATCAGGCGATAGTCGAGCACGGCCAGTTTGGCACCCTCGGTGCCAGCCTTGACCACAAAGCTCTTGTTTTGTTTCTCGTTGCGCAGCAGCCAGTCTTCCAAGTGCCCTTCGGTGTGCAGCGGAGCCTCTTTGCACAATGCCCAATAGGTCTTCTGCATTTCTCTGCCCTTTACGCTCTCGTTCATACGGCTCAAGGCCTTCGAGGTCTTGGCAAAAAGCACCACGCCGCTCACGGGACGGTCCAGACGGTGGATGACGCCGCAGAAGACATTGCCGGGCTTGCTGTCGCGCTCTTTGAGGAAAGCCTTGATCAGCTCGGGTAGCGGCACATCGCCGGTCTTGTCGCCCTGCACTATCTGGCCGCAGCGCTTGTTGAGCGCCAGCAGGTGGTTGTCTTCGTATAATATTTGCTCTTCAAGTGTCATTTCAACTTGGCGATGGGGGTTACTCCGTTGCGGACTACATCTTCGAGGGCCACGTCTATCTCGGTGTCGAGCGGCAGGTAGAGGTCCACGCGCGAGCCGAACTTGATGAAACCCAGCTCCTGGTTCTGCTTGACGCGCTCGCCTTCGCGAGCGTAGCAGACTATGCGGCGGGCCATCACGCCGGCCACCTGTCGCATCAGGATGCGCTGCCCGTTGTCGAGCAGCATACCGATGCTGGCGCGCTCGTTCATCAGCGACGATTTGGGATAAGAAGCCACGAAGTAGTTGCCTTTGTGGTACTTGACATATTCGACGAGGCCGTCCACTGGGTAGCGGTTGACGTGCACATCGGTCCCATACATAAAGACGCTGACCATCAGGCACTCGCAGTTCAGATACTCCTTCTCGAATACCTGCTCAATGGTGCAGATGGTGCCGTCGGCAGGCGAGATGAGCCGCTTAGGATCCTCGGTAAAAATACGCTTCGGGATGCGGAAAAACGACGCCAGCGCCAGCCAGAAGCCAAACATCAGCACAATGAGCAGCCAGTTGAAAAAATTCAGGTGGTCGGTAAACACTATCATCAGCACCGTGATGGCGACGAAGATGGCCAGTGTGCTGAACAGTAATCGGTAACCTTCTTTGTGTATGTACATATCTGATTAGCTATAGAGGATGACTAAATAGGTTTCAACGAACGGCACGGCAATCAGAAGGCTGTCGAACCGGTCCAGCACTCCGCCGTGGCCGGGCATTATGTTGCCGCTGTCCTTGACGCCGCAGTAGCGCTTGAACATCGACTCCACAAGGTCGCCCAGGGTGCCTAAAACACTGCAGATGAGTCCCACTGCAATCCAGCTCGCCCTGCTGTAGGACTGAAAGCCGTGGTTGAACAGCGGTGCTATAAACAGCGCTGCGGCGACGCAGAACAAGGCTCCGCCGATGGTGCCCTCCCACGTCTTGTTGGGCGAGTGGCGTTCCCACATCTTGTGTTTGCCCAGCAGCATTCCCGTAAGGTATGCAAAACTGTCGTTCACCCAAATGAAGATGAAGACCATCATCAGGAAACTGCACTGGCTCAGCTGAATATTGCACATTATCGAAAGGGGGAGCATCAGCCACAGAGAGGGCAGGAGGGTGTAGCCGGCTGTGGCGAAGGGGTGTTCGTCGTCGCGCCACAGCTGAACGACAAAAACGCCGAGCCATAGCGCTGGCAGGATACACACGAAGCGTAATGTCCAAAAACTACTGGTGAGTTCAAAGTAATAGTAGCTTGTATAGCTCAAGTGGACGAGTATAAAGGTCAGTATTGCTGTAAGATAGGCCATAAAACGGTTGCATTCAACACCCTTTTTGGCAAGGTTGTTGATGATTTCGTATGTGCCTATAAGTCCTATGGCAAAGAATACAGCGCTGGCAATAATGCTGCCGATCATTTCGGATCGGTAAAACTCCACACCAAAACGTTTTACAATCCAGCCGGCATAGACTGTCGCCACAATTATCGCCACATATACCGCTCCGCTCAAAGTACGTGTCAAAAACTTTTTCATCTCAAAGTTAAGGTTAATATTATTGTTATTGTCAATTCGTCTCGTCCTCTATCAGCAGCAGGTAAAGCTTCTGCGCCCCCTTGCGGTAGGCGTAGCTGCTTGGTTGGGTGACGATTATCTGGTCGGGATAATCTGAATAGAGGGCCTTGAGCCTTTCGTTGGCAGCTTCCCAGTTGGCCACCACCTGCGACGTGAATGCCAGCACGACGGTCGTCTCCGGCAGGGCGGGGATGGTCTTGCCCAGTCCCAGGTTGGACGAGATGACGATGCCGCCGTTCCAGGCTATGAGGGCTTCGCACAGCGTCGCGCCAAGCGGATAGACTTTCGAGGCGTCGCACAGGCAGCAGCTGCCCAGGCCGATGTGGCACAGAAACGAGGCCAGATTCTCGCTGGCGCAGCCCACGATGACATCGCCGTGACGGTGCTGTATCTCTTCGAGGCGGGCGCGGATGTCGTTCTCGTTCAGACAGTAATACATCGTGCCGCCGCCTTTCGTGAAGCTTTGCGCAAAGGCCACACTCAGATCCTCGGCCGAAGCCTCGTTGGCGTTGACGCACGCTTCGCAGTCGGCGACGTCGTTGCGGTTTATCAGCGCCTCGCGGATTCCTTTCAGCACCCTGTCCGAGCGTGTCCTGCCGGTTTGCAGCATATTGTCGGTCGAAGTCTCTTTCATCGTTTATTCGTTTTTGGCGGGTTCTTCGCCTGCCGCATCCTTGTTTCCGTTTTCCGTTGCCTGCTCAGCGTTCTCGGCTTTGGGCTCGGCGTTCTCCTCCTTCTTCTCCCACGGGCGCGGACCGTAGATTTTCTCTACATCCTCGCGGAAAATCACCTCGCGCTCGAAGAGCACCTTGGCCAGCTGGTCCAGCTTGTCGCGGCTGGCAAGGAGGATTTCCTTGGCACGCTGATAGGCCTCGTCGACCATACGCCTCACCTCCTCGTCGATGGCCTGGTTGGTCTGCTCGCTAAAGGGCTTGGTGAAGTTCCATTCGCTCTGGCCCGTCGAGTCGTAGTAGCTGATGTTGCCTATCTTGGGGCTCATACCGTAGTAGGCCACCAGCGAGAAGGCCATCTTCGTGGCGCGCTCCAGGTCGTTGAGGGCACCAGTCGAAATCTGGCCGAAGACAATCTCCTCGGCGGCGCGGCCGGCCACGAGCGACGTTATCTCGTCGAACATCTGCTCGTAGGTCGTAATCTGGCGCTCTTCAGGCAGGTACCAGGCGGCGCCGAGAGCCTTGCCGCGCGGCACTATGGTCACTTTCACCAGCGGGTCGCCCCAGCGCAGCTGCCAGCTCACCGAGGCGTGGCCAGACTCGTGGTAGGCGATGGTGCGCTTCTCTTCGGTGGTGATGACCTTCGAGCGCTTCTCAAGGCCGCCGATGATGCGGTCGATGGCATCCAGAAAGTCTTGTTTCTCAATCAGCTGTTTGTTCTTGCGCGCGGCAATAAGGGCTGCCTCGTTGCACACATTGGCGATGTCGGCACCCGAAAAACCGGGCGTCTGCTTCGACAGGAAGTCCTTGTCGATGTCGCTGCTCAGCTTCAGGCCCTTCATATGAACCTCGAAGATGGCCTTACGTTCGTCGATATCAGGCAGTTCCACATAAATCTGACGGTCGAAGCGGCCGGCGCGCAGCAGTGCCTTGTCAAGGATGTCGGCGCGGTTGGTGGCGGCCATCACGATGACGCCGTTGTTGGTGCCGAAGCCGTCCATTTCGGTAAGCAGCTGGTTCAGCGTGTTTTCGCGCTCGTCGTTGGCATTGCTCATACCTCCGCGGCTGCGGGCGCGTCCCACGGCGTCGATCTCGTCGATAAAGATGATGCACGGGGCCTTCTTCTTGGCCTCCTCGAAGAGGTCGCGGACGCGCGAAGCGCCGACGCCCACAAACATCTCGACAAAGTCGCTGCCCGACATCGAGAAGAAGGGCACGTTGGCCTCGCCGGCCACGGCTTTGGCCAGCAGCGTCTTGCCGGTACCCGGAGGTCCAACCAGCAGTACGCCCTTTGGTATCTTGCCGCCAAGGGCTGTATATTTCTTGGGATTCTTCAGAAAATCAACCACTTCCATCACCTCTTCCTTGGCTCCGGCCAGGCCGGCCACGTCCTTGAAGGTGACGTTGGTCGACGTCTTGCCGTCGTAGACCTTGGCCTTCGACTTGCCGACGCTGAATATGCCACCACCGCCGCCGCCCATCTGGCGGTTGGCTATGCGGCTCATAATGAAGAAGAAGAATATCAGCATCAGCAGCGGCCCGAACCAGTAGGCTATCTTCTCCCACGTGCGGTCGCTTTCGCGGGCCTTGAGCTCGATGTGGCTGTCGCGGCGTATCTGGTTGAGGCGCTCGCTGTTGATATAGCCGTTCGAGTCGGCCAGCCCGGCGGTGTCGCGCTCAAAGTTCTGCTGCGCAACCATATCCAGGTCGCTCTTGAAACTCTCGATGTCGACAAACTTGTAGATATAGTGCCCGGCATCCTTCAGGTCCTTGGCGCCGCGCGTGATGTCGCTGTACGAGGTGTCGTCCTTCAGAGCCTCTTCCTTGATGAATATCTCGGCGCGCTCCTTGTCGACCACCACAATCTCCTTCTGGTCGCCCTTGCGCAGTATCTCGTCCAGGCGGCTCCAGCCAATCTCCTTGTTCGTGATGCCGCCGTTGCCGCCAAGCCAGGCGCCGCCAAGGGTGAGGATGATGACGGCATAGATGACATACATCACCCAGTCTGTCCCTTTCTTCTTTCCGTTGTTTTTCTTGTTGCCGTCCGGTTTCTGATTGGGCCTGTTGCCCTTGGGCGGCCATTGGTTGTTAACGTTATTGTTGTTCTCGCTCATTGGTAGTCAGTAGTTTAAATAGTAGTTTGGCTTCTGTGGTTCCTGCACGGTGCCTGCCGCTGTCGGCCCGGCGGTCAGATTTCGACCCTCTCGCTGTCGGCCCAAAGCTGTTCCAGCCGGTAGTGGTCGCGCTTGTCTTTCAGGAAGATATGCACCACAACGTCGAAATAGTCCATCAATATCCATTCGGCATTGTCGTAGCCCTCGACGCGCAGGGGGTTCAAACCCGTAGCCTTCTTGATGCTTTCAAAGACGCCATCGCTTATGGCCGCGACGTGCGACGGCACGTTGCCGCTGCAGATGACGAAATAGTTGGCCGGAGCCGACGGTATGCCCTGAAGGTCAAGCACCACCGGTTCCAATCCTTTTTTGTTCTCCATACCAAGCGCCGCCAACTTTGCAAGCGCTTTGCTTTCAGTTAGTTTATCTCTTTTGTCGGACATTATATATTATTTGTTCAAATTTGCAAAAATAAGAAAAAAAATCCAATTCCGGCCCATAATTGTGCCCAGCGCGATTTTTTTTGTTATTTTAAGATTTGCCTCGCCGTTCATTTTCCTCATCAGGCACTCATCCCGCCCCCATTTCGCACCCATTCCACACCCATTCCACACCCATCACGCACCCATCTCGTACCCATCCAGCACCCATTCTGCGCCCATTCCGTACCCCTCCAACGACAGTTCCTCGGCCCGCGCAGGCCCACCGCTGGCATCACCAAAAGTTGGAAAAATTATGTTAAATTTTAACATTTCCGCCGCCGATTTCGCCATTTTTTCGCCCTCGTAACCCCCTGTTTTCCATATACCATCTTCTTACCAAATTCTACCCAAGTTCTTATCAAGTTCTTACCAAATACTACTTCAGTAGAAGATAATAAGAAGATGGTCAGTACTTTATAAGGGTTAAATTCAGAGCTGTCCCAGAGTAAAATCGGAATGCTGTTTTACAAGTTGTTGTAAATGAAGTATATATAAATGTTAAATTTTTTCTGCCGATTTGGGTGAAATTTTAACATTTCGGGAGCGAAAATAAGGCGAATTTTTGGCATTAAAAAACCGCACCGGGAGGGGTGCGGCAAAAAAAATCCCGGCACAGGGGTCTGTGCCGGGAAAAAGTGTGCGGGCTTGCCGGTTATTTCTTTACGAAGTGCTTCACGACGATGCCGCTGTCGGAGACGATTCGGGCGATATAGTTGCCGTAAGGCAAAGCCCCAAGGCTGACGCTGTTGCTGCTGGAGGCGAGCGCCAGGCGACCCTGAAGGTCGTAGATTTCGACGCGTATCAGGCTGTTGCACTTGATGTTGAGCGTCTCGCTTGCCGGGTTGGGACATACGATGGCGGCCTCTTGGCTGACGATGTCGCCTGTCGACACGTGGGCGCACGGCCAGGGGATGAGGTCGGTGCCGCCGTCGCGATAGGCGTACTCGACGCTGACAAAGTCCTCGCCGTACTGGTTGCGGACAAAGTATTTGACGTATCGGTCGCTGCCGCCACCGCTGTGCCACACGGAGTATACATCCCTGGGCGCAACCATTATGGTTACCGAATCCTTCGAGCCGCCGGCAAGGTGCGCCGTTCCGAAGATGTAGCCCGAGGCCGATTCGAGGGTCAGGCGGGCGTTGTCGTTCCATCCGTTGCCGTTGGTGCTTTCCATCACCACGGTGAGGGGGCACATCTCGTCGGGGCTGTAGTTTATTTGCACTATCCTGATGCGCACCACCTCGCTGCCCTGCGTGAGGGTGATGACGGCGTTGCGCTCGTTGCTGCCGTCGTAAGGCTGCGCGCTGATTGTCAGCCATCCGGCGCCATCGATGCTGGTTTGACCGAGTGTCACCCACGACGCGTCGACGCTGATATGGATAGGCGCATCGATGGTGGGGTTGACGCAGACGAGGACCGAGTCGTTGCCGCCGTTGCCGGCGAACGACACTACGGAGTCGCTTGCGCGCAGGGCATAGTCGGGCACGGCGCCGATGAGGGCCTGGTTGAGGAGATTGAAGGTGTAGGTGACATTGCCGCCGACACCGCCGACGCCGGGGCTGATCGAGTCGACCGGGAAATAGCCGTCGCCCCTGCCGCTCCAGCCGAAGTTGAAGTGCAGATACTGCCGGCTGTCGTATCCGTCGCAGACGAATCCGTGTCCGCCCTGCGTGGCCGAGCCTGTGTAGATGATGGGATGGTGCCGGTCAAGTTCCTGGATTAGGGCTGCACGCCACGTGGCGTCGGTGTAGCCGTAACTCTTGGTGATGACCTGCATATCCTGACTGTAGTGGAAGTAGTCCTTGAGCGAGTTGTCGATGCTGTGGATGCCGGGCATACCTGCCAAACCGGCCGCCGAGCTGCCGACGGAGGGGACGTTATATTGCATCTCGAGGGCCACGCCACAGACGTACATCAGCGTGGCCACGGCGTTGCGCTGGACGTCTGGCGAGTAGACGGTGGGCTGGTCGGGCATATTGTCCCAGTCGAGAAGCGTGTGGGCAAAGTCGGCCGACTGCCTGCCGTAGTTGGGCAGGTCGTAGCTGTACGCGCCCTGTCCGAAGGGCGGGAAGTTCCAGTATTTCATCATCTGGGCCTGGGCCGTCGCCGCGCATCCCGTGACGGTACCGTCGGGACAGAGCTCGTTGTAGGGTTCCTGCTGGTCCCAGAGGGTTGTCAGCAGCGGACCCACGCCGTCTTTGGCGAAGGGACGCGTGATTCCGCGCTCGAGGCGGTGCCATTCGGCGGCGTCGCTGGCCACGGCCTTGGCATCGGCCGCGCGGGCCGCCTCGATCTGCTGTTGGTAGAGCCCAAGCCATTTGGCCAAGGGGAGCGGCAGGTTGGCGGGGTCGATGGTCGACGAGGGCGAGTAGCCCAGTATGGGCCGTGCGGCATCGTCGGCAGCCACCAGCACAAATCCGCCTTGCGCACGGGTGAAGAGGTGTATGCCGTCGAAGGGCCATTCCTGCATTCGCTCCTTGAACTGCGGGTCGGCCTTGCTGTCGGTAAGCTCGACCCAGAAGGTTTTGGCCACGGCAAGTGCCCTCTCGGACGACACGGGCTTAGCCGACGCGCGTCCGAGAAGGACAGTTGTTGCCACAAGGAACAGAAGAATTCTTGTCCTGCTCATAGTCGTAAGGTGTTAGATGCGAACGACGAGGGCTTTGGTTTCGACGCGGTTGAAGACGACGTTGCCACCGGCTGTGCCGCCACCGCTGACGTCGAAGTTGAATTCGGTCTCAATGGTATTGTTGTCGGGGTTGAAGGTGAACGGCAGGGGTACGCCCTTGGTTGTCAGGGTGCCGGTGTTGCTGCCTTCGTCGAAGGTCCAGTTGAAGCGCACCAACTGCGGGTCGGAGGTCTGTCCCCAGACGGTGGCGCTGACGTTGAGGAGGGCGATGTGGTTGTTGTTGAAGTCGAGGATGTAGTTGAGCGTCATCGGCAGGTCGCCGAGCTCCTCGGTGTGGTAGGTGGTGTTCTGCGTAGCGCTCCATTGGGTGTTGGCAGGGAACTGGTCGGTGATTTCGCCCGGCACCACGCCGTCGTCGACGGTGTCGTTGCCCGGATCCTCAGGGTTCTCGGGGTCTTCGGGCTCCTGTCCGCGGGGGTAGAATATCGTTACGCCGCCCAGGGTGCTGCCGTCGTTCGACACCTCGACCATCAGGTTCATAGTGATGGTGTTGTTGTCGGGATTGTAGGTGAAGTTTGATGTGCCCATACCGCCGGCGCTGATGACGCCTTCGCGACCGTCGAAGGTATAGGTGAAGGGGATGGTCTGGTCGGCCTGAGGCTGCCCGGCGACGACCAGCTCGAAGTAGAATTCGCCTTCGGTCTCGCTGTTGAAGTCGAGGCTCCAAGTAATCTTGGCCTGATAGCCCTGGTAGGTGTCGTTGTATTTGCCTACCCAGGAGGTGCCGTTCAGTTCTACGGTTTGGCCGCCATTGTTGTTGTTGCCGTTACCGTTGTTGCCGTTGCCGTTGTTGGCAGGGGTGGTGGGTTCTTTCTCGCAGCTGGTGAAGCAGGCTGCCGTGAGGGCCATAAAGGCCACAAGGATAGTTTTGATTGCTTTTTTCATCTTTTTTTGTTTTTAAGTCAGTTTTCTTGTTTTATACTGATAAAACGAAATTTGGCTCCGAAAAACTACAAAGAATGAAAAAATGTTTTCTCCTTTTTTGAAATGGCTCCGCTGTTTTGAAAAGATAATCTGAAATCTGCGATATTCAGGTGTCGTCATTCGCTATATATTATTATGGTTGCGATTGGAAATACGTCCTGAATATGTGATGGCGGATGCCCTCTTTTGCTCTCTGCTTCGGATTGCGGGGTGTGTCGCACAGGCAAAAAAACACCCTCGGCTTTTCGCCGAAGGTGTGTACTTTCTATGGTGATTGCGGATAGTCTACTGCTCTCGCACTTCGGCTGTAAGCGTGCGAGTGCCCTGCTGTTCGGCGATGTCGATGCGCAGGTAGTGGTCGGGCAGGAGTGGCTCGATTTTTTCGGTCCATTCGGTGAAGCAGTAGCATCCCGAATAGAAATACTCCTCATAGCCGATGTCGTAAGCCTCTTCGAGCTTCTTGATGCGGTAGAAATCAAAGTGGTAGATGGGCTCGCCCTGTGCGTCGCTGTATTCGTTGACGATGGCGAAGGTGGGGCTGCAGACGTTCTGCGTGACGCCCAGTTGGGCACAAAGTTCTTTTATGAGGGTCGTCTTGCCCACGCCCATAGGGCCGAAGAAGGCGAAGAAACGTTCGTCGGGAAACTCGTCGAGAAGGCGACGGGCAACGTCGGGTAGTTGTTCTATATTGCTGAAAGTCAGAGTTAGCATATTTCGTTTCTGATATTGTTGTGCGGATTGCAAATCCTTATATTAGATTGCGTCGGATTGCAAATCCGACGCAACCAGCTTTTCGTTTTCGTCTTCGTTTTCGTTTTCGTCTCCGTCTATCTCAGTCTGTCGGCGGCGCGGACTTTCATCTCGTCTTTCTTGATGGCGCGCTGGGCCAGATAGAGGAGCACCAGGGTGACGACGGGAATGACCGTGCCGGGGGTGAGCATCGTGACTGCTATGGGCTGGTCGGTCAGGTGCATATCCTGCAATGCGGCGAGGTATCCGCCGTTGCCCTTGGCACCGTTGATGGCCCAGAAGAAAACGAGGAAGATGTAGATCACATTAAGTAGCGCTCCGCAGGCCACGACGCGCATCTGCCTGACGCGGTTCTTGTAGAGGAATATGCTGACCAGGGCGATGACGCCTATCAGCGCAGCCATAAGGGACAGTATCCAGCCGCCTTTCAGTTTGACAAGGTCTTGGCCTATGTAGGTGAGGTTCATCAGGTCGTTGCTGTCGCCGGCATACTGGCTGTCCTGCCCAAGCAGGTTCAGTTCGGCGGTCATCTCGCCGTTGCCGGCCAGGTTGGGCATAGTGTAGGTTGCGACGGGAAACTGGAACAGCATAACGATGCCCACTACTGCCAGCACGAGGAAAAAGGATTGGATGCGTTGTAACATATTTAAATAAATGAATTATAAGTTTGATGATTGGTTCGGATGTTAAAAGGGACTTGCGCTATTCGCTGATTTCGAAGGGGAAGTCTTTGATCTTGTCGGCGTTTTTGTAATGCCATTTGCCTTTGACGGTGGCGTTGTGCATCAGCACGAAGCCAGGGTTGCTGCGTATCATCGCCTCGATGGCCTTGTCGTCGCTGAAGTAGTATTCGACATCCATCAGCGTGTTGCCGTACAGGAACTGGAGCAGCTCGCTCTGTTCGGCGCTGCTGACGACGGCAAAGCGGATGTCGCGGTCCATAGCCAGCTGTTTCATATCGGCTATCGCCTTGACGCCGCGCTCGTTGACTTTGTCTATGTGGTGGATGGTGCACAGCAGCACAGGGCCGTCGATGGCACCTATCAGGTCGAAGGTGTGGTCCTCGCCGTCGGCATCAATGACAGGGAACGAGACGACGCTGTCGTTCTTGGGGTTGACGATTTCGTAGGGGCTGACGGTGGTTGTGCCCACCCATTCCCATTTGTCGCCCCACTCGGGGTCGGCGGCGTAGCAGTCCATCAGCTCCTTCGAATCCATAGTCTTGAATTCGCCAGTGGCTTTGTTCTTGTAGGTCACTTGGTTGGTGGTTTCAAGGCCTTCGTCGAGGTTTTTGATCATCGTGTTGCCCACCTTCCAGGGGCGGAAGTCGATGACGGGCTCGTTGTTGATGTTGTAGAGGCCGAAAACGACCATCGCGGCAATGGCGGCCAGCGCAACGATGGTGTCGCGCTCCAGGCGCTTGCGGCGTGGCCACAGGCGCGTCAGGAAGATGAACAGCGTCGGTACGTCGAGGACGATGTTCTTCCAGAAAGTCTGCCAGTTGGTCAGCTTGATGGCGTCGCCAAAGCAGCCGCAGTCACTGACTTTGTTGGTGATGGCGTCGTAGAGCGTGGTGAAGGTGAAGAAGGCCATCATCAACAGCAGCAGCCAGGCGGTAAGCTTGCGGAACGAGCCCGTGAGGAGCATAATGCCTACCAGAAACTCGGCGGTGATCAGCGCCATCGACAGCAGCGGAGCCAGCGGCAGGGCCCACTCGAAGTTGAGTCCGCCGATGCTCCAGGCGGTCATATATTCTTCTACCTTGAAGGCGGTGCCCAGCGGGTCGACGCCCTTGGTGAAACTCGAAAAAAGGAACACCAGGCCGACAAACCAGCGCGAGATGATGTTCAGTGTCTTGTTTACTTTGGTTTCTTGTATCATAGGATTTTCTTTATTTACGTTTGTTTTGTTTCGTGCAGTCAGCCGGGCGCACACGGGGATGGCGCCCCTGCGGATGTCAACTCTCGGCTTTCAACTCCTCAAGTCGTATGAGGCAGAAAAGCGAGTAGTTGATAATGTCCATATATCCGCCCTCTACGCCTTCCGAAATCAGCGTGCGGCCGTCGTTGTCTTCGATCTGCTTGATGCGTTTCAGCTTCATCAGTATGAGGTCGGTCATCGAGCTTACGCGCATCTGCCGCCAGGCCTCGCCGTAGTCGTGGTTCTTATCGAGCATAAGCCTCACGGTGCGCTGCAGGTGCTTGTCGTACAGCTCCATAGCCCTTTCCAGAGGCAGCTCGGCCGGTTCGTCGCTGTTCCGAAGCAACTCCTGCTGGATCAATGCCATAACGGCGTAGTTGACCATAGCTACGTATTCGCCGGCTATGCTGTCGCCGATGCGGTTCTCGCCGCTCTCCTCGATGCTGCGGATGCGGTTTGCCTTGATGAAGATCTGGTCCGTCAGCGACGGCAGGCGCAATATGCGCCACGACGTGCCGTAGTCGCGGGTCTTCTTCTCGAAAATGTCGCGGCAGCGCTTGGTCTGGACATCGAATTCCTGTTCCGTCTTTGTCATTTCATTTGTTTTGTTTATAGCTATAAAGGTGCTTTTTTCTCTTTTGCACACAACAAAAGAACGCTGCTTGCGTTAGTTTATTGTTATGATTGAAAACTTTTCTTTTGAACCATTCACCATACGCTGCGGCGGACGCCTGCTGCACTACGACCGTCCGGCCGTGATGGGCATCCTCAACGCCACGCCCGACTCGTTCTACGACGGGGGGCGCTATATGGCTGAAGACCAGATTGTGGCTCGCGCCGAGCAGATGGTTGCCGAGGGTGCCGACATTATCGATATCGGGGTCGTCTCGTCGCGTCCCGGGGCTGTCCTGCTGTCGCCCGACGACGAGGCTCGCCGCCTTGCCGCCGCCGTCGCCGCCGTGCGCCGCCGCCTGCCAGAGGCGGTCCTTTCGGTCGACACCTGCTTTGCTCTTCCGGCCCGCGCCGCCGTCGAGGCCGGAGCCGACATCGTCAACGACATCGGCGGCGGGACGTTCGACGGGGCTATGTTCGACACCGTTGCCGCCCTTGGGGTGCCATACGTGCTGATGCACAATCCGTTCGGTTCGCCCAGCGAGCCGACGGGCCTGCACAGCATACCCGACGATGCCCCTGCCGACCCGACGCCGCAGGCCATTAAGGACCTGTCGACGCTTGTGGCCTCGCTGCGCGAAAAAGGCGTGGCCGACGTCATCATCGACCCGGGCTTCGGCTTTTCCAAGACGCTGGGGCAGAACTATCGCCTGCTGGCCCGCCTCGGCGAACTGCGAAGCCTGTTCCCCACCTGTCCGCTGCTGGTCGCCCTGTCGCGCAAGTCGATGATTTTCCGACTGCTGGGCACCACGCCCGACGACGCCCTTGCCGGCACCGTGGCCCTCAACGCCGCCGCCCTGATGCAGGGGGCGCAGCTGCTGCGCGTCCACGATGTCCGCCAGGCGCGCCAGACAATCAGCGTGATAACGGAACTGACAATTCACTAATCCCAATTTACTAATTCCCAATTTACTAATCACTAATCACAATTCACAAATCGCTATGCAAGGTTTACCATCCATATCTTTTGTCGATATAGTCGACATCGTCCTTGTGGCTTTTCTGGCCTACCAGATCTACAAGGCTGTTCGCGGCACCAACGTGCTGCGCATCTTCTGGGCCGTCGTGGTGATATATATCCTTTGGCAGGTGTCGTCGCTTATCGGTATGCGGCTGACGTCCACCATCTTGGGCCAGTTTATATCCATCGGTCTAATTCTGCTCATCATTGTCTTCCAGCCCGAAATACGCAAGTTCCTGCTGATGGTGGGCACCAAGACGAGCATCAACGGCGACACCATCCGCAAGCGGTTCATATTCTGGAAGAAAAGCGTCAGCGACAAGAAGAACGGCGTCGAGCTGGAGCCCTACATCCAGGCCTGTATGCATATGTCGCAAAGCAAGACGGGCGCCCTCATCGTCTTCATCCGTCAGAACGAGGTGGGCGACATCGTCTCTACCGGCGAGCGCATCGATGCCGTTGTCTCGTCGGCACTTCTGGAGACGCTGTTTTTCAAGAACTCGCCGCTCCACGACGGCGCCGTGCTTGTGAAAGGCAACCAAGTGGTTGCCGCAAGGTGCATATTGCCCGTGTCGTCCAATCTCGGCATCGACCCCAACCTGGGCCTGCGCCACCGTTCGGCCATCGGCGTCACCGAGCAGCTCGATGTCATTTCGGTGATCGTCAGCGAAGAGACCGGCGCCATTTCGTATGCCGTCGGCGGCGAAATCCACCACGACGTCACCCCCGTCCAGCTGCGCCACTACCTCGAATCGGCTCTCTGATTCAGCTTTGCGAGCCATCCGCAAGGCCATTTCGCCGTTATTTCCTCGTTACTTCTTCGTTATTTCGCCGTTATTTCTTCGATTCGCTATCGAAGAAATAACGTTGAACGAACGTTGACCGAACGTCGAAATGGCTGGGCCGGTGGCGGGCGCAGGGAAGGGTGTCTGCAAAAAAAAATGCCTCGGCTGTAAGATTTCGGCCGGCTGAAACGTC
The DNA here is from genome assembly GCA_002371315.1 of Bacteroidales bacterium UBA3724. Classification (GTDB taxonomy): domain Bacteria; phylum Bacteroidota; class Bacteroidia; order Bacteroidales; family P3; genus Colimorpha. The sequence goes on along the minus strand of DFHL01000123.1, from coordinate 24,803 downwards.
TATTAGTTATGGCAACTCCTTAAAAACTGTTTGTTTCGCGTTGTTTTGTAACTCAAAATTCTTAACGTCAGCAAGTTGATTCGTGTGATTCGCAGTTTGAAGAAAATGTCGGAAGTTCACGTGGCTTAACTCTGAGTCAACTCTGAGTCAACTCTAACCCTAAAACCAAAAACAGTTGAAGGCATCCTCAAAAAAAAACAGTTTAAGGCAACCTCTGAAATTCCGTTTCATTCGCCGTTTGAAATGATTATTGTAAACCAATCTAAAAAAAACTAAATAAGTTTTGCCGATTAAATACAAATGTGTATTTTTGCAATTTGCGAGAAATGTTAAATTATTAAATAAATAACTAAAAGTCAATTTACAAATGAAGAAACAACTTTTTATTTTGGTTCTGTTTCTGTTTGCCACGGCCGGAATGAGCTTTGCCCAGTTCGGCGCCACGGGCAGCAAGAAAGAGAAAAAATCGGACCTCAGCGCTAAAGTGCCTATCGACAAGAAAGTACGTGTAGGCAAGCTGGACAACGGCATCACCTACTACATCCGTGCCAACAAGAAGCCCGAAGGCCGCGTGCAGTTCCGTCTGGCCGTCAATGCCGGCTCGGTCCTCGAGGACGAAGACCAGCTGGGTCTGGCCCACTTCACCGAGCATATGGCCTTCAACGGCACGGAGTACTATCCCCACAACGAGCTGATTAGCAAGCTGCAGGCCAAGGGTGTGCAGTTTGGTGGCCACGTGAATGCCTACACCAGCTTTGACAAGACTGTCTATTATGTCAATATGCCCAACGATGCCGAAATGCTCGAGATGGGTATGAAGATCCTTGACGGCTGGGCAAGCAAGCTTCTGATGGACCCCAAGGAAATCGACGCCGAGCGCGGTGTCATCATCGAGGAATGGCGCGGCCGCCTCGGAGCCCAGGACCGTCTGCAGAAGCAGTACTGGCCCATTATGCTCAAGGATTCGCGCTATGCCAACCGTGTCCCCATCGGAACCGAAGAGGTGCTGAAGACCTTCCAGCGTCCCACTATCGTCCGTTTCTATGAGGACTGGTATCGTCCTGACCTGCAGGCCGTCATCATCGTTGGCGACATCGATGTCGACGCCATCGAAGCCAAGGTGAAGGAGTATTTCAATGACAACAAGATGCCCGCCAACCCCAAGGAGCGCCCCTACTACAAAGTGCCCGACAACAAGGAACCCCTTGTAGCCATCGCTACCGACAAGGAGGCTTCGTCGGCCAACATCCAGATGTTCTGGAAGCACGCCCAGGCCCCCAAGGGCACCATTGGCGACTATCGCCAGATGCTGGTGCGCAGTCTTGCTGAAAACATTATCAACGCCCGTTTTGCCGAGATGGCCGAAAAGGCCAGTGCCCCCTTCCTCTATGCCGGCGGCGGCTATGGCAGCTTCCTTGCCAAGCTGGACTGCGCCGTGCTGACGGCCTATCCGAAGGATAACCGCATCGAAGAGGCTACGGCTATGCTGCTCAAGGAAATGAAGCGTGTCGACGAGCACGGTTTCCTGCAGACCGAGCTTGACCGTGCCAAGGAGAGCCTCCTCGAAAGCTACCGCAAGGCTGCCAAGGAGCTCAACAAGACCCAGAGCAACGACTTTGCCGACGAGTACACGAACCACTACCTTGAAGGCGACGTCATCCCCGGCATCCGCCAGGAGGACCAGTACGCCCGCGAGTTTGTCCCCGAAATCACCCTCGACGAGGTCAATAACGTTGTGAAAGACTGGATCACCGACGAGAACTTCATCTATATCCTCACCGCTCCCGAGAAGGAGGGTTACAACATCCCCACCAAGGATGCCATCCTGAAGATCGTTGCCAACAGCAAGAACGAGAAGACCGAGCCTTGGGTTGACACCTACAAGGACGAGCCTCTGTTCGACAAGGAGGTCAAGAAGGTTACCCCCGTGGTTGTCAAGGAGAACAGCACGCTGGGCTATACCGAATATGTCATCTCCAACGGCATCCGCTTCGTTGTGAAGAAGACCAACTACAAAGAGGACGAAATCCAGATGCGTAGCTTCGCCTTTGGCGGTTCGGCCCTCTATGGCGACAAGGAGGCCTATATGGTTGGCAATGTGGCCAGCCTGGTCGACGATGCCGGTATCGCCAACTTCAGCAGCAGCCAGCTCAGCAAGAAACTGCAGGGCAAGACCGTCGGCGTGAGCCCCTACATCAGCGGCACCACCCAGGGCTTTAGCGGCAGCTGCGTGCCCAAAGACCTCGAAACTATGCTGCAGCTGGTAGACCTCTACTATGAGGCTCCGCGCAAGGACCGCGAGTCGTTCGACCGCAACATCGAAACCCTTAAGACTCAGGTGCGTATGGCCGCCGCCAACCCGCAGGCCAAGTTTATGAGGGACTTCTACGAGATGGCCTATGACCACAATCCGCGCCTCGTCGTTATGCCCACCGAGCAGGATATCGATGGCATCGACTATGAGCGTGTGTATCAGATTTATGGCGAGCGTTTCGCCGACGCCAGCGACCAGATTTTTGTCTTCGTCGGCAACGTCAGCGACGAGAACATTCAGACCATCGCCAACTACCTGAACCTGCTGCCCACCAACGGCAAGCAGAAAAACGAGCCCAAGCTCGATAAGAGTCCCAAACTGGCCAAGGGTGTCAACCACAGCCTGACGCTGGCCGGTACCGACAAGCAGGGTATGGTCCTCGTTATGGGCGAGAGCTCTGATTTCGCCGGCAAGGACGACCTGCGCGAGCGCATCGCCGTCTCCGCTCTCGGCGAGGCTCTGCAGATCCGCACCACCGAAGTGATCCGCGAGAAGATGGGCGAGACCTACAGCCCGTATTCGACTGTTTCGTATGACATCGACTTCGACGGCAGCGTCACCTGGATGTTCTTCCTCCAGTGCGCCCCCGAAAACTGCGAGAGCGTCGAGAAGGCAGCCATCGACCTGATCAAGGAGTGCATCAAGAAGGGCTGCGACCGCGAGACTCTCAACAAGGTTAAGCTGCAGATGATCAAGGAGCGCGAAACCCGTATGCAGGAGAACAGCTTCTGGATGGGCCAGATCCTTGGCAGCTACCAGTACAAGGAGAACCGCGATGCCAACATCACCGACTACGAGGCTATGGTCAACAGCCTGACGACTCACGATATGAAGCGTCTGGCAAAGCGCTACTTCGACCTTGGTCACTATTCGGTTGGTACTCTGAAACCGGAGAACTGATTTAATCTTGAAATTTGAATGGTTTGAGTGGCGGCGCGCGGCAGCGCGCCGCCATTTTTTGACTTTTTCTATGACTGCAATCGAAGATTTCCACTTCCTCTCGGCCCGCGACCCCGAAAGCCACAAGGGCGACTATGGCCACGCTCTGCTCGTTGCTGGCAGCTATGGCAAGATGGGGGCCGCCGTGCTCGCCGCAAGGGCTTGCCTGCGTTCGGGTATCGGACTGCTCACGGTGCACATACCGCGCTGCGGCGTCGGCATTATGCAGACTGCCGTGCCTGAGGCTATGCTCTCTATCGATGAGGGTGATTATTGCTTCTCGTCGCTCCCGACCGATATCGACCGCTATGCCGCTATCGCCGCCGGACCGGGGCTGGGGACGGACGATACCACTCAATGCGCTTTGCTTCAGCTGCTCGAGGCTGTACAGTCCAAGCCGATGGAAGGCCGCCCAAAGCTTGTCCTCGATGCCGATGCCTTGAACATATTGGCCCGGCACCCCGACAGGATTCACCTTGCCACAGGTGCCGTCATCACTCCGCACAACGCAGAATACCAGCGTCTTTTCGGCGATGCCGACACGCAGGCTATGGCTGATGTGCACGATGTCGTCATCGTCAGGAAAGCCCACCGCACCCGCATCTATGCTCCCAATGCGGCCGCCCTTGCCAACGATACCGGCAATGCTGGTATGGCCACGGCAGGCAGCGGCGATGTCCTTACGGGCATCGCCTTGGGTCTCGTTGCGCAGGCTGCGGCCTATGGCAAGCGGCATACCGGTGAAGTCTATGGCATCCAGCAGCTTGCCGCCCTGGCGGCGTATGTCCACGGCCGGGCTGGCGACATTGCCGCCGAGCGTCTTTCGCAGGCTTCGATGATAGCATCGGACATTGTCGACAGCATTCCGCTGGTCATATAATCCATTGGCAGAGAGCGCTTCGGGCTACCCGTTTCTCTTTTTTTACTCTTATTCGGTTTTTTTGTTGTATCTTTGCAGTTTATTACTTGTGAAACAAAAAATGCCATATCGCTATGTTGTCGTCAGAACCTCAATGGGTTGCACTTTATACTAATCCGCGCGCCGAAAAGAAGGCGGAGCAGAATTTGAAGGATGCAGGCTATGAAGTCTACTTGCCTTTGCGCAAAGAATTGCACTCGTGGAGCGACCGCAAGAAGTGGGTCGAGGTGCCGCTGCTGAAGTCTTATATCTTTGCCAAAATAACTGCCCGCCAGGTCGTTCCGATAATGAATGTCCCGAATGTGTCGTTTATTATCAAGTTCAAGGACACCATCGCCACCATCCCGGAGAGCGAAATCCAGATGATGAAAGACTTCATTGCCGCCGAAATCAATATCCAGGTGCAGACGACCGAGAAATTGAAATACGGCTCGCGTGTACGCATCCACAGCGGCCCCCTGGCTGGCAAAGTCGGAATGCTTGTCAGCGATTGCGAAGATGGCAATTTCGCTGTCGAGATTTCGGGAATCAGTATGGCTATGATTGTGTACATCGACCGCGAGCTGATGGAAGTCGTTTCGGACGAGGAACAGCCGGTTGTACACAGGAAGAAAAAATACACAATACGATGAATATCATTATTGCTGGAGACGGCGAGGTCGGCTTCTATCTGGCCAAATCGCTGACGCTGCTTAACTACAATATTACTGTTGTCGACCCTAATTCCGAACTTCTCAGAAGGCTCGAGAAGGAAACTGACTTGCTGACCATTGTCGGCGACTCCACCTCGCCCAAGGTGCTCGAGGAAGCCAATGTGCAGGACTGCGACCTATTCCTGTCGGTGCTGCACGACGAACCGATCAATCTGGTTACTTGCATCTTGGCCAAGAAACTGAAGGCCAAAAAGACCGTGGCGCGCATCACCAACGCCGAACTGCTTTCGCCCAAGCACCGCGAAATGTTCCGCGACCTGGGCGTCGACGAGATGGTCTGCCCCGAACGTATTGCCGCCAAGGAGATTACCAACCTGCTGAACCATACTGTCGCCACCGAGTTTTTCGACTTCAGTGGCGGCTTGCTTACGATGTATCTGATCCGCCTCGAGAAGGAGTCGCCCGTCAATGGCAAGTCGGTCAAGGAGTTGAGCCAGATCTACTCGTCGCTACAGGTGCGCATCGTCGCCATACTGCGCCACGGCGAAACCATCATTCCCCACTCCGACACGGTCTTCGAGGCTGGCGATATGGCCTACATTATCAGCAAGGCAAACCAGATGGATACCGTCAAGAAGCTGGCCGGAGGTATGGATTTCGACATCAGGAACGTGATGATAGCCGGCGGCGGACGCATAGGGCGCTATGCCGCTTTGACCCTCGAGGACGAGAAACGCATCACGCTGGTCGAACAGAGCCGCAAACGCTGCGAAGACCTCAGCGCCCTGCTTTCCAAAACTCTCATTATCAACGGCGACGCTACCGACATAGAGCTGCTCAAGGAAGAGGGCCTGACAAGCACCGATGCCTTTATCGCCGTCACCGACTCGTCCGAAACCAACGTGCTGACTTGCCTGCACGCGCGCCGTTTCGGCATCCGCAAAACCATTGCCCTGGTCGAAAACACGGGATTTATCAACCTTTCGCAAGATATTGGAATTGATACTATTATCAACAAGAAACTGATTACGGCCAGCTATATTGCCCGCTTCATCGTCAAGGGCGACGCCGTAAGCAGCAAGTGGCTCAGCGGCACCAACGCCGAGCTTATCGAGTTTGTCGTCGGCCGCCATTCCGCCGCCACGCGTGTGCCTATCGGCGAACTGCATCTGCCCGACGGCAAGGCGACTATCGGCGGCATCATCCGCGGACGCGAGACCCTGCTGCCCACCCGCGACACGCAGCTGCGCGAAATGGACAAGGTGGTCGTCTTCGCTCTGCCCCACGCAATGGACAAGGTGGCTAAACTTTTTGACTAATGGCTTTTCTGCTCCGAAAACAATAGTTTTAATGGCGTCAGGCAAGGGAACAAACATAAAAAGACGCGCCGTGCGTCGGCCGACCTTCAACTTCCGCCTGGCCTTCAGGCTGGTGGGTATGCTGCTGGTGATTATGGCCGTCTCGATGGTGCTGCCTGTCGGCGTGTCGCTCTATTACGGCGACGGGTCGCAGTTCGGACTTGTCGCGGCGGGGCTGCTGATCCTTATCGTCGGCCTTTTCCTGCGCAATTTCCTTGGTGTCGGAGCCTCGTTCGAGCTGCACGAGAAGGAAAGCTTCTGGTTCACAGCCATCATCTGGCTCGTCATACCGCTTATGGGCGCGCTGCCCTACCTCTTCACCAGCACGGTGACCAACTTCACCGATGCCGCTTTCGAATCCTTTTCTGGATTCACAACCACAGGCTCGTCGGTGCTGGAATCGGTCGAGTCAAAGCCGCAGGGGCTACTGGTGTGGCGCAGCGTGTCGCAATGGATTGGCGGCCTGGGACTTATACTCTTCGTCATTGCCATCCTGCATCGCCTCAACGAAGGCAGCGCACGCCTGTACGAAGCCGAATTTTCCGGCACTTTGCAGCGGCGGCTCCATCCGCGTATGGCTCGCAATGTGGTGCTGATGTGGACTGTCTATGTGGCACTTACGCTGGCGCTCTTCATCTTGCTCTATGTCGACGGCAACGGCTTTGTCGACTCGCTATGCACGGCGTTGAGCACCGTCTCGACGGGCGGCTTTATGACCCACGACGCCGGCCTGGCTGGATTCTCGACGTTTTCGATGTGCTGCATCACGCTCTTTATGTTCCTTTCGGGTGTAAATCTGGCAGTTCTGTTCTGCTTTTTCACCGGCCGCTGGCGTCAGATACGCGGCGACGAGGAGCTGGGGCGCTACGTCGTCGTCTTCGCCACGGCCGTCCTGCTCTGCAGCGTCGCCTTCTGCATTGCCGACGGGCGGCTGGACTGGAGCAGCGCCGGCTTCTCCTTTTTCCACATCGCCTCGACGATGTCCACCTGCGGATTCTACACAACCGCGCCCGTCCACTGGCCTATGATGGTCTCGGTGGTGACATTCCTGCTCATTTTTGTCGGCGCCTCGGCCGGCTCGACGGGCGGAGGCCTGAAATTCAAACGAATAATGATACTGGCAAGGTACGTGCGCAACTACTTCGTCCGTATGATACATCCGCGCGCCGTGCTCAGCGTCAAAGTCAACGGCAAGGTGGTCGAAGAAAGCTACATCGTCCGCATATTCTCGTATGTATTTCTTTATCTGCTGTTTGTGGCCGTGGGTGCGCTGGTGCTCACCGTCTGCGGAAGCGACATACCCAATGCCTTCTGTATGGCGGCGGCCAACATCAGCAACCTGGGCCCCTCGCCGGTCATCAACAACCTTGGCGCCAACCTCGACTATGCTGGCCTGATGCCCGCTGCCAAATGGACGATGATGCTGCTGATGCTGGCCGGAAGGATTGAAATATTCGCCATCGTGTCCATCTTCCTGCCCGAATACTGGAGGCGCAGAAAATAAACCATTAAACAGAAAACAATGAAACACAGACGTCGGACAAAGGACTCGAAAAAGCGCGCCACCACCGTGGGACTGGTGCTGCGGCCCCTGGGCGTGCCGCTTGTCGGCGAGGGGGTGGCTATGCTGGCCTGCCTGATTCCGTCGCTGCACTATGCCGACGGCAGCCACTGGCGCATCCTCGTCGCCGCGCTGCTTACCATTGCGGTCGGCGCTGCCCTGCTCAGGGCCCTGCCGCGCCAGGCGGCATCGGACAGCAGCGACCGCCGACTGTCATACCTCACGGTCACGCTGGTGTGGCTGGTGATGACGCTGTTCGGCACGCTGCCGTTCCTGCTGGCGGGAATCGAAAAGGTGGACGCCGCGGCGGGCTTGTCGCCTCTGAACTTCAGATTCTCAATATCTTTCGTCGACGCCTTCTTCGAGTCGCTGTCGGGCCTGACGTCGACGGGAGCCACGGTCTTTGCCGATGTCGAACGGCTGCCGGCGTCGCTGCTGCTGTGGCGCAGCCTTACCGAATGGCTGGGCGGCTTCGGCATCATACTCCTTGTGCTCGCCGTCGTGCCCTCGATGGGCCTCAACAAGTACAGCCTCTACACCGCCGAGGCCAGCAGCGCCGACAATACGGGCAAGACCTCGACCTCGATGCGCACTATGGTGCAGCAGACGCTGGTCATCTACGCCTCGCTGACGCTCTTTTTCGTCGTTGCCCTGATGCTGTCGGGAATGACGCTGTGGGAAGCTGTGAACCTGACTTTCACCAACATATCGACCGGCGGCTTCTCCATCTATGCCGACAGCATAGCGCGCTTCACGCCGACGCAGCAGTACCTTCTTGCGGCGGCGATGTTCCTTGGCGGCGTCAACTTCGCGCTGCTTTACAACTTCTTCACTTTCCGCTGGCGCCGCCTGCGCCACAAGCTCGACCAGTTCGGCTTCTACCTGGCGCTTACGCTGGCAGGCATCGCCTTCGTGGTGCTGTCGCTGCACAGCCGCAACGGTATGGCGCTGGCCGACGCGCTGCGCTGCGGCATCGTGCAGACTGTCAGCGTGGTAACGACCACGGGCAGCGTCGTGGGCGACACCAACCTGTGGTGGACCCCCGTCGTGCTGCTCTTCCTCGTGCTGAACCTGTGCGGCGGAATGGCCGGTTCGACCACCGGCGGCCTCAAGGTGATGCGTGTGCTCATACTGCTGCGCAGCGTCAGGACGACGCTGGCCAACCGCCTGCATCCCAATGCCTACAATCCCGTGCGCCTCAACGGACGGCCCGTGTCGGACGAGATGGTCACCAACGTGATGGTCATCTTTATCGTCTTCGTAATCACGATGTTGGTCGGTGTCCTACTGCTGATGCTGTGCGGCGTCGACGCCACCGAGTCGCTCGGCGCCGTCTTCGGCTGCCTCACCAGCTATGGCCCCGGACTTGGCTCGTGCGGCGGCTTCGGCAGCTATGCGGCCTTCCCGGCGGCAGCCAAGTTGCTGTGCTCCACGCTGATGCTGCTTGGCCGACTGGAATGCCTGACGGTTTTCATCCTTTTCCTGCCCGGTTTCTGGCGCAACCGCTAAAAAGTGGCCCTCCTGCCGCCGCCATCGGTGGCCGGAGAGAGTCAATTGCGGCTTGCGGTGCCTTTTCCGACAAGCTGTGACACATTACGAACCAGTGTGGCACCCAATGATGCGATATGCCAAAAACTACGTCTTAATACCCTGAAAACCAGTCCTTAAAGCCACCTTCTCCGTCATATGTACAGTATATGTACAGTATATGTACAGTA
>DFHL01000123.1:0-15228 GCA_002371315.1 Bacteroidales bacterium UBA3724 | reverse complement strand
GTACAACGGGCGGAGCGGGTGCTGAAAATCAGCGTCCTCGGGTGGCGGCGGGGAGTGCCTTGGCGAGGCAAAAGATGTTTTTTTTGCCGGATGTACAATATTTTGAAACATAGTCCGTTTTACGGGTTGCCATAAAAGATGATTAAAGTAAACCAAGCGATATGGACAAAGAACCGATAATATCCCTCAACAATGTGATAGTCAGCAACGAGGCAGGCGTCGTGCTGCGCAACGTCAACTTCCGTATGCAGAAGGGCGAGTTTGTGTACCTCATCGGCAAGAGCGGCGCCGGCAAGACGTCGCTGCTGCGCACACTCTATGGCGACAGTCCGCTCGAAGAGGGCAGCGGCGTGGTGTGCGGCTTCAACCTGTCGAACCTCAAGCGGCGCCAAATCCCCCTGCTGCGCCGCCGGCTGGGCATCGTGTTCCAGAACTTCCAGCTGCTGACCGACCGCAATGTGTATGACAATCTGGCTTTTGTGCTGAAAAGCATCGGGTGGAAGGACAAAAAGCAGATCGACGACCGCATTATGGAGGTGCTGACGGCCGTGGGCGTTGCCGACAAGGCCGCCGACCAGACCTACCGCCTGTCGGAGGGCGAACGCCAGCGCGTGGGCATCGCCAGGGCGCTGGTCAACACGCCCGACCTGATTCTGGCCGACGAGCCGACGGGCAATCTGGACCCCATCACGTCGAGCGAGATTATGCACCTGCTGACCGAAATCAACCGCACCTCGGGCGTGTCGATGCTTATCTCGACGCACGACTTTATGATGATCGACAAGTTCCCGGCCCGCGTGGTGTGCTGCGAGGACGGCACGCTGGTGGACCCCCAAATCGACGATCAGGCACAATAAACTTTAAACGGCTACGTTAATACCCAAACTAAATAATCGACAGATGAAAAAACTGACTCTTCTACTGCTTGTGGCCCTGCTGGCACCGATGGCTGCCAACGCGCAAAACACAAAAAAAGGCGCCAAGGTCGTGAGCCCTTTCATCGAGGGCAAACAGAAAGTGCGCAAGAGCGACTATGACTCGATCTGGAAGTTTACCACCTTCGACGCCAAGAAGATATATTATTGCGACTTCGACTATTCGACCATCCCGGCCCTGACCGGGGAACGCCGTCCCGAATGGGGCAACTTCACGCCGGTGATGAACTACCTGACCACCGTGGCACGCTCGCCGATGCGCATCTGCGCCGTCTTTGCCGTCAACCCCAATGTGACAGACGACGCGCAGCGCGAGCAGCTGATTGAGCAGGGCAGGGAAGAGGCCCTCGAGGCCCTCAAAACCTACCAGGCCTGGGCCGCCGACGAGAAGCTGAAGAACAAGCTGCAGCTCAACGTGGCGCAGGTGGACTACCGCTACTGGCAGGGGTCGGACTTCTTCACCACCGAACAGCCTGCCGACCAGCTTCTTCACGTCGGTTTGCTGCTCTATTTCGGCACCAAGAAGATCAACCTGTTCCCTTCGGCGGCCGAAGGTGCCAAGTCGTTCAAGGATGTGAAGTTCTTCCCCAACGACGCTACGGTGGTCGAAAGCTGGGAGCCGATGATCGACAGTCTGGCTACCTATATGCTTCAGAATGAGCGCCTCGAGGTGCTGCTGCGCGGCTATAGCGACAATACGGGCACCGAGGCCTACAACCTGGGCCTGTCGCGCCAGAGGGCGGTGGAAATCAAGAAGCGCCTGGTGGCCCGCGGCGTCAGCGAGTATCGCATCGAGATCGAGGCCAAAGGCACGGCCGACCCCATCGGCGACAATTCGACCTATGAGGGCCGCATTGCCAACAACCGCGTGGCTATCATCATACAATAGTACGGAGAAATACTGTAATCTTTTGTCTAACAAGGAGAAATATCGGGAACTCTGCGAATCGGGGGAATATTGTGTTCCCCTTTTTTTGCAGCATTGGTGGATGGAAGCGGTCTGCGAGGGGAAGCTGTGGGATGTGGCTCTGGCCTTCGACGGCGACCGCCCGACGGGGGCTATGCCTTACCATTATGGCCGGAAGGGGTGCATCACGTATGTCGTCCAGCCGCAGCTGACGCAGTTTTCGGGTCCGGTTTTCTTCTATCCGCAGGGCATAAGCGAGAGTCATCGGCTTGATTTCGAAAAGCATACGGTGGCGCAGCTGCTGCAGCAGGTCGAAGGCCGCAAGCCTTCGGTTTTCCTGCAGAACCTGTCGCCTGCGGTTACCAACTGGCTGCCGTTCTATTGGGCTGGTTACAAGCAGACTACGCGCTACACCTACCGCATCCCAGACATCCGCGACACGCAGCGTGTTTTCGATGCTTTCGATGCCGAAAAGCGCCAACGCAAGATTCGGCGCTATGAGGCGGCGACCAGCGTCCGCTTCGATATGGCTGCGGACGAGTTTGCGGATTTCCACGCCAGCTATTGGGCTGCTAAAGGCAAGCGTGATGTGCTGGACAAGAGGCTGATAGAGCGCGTGTGCCGCACGGCCGTCGGCCGCGGCAACGGTGTCATCGCTTCGCTGTTCGACGCCGAGGGGCGCCTTTTGGCGGCTCGCTTTGTGGCCTACGACAGCCGCTGTGCCTACTCGCTGATGTCGGCGCAGGATATGTCGCTGCACAAAAGCGGCCACAGTGAGACGCTTTTCTGGGAACTGATCAAGTATTTGAGCGACAAGACGCTTGCTTTTGATTTCGAAGGGAGTATGGATGAGGGTATCGAGTATTTCTACAGGTCGTTCGGCGCGGTGCAGACTCCTTTTTTTGAAATCAGCAAATATGGCAATCCGTTGGTTGAATTCTTTGTAAAATTGCATAAATAATTGTGTATGAATACTCCTGATGCTATCCAGTCTGGGCTGGCCGCCGCCCTTGCCGGGATCAGTGTGCGCAAGCTGGACCTGCCGTCGGGCAGCCGTGCGGCCTTGCAGCGCACCCTCGACGCAGCGGAGTACTATCTCGACATCTATCGCGGGGTCCTGGACCGTATGCTGGAGATGTGCAATCTGTCGCCCGACAGAATCACTATTGTCGACTATGGCGGCGGACACGGATTGCTGAGCATTTTGGCCAAAAAGCTTGATTTTGGCAATGTTATATATGTCGACTACAGCCCTGGCGCGTTGCAGACCGTGCAACTGCTGGGCGAGATGCTCGACGCGAAGCCCGACATTGTGCTGCAGGGCGATGCGGCGACGCTGCGCGACTGGTGCCGCGACAATGGTGTGGTGCCCAACGGCGTTCTTGCGATGGATGTTATCGAGCATATCTATGTGCTGGACGATTTTTTTGCTATGCTGCACGAGATTTCGCCAGCAATGAAGATGATTTTCACCACGGCGTCGAATCCGTTCAACCAGCGCGTTGCCAGGCGTTTGCGCAAGGCTATGCAGGCCGACGAGCTTGGCACGACGCTCAGGAAGGGATACTGGCAAATGCGGCGCGACTTTATCCAGAAGCTTCAGCCTGAGATGTCGGAGCGCGAGCTGGACTATTGGGCCGATAATACAAGGGGGTTGATTTACAGCGATGTGGAACGCGCTGTGGAGTCGCAGTCGCCCAACCTGCTGCTCGACCCTGACAATACCTGCAACCCCGAAACGGGGAATTGGACGGAGCGTATCCTGCCGGTCGACGACTATCGGCAGTTGCTGCTGCCTTATGGCTTTAGCCTCAGCGTGCTACCGGGCCGCTACAATACTCATCGCCACGGCCCTAAGCTTTGGATGAGCCGCCACTATAACGCCATCATCGACAAGGCGCCGTCGGGCGAGCCTTCCGGCCTGCGCCAGCGCCGCTGCTGCAAGAAGGCTTTGAGTGTCGCACCGTTTATTTATTTGATTGTAAGCTGAATGCCAGTGCTATGAATATCAAATTGATTGTCGTCGGCAAAACGGATGAGAAATATCTGCAGCAGGGCATTGATGTCTATGTGGCCAGACTGAAGCATTATGTCAACTTCGAAATGGTTGTCATTCCGGCACTTAAAGATCAGAAGGGCGCGTCGCCTGACGAGGTGAAGGAGCGCGAGGCCGCCCTCTTGCTGCGCCAGCTGGAAAAGTGCGACCGCGTTGTTCTGCTCGACGAGCACGGTGAGCAGCATACTTCTGTGGATTTTGCACAATATCTTCAGAAACAAATGAATGCCGGCGTGCGCAATCTTGCCTTCGTCGTCGGCGGGGCCTTCGGTTTCGCTCCGTGTGTCTATGCTGCCGCAAGCGGCAAGGTGTCGCTTTCCAAGATGACCTTCAACCACCAGATGGTGCGACTCTTTTTCGTCGAGCAGCTGTATCGTGCTTTCACCATTCTGCGCCACGAACCGTACCATAACGAATAAAACTTTTTCGCCCGTGTGGCGTAGAAACGAAAAAAATTGTATATTTGTACTTTCAAATTAATTCATACAAATCGGATAATAAATTAAAAATAAAATAGATATGAAAGTTAGAGATGTCGTTGAGGCGTTGAACCTCAAAGTGCTTTCGGGCGAACAGGGCCTGGATAAGGAAGTTGAAGGCTGCTATGTCAGCGATTTGTTGAGCGATGTTATGGGCAACGCCGAGATGGGCAACATCTGGGTGACGCTGCAGACGCACAAGAATGTGATGGCCATCGCTTCGCTCAAGGAGCTTGCCGCCGTGATCCTCGTCAAAGGCCAGTCGGCCAGCGAAGACACCCTCGAGCAGAGCAACGAAGAGGGCATTCCTTTCCTTTCGACCGATGCCGAGACCTTTGAGACTGCCGGCAAAATCTACGAGTTGCTGCACAAATAAAGCATTGTGGACGACCTGCATCCATACAAGGCAGACCTGCATATCCACACAGTCCTGTCGCCCTGTGGCGACCTCGAGATGAGCCCTTCGGCCATCGTGAAGCACGCTCTGGCAAGGGGGCTGGATATGATTGCCATCTCGGACCATAACACTACGCGCCAGGTCAAGGTGACGCAGAAGTTGGGTCGCGAGAACGGCCTGTTTGTGCTTGGAGGAGTGGAAGTTACGTCACAAGAGGAGACGCACTGTCTCTGCTATTTCGCCGACGATGCACAGCTGGATGAGTTTCAGGAGTTTCTTGACGCGCATCTTCCGCCTATCCCCAACGACGAGGACCGATTTGGCTATCAGCTTATTGTGGACGAGGAGGACGAGATTGTCGGCGAAGAGGAATACCATCTGCTCAACGCCATCGATGTCGACCTCGACGGCATCTACGACGAGGTGCACCGCATCGGGGGGCTTTTTGTTCCGGCGCACATCAACAAGGGCACAACGTCGCTGATGAGCCAGCTGGGTTTCGTGCCGCCCGACCTAAAGGCCGACGGGCTGGAAATCAATTTCCGCACCACCAAGGCCGAGCAGCTGAAGAAGTTTGCCTACCTGAAACGGTTCAATTTCATTACCGACAGTGATGCTCATTTTATTGACAATGTGGGCGATGTCTATAATGTCATCTATATGGCCCACCGCACCTTCGACGAGTTCCGCCTGGCCCTCGCCGGCGCCGACGGCCGCAGCATCGACACCGACTACTTCCGCGATCACAAGCTGCCGCGGATTAAGTGAGTCATATGCACTAATTGCAAAATAAAAGGCTGCCGTATCGGCAGCCTTTTTTTGTTGATGTTTTCTTCCCTTATTTTGAAGTTGCGATTCGGGTCGATTTGCCGGTGGTGGGGTTCATTATTTCGAGGCTGTTGCTGAAAGTGACGGTGATGTAGGCTTTGCCGTCGACCAGGATGATGTCCTGTGCCACGTCGCCGAGGCCGCGGCTGTTGCTCTGTTCGAAGTAGTTGTCGATGGTGGTCGTGTCCGAAATGCCCGTCTGGGTGATGCCGGCGTTGTTCTTGCCCCAGTTGCCCTCGTTGAGGATCAGGAAGCGGTCGGAGCCGTCGGCAACAACATTGCTCGGCAAGAGGCCGGCTCTTGAGGTGTGAGCCCAACTCCCGTCGCCGATGCTGTAGAAACGGCAGTCGCCCTTGGCGATGTAGTTGCCGTCGGTGCAAACGGCAAGGTAGCCGCCGGTGACCGAGATGCCATAGATGCCGTCCGAGAACTGCTCGTTCTCCAGTATAGTGGTGACATTGTGGCTGCTGCCGTCGATTTTGTAGAAATTGGTACTCGTCGTGTAGTCCTCGTTATAGGTGGTGGCGTAGCCGTAGACGGAGCCGTTGTAGACGTCGAATTTGGTCAGGGGCTGGTCCAGGTCGACAATCTCATTGTTGTTCGTATTCAGGATGTAGGTGCCGCCAAGGTCGGTGGTGTAATTGCCCCAGGTGTTGAACACGATGTGGTTGTCGTCCAGCCGCTTAACGATTTGCGGATTGAGGCCCACAGTGATGCTGTCCACCAGCTTGAACGAGGCTATGTCGACGACATACAGCTTGTTGTCGTAGCTGTAGGTGCCGCTCTCGTCCGAGATGCTGCTGCTGGCAATGTAGAGCTTGCCGCCGGCGGCAGCAATGCCTTCGGGATGGAACTGGCCCAGCTTGCAGAAGTCCGTAAACTTCTGCTGTCCAATGTCGAAGCGTGCCACGCCAAGCGGATAGTAGCTGGTGACGTAGATGCTTCCGTCGGCTTCGGCCATAAAGCGCGGATTTTCGAAACTGACTTCGGTGGTGTTTTCGTCAGGCTTGACGGGGTCGTCGTCGCAAGCGGTGAAAAATACCGTAGCCGACAGAGCGGTCAGCACGGCCATTGCTTTGAGAAATGTTTTTTTCATAGGAATCATTATTATTATTTGTTAGAATTCGTATCTGATTGAAACTCTGAAGTTGCGGCCCATCATCGGGTAGGAGCGGACCACCTCGTACTGCACATCGAGCAGGTTCAGCACCTGCACCTGCACGCGCAGGTCGCCCACAGGCAGCTCGAAGGTGCGGTCGGCCGTGATGCCGTGGTCGGCGTAGGCCGGCAGCATCGATTCGTCGCTGTTCTGCTGCTGGTCGTAGCGGCGTCCGACAAGCATACAGTTGTAGCCGACGTTCGCCCAGCGGTGCTGCACGTAGAGCGTCAGTCCGCCGCTGTGGCGCGGCGTGTAGGGTATCTGGTGGCCGTAGGTTTTGGGGTTGTCGGGATCGGTGTGGTCCACGGCGTTCTGCAGGCTGTATGTCGCTGTGGCACTGATGCCTATCTTGCTCCAGCGCCAGTCGGCGGTGCCATTGATGTCGAGACCGGTGATGTCCACCCTTCCAAGGTTCATCGTCGACCAGATGAACATATTCTGTCGCGGAACAGCGATAATCTTGTCTTTCACCCTGTTGCGGTAGCCGTCGACGGTGAGCGAGAAGGTGCTCGTCAGCGTCGAGTCGCCGCTCACGGTCTGCCACAGCGGCAGCGCGATGCCGACGTTGTGCTGGCTGGCGCATTCGGGCCGCAGCGTGTCCAGCGGCATAACGAAATAGTACATCTCGCTGAAATTAGGCACCCGGTAGGTCTCTTTGAAGAAATAGCGCAGACGCAGATTGCTCTTGGCCAGCGGTTTGACGTTGATGCCGGCGTATGGCGACAGCCGGCGGTAGGTGACGCTGTAGGGATTGTCGCTGGCCTTCTCGCCGACCACCGTGGCCAGCAGGTTGGCTTTGGCCGTGAGGCGCGGGCTCGACCACTGCAGTGCGGCGGCGGTCAGCGACGTACCGCGACGCACCTCGCTGTTGGTCGCCAGGTTGCTGTGCAGCGTCGTCAGCGCGGCATCGCTTGCCAGGCTGGCAGCCAGCCCCTCGGCCGGGCGCCACACGATGCTGCCCGACAGGTAGCCCTCCTGCTGCCCATACTCGTTCATCTGGTAGCGCGACAGGGTGGGGGCTTTGAAATTCTCGTATATGTCGTTGGTGTACTGGTATTTGCCGATGGCTTGCCAGCTTATTTTCCTGTATGCCTCGCTGTATTTCAGCTGCGCAAAAAAGAGTTTTTCCCGGGTCTCTTCCGAGCCGCCGCTGACGTAGAAGAACACGGGTCCCGGCAGCTCGTGGTGGCCCTGCACATAGTGCACCTTGGCCGTGAGCAGCCTGTTCAGCGCGGGGCGGAAGAAAAGCGAAATGTCGCCCGTGGCCATCCACATCGCCGAATGCTCGCGCCGCTCGACCGACGAGCTGTCCTGGTGCGAGGGCGTGTAGTAGAGCGTGAAGGGATAGTTGCCGCGGCTCTGCAGCCAGTTGCCGAAAGCGGTGAGCGACAGCCGCTTGCCCAGCCGGCGGTCGATGCTCAGCGACGGCGACAGCATCCCGAAGCTGCCCACCTCGGTGCCCAGCCGCAGATGCGTCCGCTCGCCCGGCAGGAACGATGGTTCGTGCGTCTCCATATTGATGACGCTGCCCGCCGCCGTGGCGCGTGCCGACAGCAGCATCTCGTCCTGCTGGCCGTTGCTGAGGCTGACGAAAGCGCTGCCTGCCAGCAGGTAGCGCCCCAGGTCCACCTGCCCGTTCTGGGCGTCGTTGACGGCAACGCCGTCGATGCTCAGCGTGCTGAACTGGCTGCCCAGGCCGCGCGCCGAGACGGTCTTCATACCGCCGACGCCGCCATAGTCGCGCAGCGTCACGCCGGCCATCTGCCTGACGGCATCGCTCAGCAGCAGCGCGCCGCTGCGTTCCATCTGCTTGCTGTCGACCACCTGCACGGGCGCCTGCGACAGCGTCGCCGACGGGCGCTTGCCTTTGGTTACGACAACGGGTGTAAGTTCTTGGCGCTGTGGTGTGTGCCGGCTGGTGGTGTCCTGTGCGGCAAGGGGCGCGATGCCTGTGGCCCACATTGCAAGGGCCAGCACAAGGGATGATATGTCTTTGGCGGATAGTATACGTTTCATAACTAATGCCCTTTCCTCGAAGGCGTTAATAGCTGTCGGTCTGGCAGGTCTTCTGGCTCTGTTCCGGTGCCCCGGCCTTCCCATACGTCTGTGGCGACGCACAGTGGCTTGCTTGGGGCTGCCTTTTGCGGAACTTACAGCAGCGGGACTGCCAATGGATTTCACATTGTTCCCTTTTGACGCCTAACGGGCTGTCTGCTACGGTGATGCAGTGTTTTTGCCCGTCGTTTTCGGCGACCAAACCAGGTGCAAAGATACGAAAATATTCGGAAATGCAAGGAATATTGTTGGGGGGGCGGGGCTTTGTTAGGCGGGGTAGGCTTTTTAGGCTTCTTAGGCAGATTAATTGTTGCAGGGGAGTATTATATATATATGTATATTATCAAAAACCGTGCCAAAATTTCGGGGTTGATGGAAAATGGGCTCCAAAACCTGTTGATAACTCCAAAAAACGGGCCAAAAATGCCCTTTCTTAACCCCCTGATTTCGAGGTACCATCTTCTTACCAAATTCTACCCAAGTTCTTATCAAATTCTTCCCAACTTCTACTGTTGAAAAATATGATAAGATTTTTGTATGATGCTTGTAGGAATTTCCGGCAGGCGAGGGCCGTCGACGGCGATGTCGGGACGGGGGCCGGGAGGGCGAGGCGGCGATGGCGGAGGCGCTGTTTTTTGGACGGAGTGTGTTATTTTTTCCTAAAATCGTAAGGCGGAATACAATATTTGCGGGGCCGGGGCGTTTTATGGTGTCGCGAAATCCGAAAGGGAGCGGCATTTGGATTGAAAGCAAATCAAAGTCAGTTAGAAAACAAAACAAAGCAAAAGTATGAACATTTCACTTATCTGGATTATTTTCGGTGTGCTGTTTGTTCTGAGCCTGGTGGCTTCGAAAAGTGTGGAGTCGAAGTTCAGGAAGTACTCGAAAATTGCGATGAACTACAATATGACGGGCCGCGAGGTGGCCGAACAGATGCTGAGAGACAACGATATACACGACGTGACGGTGCAGGAGGTGAACGGCACGCTGAGCGACCACTACAATCCGGTGAACAAGACGCTCAACCTGAGCCGCGACGTGTATCGCGGCACCAGCGTGGCCGCCGCCGCCGTTGCCGCGCACGAGTGCGGCCACGCCGTGCAGCACGCCACGGCCTACTACTGGCTGGGGCTGCGCTCGCGGATGGTGCCGGCGGTGAACGTGTCGAACAAGTTCACGCCCTGGATCCTCTTCATCGGCATCCTGATGGTGCAGAAGTTCCCCACGCTTCTGCTGGCGGGCATCATCCTTTTTGCCGTGACGACGCTGTTTTCGTTCATCACCCTGCCGGTCGAGATCGACGCCTCGAAGCGCGCCCTGGTGTGGCTCAACACGCACAATATCACCAGTCCCGACACGCACCCCTATGCCGAAAGCGCGCTGCGCTCGGCGGCCTACACCTACGTCGTCGCCGCGCTGACGTCGCTGGCCACGCTGCTGTACTACGTTATGATCTACCTCAGCGGCCGCGACTGAGAAACGCGACTCGTGAGGACGAAAGAGTGCGTTAGAACGCATTTCCCCCAACAAAGTGAAAAATCGGATTATCGTAGCGACTGCATCAAGTTGCTAACTTGTAAAAGCTTTTAGCATAATAGATTGCGCGTTTTTGTGCAATCTATTTTTTTGTGGCGTTGATGTGCAAGGAATTTTTTGCGTAATTTTGCATTTCAAAATAGAATAGATCTGTGGCAGCAAAAGAAAGCAAAAAAGAGAGCAACACCCCGTTGATGAGGCAGTATCTGGAGATGAAAAAGAAGTTTCCCGATGCGATGCTTCTGTTCCGTGTGGGCGATTTCTACGAGACCTACGGCAGCGACGCCGCCAAAAGTGCAGGCATATTGGGCATAACCCTGACACGCAAGTCGAACGGGTCGGGGACCTATACCGATATGGCGGGGTTCCCTTATCACGCTTTGGAACAGTACCTTCCGCGCCTGGTCAGGGCCGGGCAGAGGGTGGCCATCTGCGAGCAGCTCGAAGACCCCAAGGCCGCCAAGGGCCTTGTGAAGCGCGGCATCACCGAGCTTGTGACCCCGGGCGTGTCGTACAACGATATGGTGCTGGAAGTCAAGGAGAACAACTTCCTGTGCGGCTTGCACCTGACGGAGCGGATCAGCGGCATCAGCTTCCTCGACGTGTCGACGGGCGAGTTCTATGTGGCGCAGGGCGATATACATTATATAGATAAGCTGCTTCAGAATTTCCACCCTACCGAGGTGGTGCTGCAACGCAAGATGCTGCAGCGTTTTCAGGAAGAATTTCCCGAGAAATACTACACCAACACCTTCGACGACTGGGTGTTCACTACCGATTTTGCTGAGGAGCTGCTGATGAAGCAGTTTGGCACCACGTCGCTCAAAGGCTTTGGCGTCGAGGAACTTGGCGAGGGTGTCATCGCCGCCGGTGCGGCGCTCTACTACCTTCAGGAGACGCAGCACGACCGCACGCAGCACATCTGCCGCCTGACGCGCATCGAGGAGGACAAGTATGTGTGGCTTGACAAGTTCACGATCCGCAACCTTGAACTGGTGCATTCGCCCAACGCCAATGCCAAAACGCTGATTGACACCATCGACCAGACCCTTACGCCGATGGGGTCGCGCCTGCTGAGGCGATGGATCGTTATGCCTATCAAGGAGGTGGCTGCCATCGAGCAGCGCCTGTCGGTGGTGGACCAGCTGGTGCTGGACGGTGCTTTTGGCGACGAGCTGCGGCAGCATATCCGCGGCATCGGCGACCTGGAGCGTCTGATATCGAAGGTGGCCGTGGGGCGCATCAATCCGCGCGAGCTGCTGCAGCTGAAGCGGTCGCTGTTCGAGATCGATGCCGTCAAGGGGTTGTGTTCCAAGACGAAGAATGCGGCCTTGCAGCTTTATGGCGAGCGACTTAATGTGTGCCACGCCATATACGAGAAGATCGACAAGGAAATCAACGAGGATGCGCCTGTCAAGGTGGATAAAGGCAACGTGATAGCCGACGGCGTCAATGCCGAGCTGGACGAGCTGCGCTCGCTGGCAGGCAGCGGCAAGGAGTACCTGATGAACCTGCAGCAGCGCGAGGGCGAGCGCACGGGCATCCCGTCGCTCAAGGTGGGCTTCAACAATATATTCGGCTACTATCTGGAAGTGACCAACACGCATCGCGACAAGGTGCCGCAAGAGTGGATCCGGCGCCAGACGCTGACCAATGCCGAACGCTACATCACGCCCGAGCTGAAGGAGTATGAGGAGAAGATACTTGGCGCTGAGGAGCGGATGCAAGCCATTGAAAACCTGCTGTATGAGCAGATGCTGCAAACGCTGACAGAGTATGTGCAGCCGATACAGTTCAACGCGCAGCTGATTGCGCAGCTGGACTGCCTGCAGAGTTTTGCGGCGGTGTCGCTTGCCAATGGCTACTGCCGTCCCAAGCTGAACGAAGGAACGACCATTGACATCAAGGAGGGTCGCCATCCGGTGATTGAGACGCAACTGCCGTTAGGCGAGAAATATGTGTCGAACAATGTCTACCTGGACCGCGACAAGCAGCAGATAATCATCATCACAGGCCCCAATATGTCGGGCAAATCGGCGCTGCTGCGCCAGACGGCGCTGATAGTGCTGATGGCGCAGATAGGCTGTTACTGTCCGGCCCAGTCGGCTACGATAGGCATTGTGGATAAGATATTTACACGTGTGGGCGCGTCGGACAACATCTCGTCGGGCGAGTCGACGTTTATGGTTGAGATGAACGAAACGGCCAGTATCCTGAACAATGTCAGCGACCGCAGCCTTGTGCTGCTCGACGAGATAGGGCGCGGCACAAGCACATACGACGGCATTTCGATAGCCTGGGCCATAACGGAGTTTCTGCACGACAACAAAAAGGTGCGTCCGAAGGTGATGTTTGCCACTCACTATCACGAGCTTATCGAGATGGCCGACCAGTTTGAGCGCATACAGAACTACCATATTTCAGTTAAAGAAGTGGGCAATAAGGTCATATTTATGCGCAAACTGGAGATGGGCGGCAGTGAGCACAGCTTCGGCATCCACGTGGCACGTATGGCCGGTATGCCGCCCCAGGTGCTGAAACGGGCGCACCAGATGTTGGAACTTCTGGAGTCGAAAAACGAGAAAATTTCCGACTCAAAAAGTGCGAAAAAAACGAAAAAAGAGAAAAAAAATGACCCCGAACCGGGCTTCCAACTCAGTTTTATCCAGCTTGACGACCCTACTTTGCTTGAAATCCGAGACAAGATTTTAGATATTGATATAGATACACTTACGCCGATTGAAGCGCTCTTGAAATTGAACGAAATAAAAAAAATTGTAGGAAAAAAATGATTTTTTTTTGTCAGTTTAAAAAAAGTGTGTACTTTTGCACTCGCTTTTGACGGGAAAAAGGCCTCGAAAACAAGATGGCGACCCTGATGAAAGAGGAGTCAGCGGAAATAGCTCAGTTGGTAGAGCACGACCTTGCCAAGGTCGGGGTCGCGAGTTCGAGTCTCGTTTTCCGCTCAAAAAAAGAGAGGTTATTGAAATATGCAAGCGGAAATAGCTCAGTTGGTAGAGCACGACCTTGCCAAGGTCGGGGTCGCGAGTTCGAGTCTCGTTTTCCGCTCAAAGTCTCCAACCAGATTTTGATGCTCTGGTGGTGGAATGGTAGACACGAGGGACTTAAAATCCCTTGCCCGCAAGGGCGTGTGGGTTCAAGTCCCACCCGGAGTACTGAAAAGAGTAGTTTGAAATAATGATAAATGTCTTGGTAGCTCAGCTGGTAGAGCAATTGACTCTTAATCAATGGGTCCAGGGTTCGAATCCCTGCCAGGACACCACACTTCGGGGTGTAGCGCAGTTGGCTAGCGCGCCACGTTCGGGACGTGGAGGCCGGAAGTTCGAGTCTTCTCACCCCGACAATTCTTTTCCCTTAAATTTTGCACCGCACCTTGTAAGTCTGCCACTTTAGCTCAGTTGGTAGAGCAACGCATTCGTAATGCGTAGGTCTGCGGTTCGAGTCCGCAAAGTGGCTCTGATATTAATCAACTAACAAATTTTAATTAATAATGGTAAATCAATACGAAACCGTTTTCATTGTAACTCCCGTTTTGTCTGAAGATCAGATGAAGGAAACGGTAAAAAAGTATGTGGACTTCCTCACCAACCGCGGTGCCGAAATCGTCTACACGAACAATTGGGGTATGCGTAAGCTGGCCTACCCGATCAAGAAGAAATCGTCAGGATTCTATTATCTTATTGAATTCAAGGCAGAAGGTAGCTTGATTGCCGACCTTGAGATTGCCTACAAGCGCGACGAGCGCCTGCTTCGCTTCCTCACCGTGTCGCTGGACAAGCACGCCATCGCCTACAACGAGAAGAAACGCGCTGCCAAGCAGAACGCCGTCGAGGCTGCTCCCGCCGAGGCATAAACGACTGGTAATGCGCAAGAATTTCAAAACCATTTAAAAGAAATAGAATTATGGCTAACGAAAGTGAAATCAAATATTTGACTCCTATCGCTGTCGAGACGCAGCGCAAGAAATACTGCCGCTTCAAAAAGCTCGGCATCAAGTATATCGACTATAAGGACGCTGACTTCCTGCTGAAGTTTGTCAACGAGCAGGGCAAGATCCTTCCCCGTCGCATCACCGGTACCTCGAACAAGTACCAGAAGAAAGTTTCGCAGGCAATCAAGCGTGCCCGTCACCTGGCTCTGCTTCCCTATGTTGCCGATTGTTTAAAGTAATCAAAGAAGGAGAAAGAACAAATGGAAATTATACTGAAACAAGACGTTGTAAATCTGGGTTATAAGGATGATGTGGTAACTGTGAAGAATGGTTACGCCAACAACTATCTCCTTCCGCAGGGTCTGGCTATCATCGCCACTCCTACTAACAAGAAAATCCTTGCTGAAACGCTTCGTCAGCGTGCTTTCAAAGAGGAGAAGATCCGCAAGGATGCTGAAACTCTGAAGGCTGCCCTTGATGGCAAGAATGTCCGCATCGCCGCTAAGGTCGGTGAAAATGGCCAGCTGTTCGGTGCTGTCAACAACATTCAGATTGCTGACGCCCTCAAGGCTCAGTACAACTATGATGTTGAGCGCAAGAAGATCGTTGTCGACGGTTCGAAGATCAAGGAGGTTGGTACCTATACCGCTCTGGTCAATATCTATCGCGATATCAAGGCCACCCTCAATCTCGAGGTTGTCAACGAGGACGCTCCTGCAGCTCCTGCAGAGGCATAAGTCTCAAGGTTGCCTGACCTGATTCAGGTACATTAATTTAAGAAGTTTTCTTTTTCATAGTACAATTTTTAGGTTGGCTATACCCTACGTGAGTTGGGTATAGCTTTTTTTTATAGGAATTATTATACATATAGGTTATTTTGCAGGATAAGATTTGGCAATTCAAATCTGCCGAACTTAAAAGACT
>DFHL01000018.1 GCA_002371315.1 Bacteroidales bacterium UBA3724 | reverse complement strand
AAAGTAAATTAATATTAACATATAAAAACAACAAGAAAAATGACACCTTCACACATCGAACACATTGGTATCGCAGTTACCAATCTGGATGAAGCCATCAAGTACTGGGAAGATGTAATGGGCCTCAAATGCTATGCCATTGAGGAGGTTACAGACCAGAAAGTCAAGACAGCGTTCTTCAAAATCGGCGATGTCAAAATCGAGCTTCTCGAGCCCACCTGCCCCGAGAGCACCATTGCCTCGTTCATCGAGAAGAACGGCGGTAAGGGCGGAATGCACCACATCGCTTTCGCCGTCGAGGACACCAACGCAGCCCTCAACGAAGTCAAGGAGAAGGGCGTCCGCCTCATCGACCAGCAGGCCCGCAAGGGTGCCGAGAATCTCAACATCGGCTTTCTGCATCCGAAGAGCACCCTGGGCGTACTGACCGAACTGTGCTGCAAATAAAAACAAGAATTTTCGAGTCGGAGCCGGTTCGCTAAGGGCCGCGTGCAAGTCTCACATTATAAACCTACAAACAATTCAAATATGGCATTTGAAGAAAAAATAAAAGAACTTCTCGACAAGAGAAACGAAGCCAAGATGGGCGGCGGTCAGAAGCGCATCGACAAACAACACGAACAGGGCAAACTGACGGCCCGCGAGCGCATTGCACTGCTCCTCGACGAAGGCTCGTTCGAGGAGTTCGATATGTTTGTCACCCATCGTTGCACCAATTTTGATATGCAGAAACAGTCGTTCCTCGGCGACGGCGTG
The DNA here is from genome assembly GCA_002371315.1 of Bacteroidales bacterium UBA3724. Classification (GTDB taxonomy): domain Bacteria; phylum Bacteroidota; class Bacteroidia; order Bacteroidales; family P3; genus Colimorpha. The sequence goes on along the minus strand of DFHL01000018.1, from coordinate 27,167 downwards.
GTGACGGGCTACGGCACCATCGACGGCCGCCAGGTGTACGTTTTTGCTCAGGATTTCACCGTCTTTGCCGGCTCGCTGTCGGAGACGATGTCGCTCAAAATCTGCAAGGTTATGGACCAGGCAATGAAGGTCGGCGCCCCCGTTATCGGTCTGAACGACTCGGGTGGAGCCCGTATCCAGGAAGGCTGCAACTCGCTGGCCGGATACGCTGAAATCTTCGAGCGCAACATCCTTGCCTCGGGCGTGGTGCCCCAGATCAGCGCCATCTTCGGCCCCTGCGCCGGCGGCTCGGTCTACAGCCCCGCGCTGACCGACTTCATCCTGATGTCGAAGGAGAACAGCTATATGTTCCTCACCGGCCCGAAGGTTGTCAAGACCGTCACGGGCGAGGATGTCACCACCGACAAGTTGGGCGGCGCTATGGTTCACGCCACCAAGAGCGGTGTGGCCCATTTCGTGGGCGAGACCGAGGAGGCCACCCTGCAGCTGATCCGCGACATTGTCAGCTACATCCCCTCGAACAACTTTGAAGAGGCTCCCTATGTTCCCACCGAGGACCCGATCGACCGCCTCGAGGACAGCCTCAACTCCATCATCCCCGAGAACCCCAACCAGGCCTACGACGTGAAGGATATCATCCACGCCATCGTCGACGACGGCAAGTTCCTTGAGGTTCACGAGAAATTCGCCCCCAACCTGGTGGTCGGCTTTGCCCGCTTCGGCGGCGTGTCGGTAGGCGTTGTCGCCAACCAGCCCAAGTCGATGGCCGGCGTTCTGGACTGCAACAGCAGCCGCAAGGGTGCCCGCTTCGTGCGTTTCTGCGACGCCTTCAACATTCCTATCGTGACGCTCGTCGACGTCCCCGGCTTCCTGCCCGGCACGGGCCAGGAGTATGCCGGCGTCATCGCCCACGGCGCCAAGTTCCTCTTCGCCTATGGCGAGGCCACGGTGCCCAAGGTCACCGTCACTCTGCGCAAGAGCTACGGCGGTGCACACATCGTTATGTCGTGCAAGCAGCTGCGTAGCGACATCAACTATGCTTGGCCGACGGCTCAGATTGCCGTTATGGGTGCCAGCGGTGCCACCGAGGTGCTGCAGGGCCGCGCTCTGAAGGAAATCACCGACCCCGAGGAGAAAGCCAAGTTTATGGCCGAGAAGGAGAAGGAATACAACGACCAGTTCGCAAATCCCTACAACGCTGCCAAGTACGGCTACATCGACGACGTCATCGAGCCGCGCAACACCCGCTTCCGCGTCATCCGCGCCCTGCAGGCCCTGGCCACCAAGAAGGATTCGCTGCCGCTCAAGAAGCACTGCAACATACCACTGTAATTAATTTGTAATCACAAAACAACGATTATTATGAAACGAAACGGTATTTTTATTCTTGCGGCTATGCTGGCTATGTCGGCTCCGCTGACTTCCAACGCCCAGGTCAACCTGAAAGGCCTTAAAGACAAGGCCAAACAGACTGTGAAGAGCGCCATAAACAACAATGCCCCAGGCAAAAAGCCTATGAGTCTTGAAGAGGAGCACGCCCTGCAGGACAAGGCCAGAATGGATGCCAGAATGGCTGCCCTCAACGACGAGCAGAAATGGGCCCTCGACCAGCTTGAACATCTCACCGAATACAGAAAGGATCAACCCGATATCCCCAAACTGATTGACTATTACTGGATTCAGGATATGAAGAAACAGGGGAAACAGGATCAGGTCACACCGATACGCGATTTTGTTGAACAGCTCGGATCTTTTGATGTAGAAACCATCAACAAGTTCAAACGTATGATCGACTCCCGTATGGCAACATACAATTATCGTATCATCGATATTGTAAATAATTTGCCAGACAGAATAGACGATTATGACCCTGATTTTAAACTTCGCCCCAATCTGAAGATCCTTAAGGAGCAGGTTGCGCTTTTTGAAGAACTTCAGGATGAAGTGGACAAAGGTCTTGCATTCAAGTTTATGGAATTGAAAACTACCACTGACGCCAATGGCAACATAAAGGTGGCGAAAGGTGCGTGGCTTTCTCCTATCGTAGGCGCTGGTGCAGGCGTTGCTTTGGACCCCAAAGACAGTAAGTTCAAATTCGCACATTATCCTGCCGAATTCACATACGTTCCCGAAAAAGATTTGGCAAACCATCAGAAAGGTCTTGTCTGGCTGAAGAACTGCGCCACAATCCTTTCAGGATCAGATGTGGCCAAGAGCAGTGAAAGCTTTGCCAAATGCGACTTGGCTTGCACTATGCTTCAGCAGGCTATTGCCAATAATTCAAAAGACAACATCAAATATATCAGCCGTCCTGCAGGTAGCGCCTTGAATACGCCTCAACTGAGAAGCGAAGCTCTCAAGGTTCTTCAGAAACGCTTCCCGACGGCTGGCTACAGCGAGGTTATCATTACCGGCGACCATTGGGTGGAGGTTCAGAATGTCCTTGGTATTGTTGTCGAACGCTATATCGATGTCGCAGCCATTCGCGATGGTGGTATCGCGAAGGAACTGGTATGGTTCACGCTTGGAAACGACAAGTATTCAAACGGCTGGGGCCCACTCCATTTCTATGGCTCTCCTTTGAAAGGCGGCGGCTATGTGAAATAATCAGTTATTGTTAATTTGTAAAAAAACTTTTTTATTTTCAAATATTTATAAAACAATGAAAAAAGCTTTAATCAACGGATTCCTCGGAATCGCTTTTGCTTTCGCAATGGTTGCCTGCAACGGCAACGCCAAGACAGAAGACACTATCGCTGCCGACACCACCGGTGCCACTATGGAGCAGTGCGAGCAGCAGTGTATGAAGCACTGCCAGATGACCTGCCCCGACAGCGTGTGCCTGGCTGCCAACTGCGAGAACTGCACCTGCCCCGACAGCAGCGCCTGCCATCAGAAACCTCAGTGCAAGGGTGAAGGCCAGTGCTGCAAGGAAAAAGCCGCTGCCGAAGGCCAGTGCTGCAAAGAGCAGGGCGAGGGATGCAAGAAAGAATGTGAGAGCCACAAGTAATACTGGGGTTCTCTGAATGTTGAAAGGTGGGGGGCTGCCTGTTGCAAGACCCGCAGCCCCAGCCCTTCGGCAATCACAACAAACTTAAACAGATAATTAAAAGATGAATATACATAAATTATTAACAGCCGGCTTCTTCGCCCTGACGCTCTGCCTGGCACCACTGCGTGCGCAGAACATAGGCGAGGGAGCAGATGACACTGTGCTGACCCACTTTGAGACCAACAATCCTCAAAGCGGCATCGGCGTCGATGTCAACGACTTCCTGCCTGTGCAGGCCTGCTATGTCGGCAATCAGGATATGTTTGTCGTTATCGACAGCATCGACAACACGGTCGACATCATCTTCCGCAACGAGAAGTTGTCGTTCGACTCCACTACCATCCGTGTGCTGGCCGACGAACCCCGTGGCCGTCACGACCTTGCCAACATCTTGCGTCCCAAGAGTGTCGGCTTTCTCGATGGCTATGTGCTCTATCTCGCTTCGTCAAAGAAGGATTCTTCCTACCTTGCCGTCGTCGACCTCGAGGGCAACGAGGTGAACCGCGTCTCGTTCAGCTGCTGCAGCTATGCCTTCAAGGTTTTCCCCGACGAGATTATCGTTGTGGGCCGCAACCCGCTGGGCTACGACATCAATGTGCTCGACCTGGGCAACGGTGTCGCCAACATCAGCACTGACGAGGGCCACGCCACCAGTCTCCACTACCACGTGCCCAAACAGGCCGACCGCATCCGCGAGTCGGACCCCATCGGCATCGGCCTGACGGTGGTTGCCGTCTCGGTGGTGTTCCTTGCTCTGCTCTGCATTTCGCTGATACTGAAAGGCTATGGCAAACTTATTATGAAGACTCAGGACCGCAAGGCCAACAAGGCTGCCGCCAAGAGCAACGCCGCCGTTGCGAGCCCCTCGGCCTCCGAGACTTCGGGCGAGATCTATGCCGCCATTGCCGCTGCCATCTATATGTATGACGAGGAGATGCACGACGAGGAAAACACCGTCATCACCATCCAGAAGGTGGAACGCGCCTGGACTCCGTGGAACGCCAAGTTCTACAATATGAATCATTATTTCAATTCAAATAGGTAGCTTATTTGAATATGCTTAAAATTCTTATTATCTTTCAATAAATAAATTATATTTTGTATGAAAAAGATAGTGTTAATAATAGTTATGGTTTTACCAGTAGCGCTTTGGAGTCAAAATAATTCCTTTTTCGGAGATAATCAGAATTTTGTGTTCAGAACGGGCTATGCCACTTTCAACCAGCACAGTGGACACAACTTCCAACTGCAGTATGATGTTTCTATTATACCATACCTGAATTTTGTTGTAGGTGATATCGTCAATAACACGTATAGACGTAATTCGTTAACTCTTAATGCCGGAGATAAATCTCATTGCTTTTCAAATACTGTATATTTGGGCTTGGGAAGTGGTTTTGATGTTTTCCGTAGAATTAAGATAGGTGGTGTTGCTGCAATTGGATTGGATGTTTTCTCTGCGACATCTGTAAACGGATCCCTATTCCAGGCAGCTTGTCTTTCTGGAGTATTTACAGTGGATTGTACTGTAATGATTACAGAAAAATTTAGAGTTGGATTGTATGGTACTTTACAGTGTGAAAAACGCGATGCATCATACGGTGAAGGCTCTCCGTTGGCAAGAATATTCGGATTGGAAGCGGCAGTGGCTTTGTGAAAATTTGATTTCTTATAATAAAAACAATAAAATCGTTATAACGATGAAAAATTTCAAATTCAAAATAAACGGCACGGAATACTCGGTTGATATCAACGAGGTTGAAGGCCAGGAAATAAAATTGGATGTCAACGGCACACCATATAAGGTTACCGTCGACAAGGAACTGAAACAGAAACAGGTTGTTATGACTACCCGCACGGCTCCGCGCGTCAGCGCAGCCCCCGGCGGCGCCGTCCAGACCTCGGCTCCGGCAGCTGCTTCGAAGGGCTCGAAGGTCACCACGCCGCTGCCCGGCACCATCCTCGACGTTTTCGTCAACGTCGGCGACAAGGTCAAGGCTGGCCAGACGGTTGTGCTGCTCGAGGCTATGAAGATGGAGAACAACATCGAGGCCGATGTCGAAGGCACCGTTACCGAAGTCAAGGTCCGCAAGGGCGACTCCGTCCTCGAAGGCGACGTAATGGTAGTTATTGGATAACTGTAACTTGGACGAAAACGAAAATGACGCGATAGCCAGTTGTGTTTTCCGTTACCGTTTTCGTACGAAGTTTATGGTTAAATAGAACGTTTAACAAACCTCTAAACAGAAACAACAATGAATCTTTTAGCTTCAGGTGGCTTTATGGACTTTATGTCAACCCAGCTGGTGCAGTTTCTGCACTACACGGGCTTTGCCAACGTCGAATGGGGCCACATTATAATGATTTTAATCGGCTTGATATTCATCTTTCTGGGTATCAAGAAGGAGTTTGAGCCGCTGCTGCTGGTCCCGATCGGATTCGGTATGATAGTGGGCAACATCCCGTTCTATCCGGGTCTGAAGATCGGTATCTATGAGGACGGCTCGGTGCTGCACATCCTCTATCACGGTGTGCAGAACGGCTGGTATCCGCCGCTCATCTTCCTGGGCATCGGCGCTATGACCGACTTCTCGGCGATGCTCAGCAACCCCAAACTTATGCTTATCGGTGCTGCCGCCCAGGTGGGTATCTTCGCCGCCTATATGGGCGCTCTGGCTCTGGGCTTCGCTCCCAACGAGGCTGGCGCCATCGGCATCATCGGCGGTGCCGACGGCCCGACGGCCATCTTCCTGTCGTCGCAGCTGGCTCCCGACCTGATGGGTGCCATCGCCGTGTCGGCCTACTCGTATATGGCCCTCGTGCCCGTCATCCAGCCGCCTATTATGCGCCTGCTGACCACCAAGAAGGAGCGCACCATCCGTATGCGTCCGCCGCGCCAGGTGACCAAGCTCGAGAAGATTTCGTTCCCCATCCTGGGCCTCATCTTCTGTGCCTTCATCGTGCCGTCGGGCCTGCCCCTGCTGGGTATGCTCTTCTTTGGTAACCTGCTGAAAGAGTGCGGCGTGACCAAACGTCTGAGCGAGGTGGCATCGAATGCCATCGTCAACATCTGCACGCTGCTCATCGGCATCACCGTCGGTGCATCGACCCAGGCCACCACGTTCCTCACCGGCCGTTCGGTGCTCATCTTCGCCCTCGGTGCCGGTTCGTTCATCGTGGCAACCTTCTTCGGCGTGCTCTTCGTCAAGTTTATGAACCTCTTCCTGAAAGAGGGCAACAAGATCAACCCGCTTATCGGCAACAGCGGCGTGTCGGCCGTGCCCGACGCCGCCCGCGTGTCGAACAATGTGGGCCTTGAGTACGACAAGACCAACTATCTGCTCCAGCACGCTATGGGTCCCAACGTGGCCGGCGTGGTGGGCTCGGCAGTGGCTGCCGGTATCCTGCTGGCATTCCTGCACTAACAGCTTGCCAATTACAGAATCAATGGAGTCCCGACCCTCGCGGCCGGGACTTTTTTTGTTGCCCCGCCCGGCGTTTCGCCTGCGCAACACAATATTTTTTTTGCCATATCGGAAAAAGTTTGTAATTTTGCAAAAAATATGAATACTCAAACCGCAATATTGGACAAAGTTCGCAGCACAATGGCGCTTGTTATGCCTGAAGGGGCAAAATTGTCATTGTTCGGCTCTCAGGCACGTGGCGACGCCACGCCTGAGTCGGATTGGGATTTCCTGTTGCTGCTGAACAAGTCAAAGGTTGAAGAGGCGGATTATGAACAATATGTATATCCGTTAGTCGACTTGGGCTGGAGTTTGGGTGAGTATTTTTCAGTAAAGGTATATTCATCCGACGACTGGCAGCTCCGAAAAGGAACGCCATTTTATAATAATGTAGAACGAGACCAGATAAGGCTATGAAAATGACTGACGAAGAACGTAAGGCACTTGTCGAACAGCGAATCAAGAGAGCATACGATACTTGGAATGAGACCAAAGGTATTGTAGAAGGCGAATATTGGCTTGCTGCGGCAAACCGTATGTACTATGCCTGCTACTATATGGCAACAGCATTGCTTGCAAGCCACAACATTGAGGCCAATACGCTTTCTGGAGTAATACGGATGATTGGCCTGTATTTTGTTGAAAAAGGTCTGATATCAAAAGAAATGGGACACTATTATGGTCGTCTTTTTGAATTGCGCCAAAGTGGTGATTACGATGATTGGGTAATGCTTGGTGCGGGTGATGTGCTCCCGCTGTATAATCGAATTAAAGATTTCTTTGACGAGGTTGAGCCGTTGATAAAAAGAGATTAGTCATTAAAGTTGACCCCAAAAATCGTACAATTCGTTTTTTTACTTGCAAAATTAATTTGCAGGTTTGTACAGCTATATTCGTGTTATGATTAACCGTTTCCATTCGCAACCACGGACGGCTGACAACAAAAAACAGTCGATAATTATAAACCCGTCAACCAAAATCAGCCGCAGTAAGCATAAGTGACAACCTGAATCAGCGAACCACAGTGGAAAAAGGTCGACATCTGCGCTGGCATATCATCGTTACTTCTTCGTTACATCTTCGTTATTTCATCGTTATTTCTTCGATATACAATCGAAGAAGTAACGTTGAACGGACGTTGAACGAACGTTGAAATAGGGGAGGAGGTGGCGGCAAGATAGGGTACGCGCTTCCCCCCAGTTGGCGGGAAAAACAGAAGCGCCGCGCCGCAATCCGTGTGCAGGTAACAGCCGGAACGGACAGCCCGCCGTTGCGCTGCGCCTGCATACCAATATTCTGGCCAGTCGGCAGAAGGCTGGTAACCACACGACCCGCAAGGTGGTGGTGATGTAGAGTTAATGGTTCGTTGGCATTAGCAGCCTTTTCCACATATGGACAATATTAGGGATATGGTCGTATCCTTCTGATATTATGCTTTTTATTGGTTTTTCGATGATCATTTTGGTTGATTTTTCATTTTGTAGATATGCAAAAAGTATTCTGTATGATAGAATAAAATTCAATATTTTTATTCTGTAGCATTGAATACTTGTGCTGTCAAAATGATGATGGCACATACAAAGAGAGGTGTTTGTCGTAAATAATTGAACTATTTCAAAAAAAAATCTTATCTTTGCAGTTTGAACCATTGGGGCCTTTTGCGGGTTCGTGTGGTGTATTGAATTGTTAGATAATTTATTGTAATCAAAATATAATAATATATATAAATGGAAATTGCTTCGAAATATGATCCTCGTGCTGTAGAGGAAAAGTGGTATGAATTCTGGTTGGAGAAGAAACTGTTTCATTCCGAGCCCGACCATAGGAAGGCCTATACGGTGGTGATTCCGCCGCCCAACGTGACGGGCGTGCTGCATATGGGCCATATGCTGAACAACACGATTCAGGATGTGCTGGTGCGCCGCGCGCGAATGATGGGCAAGAATGCCTGCTGGGTGCCGGGAACGGACCACGCCAGCATCTCTACCGAGGCCAAGGTGGTTAAGATGCTCGCCGAAAAGGGCATCGACAAGCGCAGCCTGAGCCGCGACGAGTTTCTGAAATACGCCTGGGAGTGGAAGGAGAAATACGGCGGCATCATTCTGAAGCAGCTTCGCAAGCTGGGCGCCAGCTGCGACTGGGACCGCACGGCGTTCACGATGGACGAGGTGCGCTACGAGAGCGTCATCCGCGTTTTTGTTGACCTCTACAACAAGGGGTTGATTTATCGCGGAGCGCGAATGGTGAACTGGGACCCGCAGGCCCTGACGGCAGTGAGCGACGAGGAGGTGATTTATAAGGAGAGCCACGGCAAACTGTTCTACCTCAAATATTTCGTCGAGGGCGAGGACAAATATATTGTCGTCGCCACGACGCGTCCCGAGACCATTATGGGCGACACGGCGGTGTGTGTGCACCCCGAGGACGAGCGCTACCAGTGGCTGAAGGGCAAACGCGTGGTTGTGCCCGGCGTGGGTCGCGTGGTGCCTATCATTATGGACGAGTACGTGGACCGCGAGTTTGGTACGGGCGCGCTGAAAATCACGCCGGCGCACGACATCAACGACTATAACCTGGGCTTGAAGCACAGCCTGGATTCCATCAACATCTTCAACGACAACGGTACGCTGAACGACAACGGCGGCAAGTACGCCGGTATGGACCGCTTTGCCTGCCGCAAGGCCATTATGAAGGACCTTGAAGAGGCCGGCCTGGTCGAGAAGACTGAGGACTACGTGAACAAGGTGGGCCACTCGGAGCGCACCGACGCCGTGATAGAGCCGAAGCTGAGCACGCAATGGTTCGTGAAAATGAGCGAGATAGCCAAGAAAGCCCTCGAAGTGGTCGAGGACGGCAAAATACAGTTCCACCCCGAGAAGTTCAAGAACAGCTACCGCCACTGGCTGGAGAACATCAAGGACTGGTGCATCAGCCGCCAGCTGTGGTGGGGCCACCGCATTCCGGCATACTATTTTGAACGGAAAACGGAGAACGGCGATATGAGAACCGAAATCGTCGTTGCCCTGAATGGGGAAGAGGCGCGCAAGATTGCCGCCGAGAAGTACGGCTACAGCGGCGAGCTGCGTCAGGACGAGGATGTGCTGGACACGTGGTTCAGCAGCTGGCTGTGGCCCATCAGCCTCTTTGACGGCATCCGCAACCCTGACAATGAGGAGATTAAGTATTACTATCCCACCGACGACCTGATTACGGCCCCAGACATCATCTTCTTCTGGGTGGCGCGTATGATTATGGCAGGCGAGGAATACCGCGACGAGGTGCCGTTCAGGAATGTCTATTTCACCGGCATCGTGCGCGACAAGCTGGGCCGCAAGATGAGCAAGAGCCTGGGCAACAGCCCTGACCCCATCGAGCTGATAGAGAAATACGGCGCCGACGGCGTGCGTATGGGTATGCTGCTGACAGCCCCGGCGGGCAACGACCTGCCCTTCGACGAGAGCATCTGCGAGCAGGGCCGCAATTTTGCCAACAAAATCTGGAACGCCCTGCGCCTGGTGAAAGGCTGGGCCGTGAGCGACGAGCTGCAGCAGTCGGCCGAAAATGCCGTCAGCGTGGAGTGGATGGAGCAAAGGATGGCCTGCGTGCTTGAGGAGATCGAGAAGGATTTCGACCAGTACCGTCTGAGCGAGGCGCTGATGAGCACCTACAAGCTGGTTTGGGACGATTTCTGCTCGTGGTACCTCGAGATGGTGAAGCCCACATACGGCACGCCCATCGACCGCGAGACCTATGACGCCACGATACGCATTTTCGAACGGCTGATGTGTATGCTGCATCCCTTTATGCCGTTCATCACCGAGGAGATTTGGCACCTGCTGCAGGACACCAGCAGCAAGGTGAAGGAAGACCTCGTGGCGCAAAGCAGCATAATGATGCAGCATATGCCCGCCAGTGTGTTCTTCGACCAGCGTATGCTCGACGACTGCGACCGTATGCGCGAGGTGATTGCCGGCGTGCGCAACCTGCGCAACAGCAAGGGCCTGTCGCCCAAGGAGGTGCTGGACCTCTATGTCGTCAAGGGCGACAAGGAGGGCTTCAATCCCCGTTTTGACGGCATCGTCAAGAAGCTTGGCAACGTGGGCAAGATAGAGTATGTGGAGGCCAAGGTGGATGGCGCAATAAGTTTTATGGTGGGCACGACGGAGTGCTTTGTCCCGATGTCGCAGAATATCGACGTCGAGGCCGAGCGCAAGAAGCTTGAAGAGGAGCTGAAATATGCCGAAGGCTTCTTGGCCAGCGTGATGAAAAAGCTTGGCAACGAGAAGTTTGTCAACGGTGCGCCCGAGAAGGTGGTCGCCGTCGAACGCCAGAAGAAGGCCGACGCCGAGACGAAAATCGCGGCCATCAAAGCCCAGCTGGAGCAGCTTGCCAAGTGAAGCGGCAAAACAACAGAACACAAACACCTATCGTTTATAAACCAATGAAAGGAAAGAATATGAAAACAAGCAGGCTTACGGCAGCAATCATCTGTCTGGCAGCAATTTTCGGTGGCCGTGCTACAGCCCAGGAGGCTTCGCTGGACACGCTGCTGAGCCATATCCGCGAGCTGTCGTCGTCGAAGTACGAAGGCCGCCTTTCGGGCACCGACGAGTTTCTGATGGCCGCCGACTATGTCACCGAGGCGCTGGAACGCTATGGCGTGAAGCCCTACAATGGCGATTGGGCACAGTATTTCGAGACGGAGTGCAACAAGATTGAGAACTGCACCTTCAACAGCTATGTCAATGCCAACGACACGCGCCAGGTCTATGTGCTGGGCCGCGATTTCTGCTGCGCAGGTATGACCGGGCGCGGATATGCAGATGCCCCTGTCGTTTTCTGTGGCTATGGCATCGACAACGGTGCCTTCAACGAGTATGCCAACGTCGATGCCAAGGGCAAGATAGTGATGGTTCTCAGCGGAGTGCCGTCGTTCCTGCCCAGCGCCGTCACCGACAAGTATGTGCAGATTCGCGACAAGGCCCGCGTGGCAAGGGCCCACGGCGCCTGTGGCCTTGTGGTCATCAATATGTCGCCGACCTGCTCGCCCTACGAAGTGCAGGGCACGGTGTACAACGGAGCGTTGCCTCACCTGGCCACGTTCCCCGTCATCCAGCCCACGCGCGACTGTGGCGACCGCCTGCTGCAGAATGAGACTATGACCCTGGAAGAGGCTGTGCGCAAGATAGATGACACTCATCAGCCGCAGTCGTTCCATATAAGGAAGAAGTTCGAAATCGATGTCAATGCCAAGTATCATCCGGCTGCGTTGACGACAAATGTTGTCGGCATCTATCCTGGCAGCGACCCCAAGATGGCCAACGAATATGTTGTTGTCGGGGCCAGCCTGGACCACGTCGGTATGCAGGGCACCACCTGTCTGTTCCCCGGTGCCGACGACAATGCGTCGGGCGTCGCCGCGCTGCTGGAAACGGCGCGAATGTTGCAGTATTCGGAGGACCAGCCGTCGCGCAGCATCGTCTTCGTCCTTTTTGCCGCTGGCGAGCAGCAGCACCTTGGTTCGCAGATTTTTGTGTCTAATTTTACTCCCCTCAAGCGTATCGAGGCTTTTGTCAATGTGGCTTCTGTGGGTTGCGGCGACAGCATTGCCGTGATGGGCAACAAGCGCTATCCGCAGCTGTGGAGCGTGGCCAAGCGTGTCGACACGACATATTGTTCGGGCGATGTGGCCATAGGCATCAAGACGCTGCCCAAGGGCGACGCTGTGGCTTTCGACCACGTCGGTATACCGTCAATAACTATAACCAACTACAAGGGCAAGCGCCACAACCACGTGCCGAGCGACATTGTCGAGAATATCGACCGCCGCTATATTGTCAAGGCCACACAGCTGCTTTTCGAAACAGTGCTTGATCTTTCGTTCGGCGAGTATCAAGGGCGCTCCAATGCTTCCAAGAGGGTGAAATTCGAATGACAAAAGCCTTGTTTGTTGATGTCATTTGATTGAAAACCAAATTACAGGAATTACAAACCACGAATATGTTCGCATTATATAAAAAAGAACTGTCATTATTTTTCTCGTCGCTGATCGGCTATCTGACCATAATTGTTTTCTTGGTTCTGACCGGACTGATGCTGTGGGTGTTCCGCAGCAGTTTCAATATTCTCGACTATAAATATGCCGGCCTCGACGGGCTGTTCCTGATAGGGCCTTTCCTTTACTTGTTCCTTATTCCTGCCATAACGATGCGTATGCTGGCAGAGGAGAAGAAGAACGGGACGCTGGAACTGCTTCTGACCAAGCCGCTGTCGGAGTTCACCATTGTATGTGCCAAGTTCCTTGCTGGACTGACGCTGGTGGTTGTCTCGCTGCTGCCCACACTGGTCTATTATTGGGCCGTCTATCGTCTTGGCGACCCTGTTGGCAACATCGACACGGGAAGCGTCATCGGCTCCTACATCGGATTGATTTTCCTCGGTGCCGCGTTTGTGTCGGTTGGCCTGTTTGCATCGTCGCTGACCAGCAACCAGATTGTCGCCTTCATCACGGCAGCGTTGCTGTGCGCGTTTTGCTACCTTGGCTTCGATTCGCTCTACCAACTCACGCACGGCGGTTTCGCGTTGCTGCTCCGCTCGCTTGGCCTGCAGGCACACTATGAATCCATTTCGCGCGGCGTAGTGGATACGCGCGATGTTGTCTATTTTCTTTCCGTCATTGCACTTTTCCTGATGCTGACCCGGATGGTTCTGCAGTCGCGCAAATGGAAACGGTGAACAAACGTTTAAACTTATAGTCAAAAAGATGCAATCCAATAATATACGTTGTCAAAACATATTAGGAATCGTAGCGGTGGCAGCGGTGATAGTCTTTGCCAATGTTATCAGCCACTACATCTTCACTCGCTTCGACCTCACTTCCGAAAAACGCTATACCCTGTCGGACAGTACGAAAGAAATGCTGAAGAGTATTGACGATGAGGCACTGTTCAGGGTCTACCTCGACGGGGAGGATTTGCCTGCCGAGTATCGCCGTTTCCGCAACGACATTAAGAATATGCTCGACCAGTTCCGCGCCTACAGCCGCAACATCGAGTACGAGTTTGTGGATCCCAACACATTCAAGACCGACGAGGAGAAGATGCTTTTCTACCAGACGCTGGTCAAGAAAGGCCTGACGCCGATCCCTGTCACTTCGGAGAGCGATGGCGTGCAGAAGCAGCAAGTGGTCTATCCGGCTATGGAGGTGAGCTACAAGGGCCGCGAAACGGCCATTCAACTCCAGTCGGCAGGAATCAGCGGCAAGTCGACCGACGAGGTCGTCAATGCCTCGGTCGAGAATCTGGAATACAATTTCGTGACGGCTCTGCACCGCCTGTCGCGTCCTGTCAAGCCTCGTGTCGGCTTCCTGCTCGGCCACGGCGAGCTGGCCAACATCGACCTCTACGACATCCAAATGTCGCTCGTCGAGGACTATACGGTGGAGAATGTACCGCTCGACCGCAATATCAGTGCCCTGACAGGAAGGGTGCAGAATATGCAGGATTCGAGTATTACCGTCAACAACAAGTTTGATGTCCTGGTTGTCCCCAAGCCGCTCACCACCTTTACCGACCGCGACCTCTACGTCATCGACCAGTTTGTTATGTATGGCGGCAAAATCCTTTGGCTTGTCGATGCCGTCGATGCCGATATGGACAGCCTTCAGGACAAGCCGCAGACCTTTGCCACGCGCCTGCCCACCAACCTTGAAGAGATGTTTTTCAACTATGGTGTCCGCGTCAATCCCGACCTCGTGATGGATTATCGCTGTCGCGGAATACCGATGATGGGGGCCGACAACCGTATGCAGCTTGTGCCGTGGTACTATTTCCCGACGCTTGTGCCCAACTCGAAACATCCCATCGTGCGTAACCTTGACGTGCTGAAGACCGATTTTGTAAGCAGCATCGACTTGATAAACAATGATATCGACAAGACGGTCCTCCTCACCACGTCCGATCACGTCCATATAAAGAATGCCCCTGTCAACATCCAGCTCAGCGATGCAATGATCCAGGTCGACAACCAGCTCTTCAATCGCAGCAACCTGCCTGTGGCTGTGCTGCTCGAAGGTCGCTTCCAGTCGCTCTTCCGCAATCGGCTGGCATCGTCGTTTTCCGAGCTGGCCGAGATAGGGTACAAGTCGCAGTGCGAGAAACCGACGCAGATGATTGTCGTTTCTGACGGCGACATCATCCGCAACGGCACCGGCATCAACGAGCAGGGACGCTATCCCTATCCGCTGGGTTACGACCGTTACACGAACGTCGAATTTGCCAACAAGACCTTCATTCTTAATGCCATCAACTACCTTGCCGGCGACGAGGCAATGATCGATGCCCGTCCGCGCTCCATCGCCATCCGCCGCCTCGATGTGGCCAAGGTCAAAGACAGCCGGGCATACTACCAGTTTGCCAACGTGGCATACCCTGTCCTTCTGGTGCTTCTCCTTGCTGCCGTCGTACTTGTGGTACGTTATTTCAAATTTAAAAAACAACCTTCAAACAATAATTGATGAAATCGCGTAAAACACTCATAATCACTCTTGCCGTCATTCTGCTCGGCATCGTTACTTTAATTATAGTCCTGTCGCGTGGCCGCAGCCGCACCTTCAGCCAGGACTTCCAGATCGAGGCTGCTGCCCGTCCCGGTGGTGTTGAGAAAATCTATATGGCCGACAAGGAAAACCACCAGGTGACGCTCGACTATGTCAACGATTCGCTGTGGCTTGTCGACGGCCAGTTCCCTGCCAACCAGCACTCGGTCGACCTGCTGCTGCAGACGCTTTCGGATATGCGCATCCGCAGTCAGGTCAACAAGGCTGCCGAAAAGAATGTCATTCGCCAGATGGCTGCCAAGAGCATCAAGGTCGAGGTCTATTTCAAGGACTACAGAATCAGCTGGTTCAACGACAAATTCAGGCTTTTCCCCTTCCAAAACCGCAGGGTGGTCTATGTTGGCCACGACACGCAGGATATGATGGCTACGTATATGTACCGCGAAGGCGACAAGAACACTTATATAGTCAACATTCCGGGCTTCCGCGGATGCCTGTCACCGCGCTTTGTGGTCGACCACTACGCTTGGCGCAGCCATTCCATCGTCAGCCTGCCGGTGCAGCGCATCGCCAAGGTCGAGTTGCAGATTCCCGCTACGCCCGACGAGTCGTTCAGTGTCGACAGGGTAGGGGATGGCTTCGTCTTCAATCTGCTCAATCCGCCGCACCAGGCCGACGGTTTCGACACCGCACGCGTGGCGCAGCTGCTGTCGTCGTTTGTCAACCTCAACTTCGACGAATATGCCCGCGCCGTGCCGAAGGTCGAACTCGACACCACTTTCTCCGCCGCTCCGCGCACCATACTCAACATAACCGACATCGACGGCAACACACACAGCCTCAAGACCTACATCAAATACTCCAACCCCGACGACCTGCGCGCAATGCCCGACACGTCGATGTACCAGGTCTTCGACCTCAACCGCCTCTACGCCATCCTCGACAACAAGGACACCGTGCTGATACAATACTATATTTTCGACAACATCCTCCAGCCGGCCTCTTTCTTCCTGGGCCGCGACCACAGCTATCTGGCACGATGAACCCTCTTTTCCTCATAACCAACGACGACAGCCTGCAGGCCAAAGGCATACAGACCCTCATCTCCGTGGCCCGGCGCATCGGCGATGTGATAGTGATGGCTCCCGAACGCAACTCGTCGGGTCTGGCCCATTCGTTCACCTCGTCGCGCCCCATTCGCGTCAACCCCGTCTCGCAAGAGGAAGGATGCCAGGTGTTTGTCTGCGACGGAACCCCAGTCGACTGCATCAAGGTCAGCTCCGAGCATTTCTGTCCGCGCCGTCCCGACCTTGTCCTGTCGGGCATCAACCACGGCAGCAACTCGTCCATCAACGTGCTCTATTCAGGCACGATGGGTGCTGTTCTCGAAGCTTCGGTCAGCGGTCTCGACGCCATCGGCTTCTCGCTGCTCGATTTCCGGCCCGATGCCGATTTCAGCCTTGCCGAGCCATTTGTTGAAAGCATTGTGAGGAAGGTGCTCGAAAAGGGACTGCCTGAGCAGGTGGCACTTAACGTCAATTTCCCCGTCCCGTCACAGGGGGCCTACAAGGGTGTCCGCATTTGCCGCCAGTCGCGCGCTCGATGGCTCGAAAGCTATGAGCGGCGCATCGACCCGCACGGCAGGCCTTACTATTGGCTTGCCGGACGTTTCGAATGCGACGACTGCCAGACCGACACCGACCAGTGGGCGCTCGAAAACGGATTTGTTTCCGTCGTCCCGACCACGACGGATTTTACGGACTATCAGAATCTTGAACGAATCAAACAGCTCTATGCCTAATCTTTTCAAACGCGACGGCATCCCGACGGGACTGCTCCTCTCGCTTGGCTCCGAAGCCTTAACGGCAGCCTTGCTGTGGATCGGGCTTGTCGTTGCCGCTCAGCCTGTTGCAAGCCACTTGCGCTGGTTTGGCATCTGCTTTGTCGCACCGCTCCTGCTGCTGCGCCATTGCGCCAAGCGTCGCGACCTGCCTGTGGCCACCAAGACGATAATCATCGTCCTTTTTGTTACTTTTGTTGCATTTATGTTCCTGTTGTTCAGAACCAAAGCTATTGAGTTGTGAAGTATTACATCATATCCGGCGAAGCTTCGGGCGACCTTCACGGTGCCAACCTGATGCGTGCCCTGCTGCAGCGTCAGCCCGATGCGCAGATCCGCTTCTGGGGTGGCGACCGTATGGCCGAGGCCGCTGCCGCGTCGCCCTCGGCGGTCCAGGTGCGCCACATCCGCGACCTGGCCTTTATGGGCATTGTCGAGGTGGTGTCGCACCTGCGCGAAATATCGGGAAACCTGAAGTTCTGCAAGCAGGACATCCTTGATTTCCATCCCGATACGGTTGTTTTTATCGACTATCCGGGCTTCAACCTCAAGATTGCCAAGTTCACGCACAGCAAGGGATTCCGCAACGTCTACTATATTTCGCCGCAGATATGGGCGTGGAAGAAAGGCCGCATTCGCCCGATGCGCCGCGACCTCGACAAGCTGTGCTACATCCTGCCTTCCGAGCGGGCCTTCTATGCACGCAACAATTTCCCGCAGGCCGTCTACGTGGGCCATCCGCTGC
Source organism: Bacteroidales bacterium UBA3724 (assembly GCA_002371315.1). Lineage (GTDB taxonomy): Bacteria > Bacteroidota > Bacteroidia > Bacteroidales > P3 > Colimorpha. The sequence goes on along the minus strand of DFHL01000018.1, from coordinate 9,509 downwards.
TCGACGAAGTGGAACGCTATCGCCTGCAGCACAATGATATAGCTGCTCGGCAGGACAACGCCGAAGGCCAGACAGCCGCAGAACGTCAAAAGCCCTTAATCGCCTTGCTGCCAGGCAGTCGCAAGCAGGAACTGCGGCGTATGCTGCCAGCTATGGCGCGCCTTGCGCAGCGTCATCCCGACTTTCATTTCGTCGTTGCCGCTATGACGCTGATAGGTAGGGAGTTCTATGAAAGCTGCCTGCCAAAGGATGTGACGAACGTCGAGCTGCGATTCGACAGCACCTATCAGATTCTTTCCTCGGCTTTTGCCGCCGTTGTCTGCTCGGGCACCGCCACCCTCGAAACGGCCCTGTTCCGTGTGCCGCAGGTGGTCTGCTACCAGTGCAACCGCCTTTCGGCATTCATCGCGCGCATACTTATCGGCAAGAGCATCAGGTACATATCCCTCGTCAACCTTATCGCCGACAGCCCCATCGTCACCGAACTGATACAAAGCGACTTCAACGACGGCGTTCTCGACGGCGAGTTCCGCAAAATCACCGTCGACGAGTCCAACCGAAGCCGCATCTTCGAAGGCTACGACCGCCTGATTGGCATCCTCGAAGGGCCTGGCGCCTCCGAGCGGACTGCCGACATCATAATCCAAAACTGAACCAGCAATGAAGCGACTTGCATTTTTGTTCCTTTTTTTAGCTATCGTCTTGACCGCCAGTGCCGAGCGCGTCAAGGTGCGACTCTTCTCGAACAACAATATAGAGGCCCTCTATGTCTCGTTCGACCTCGGCCTCTACGACCTCTATTCCGGCGATTCGCTGCTGCTCGAGGCCTCGCTCGGCGAGGGTATGACGGTCGAACTGATACCGTCGACGGCAGGCGTAAAAGTGTCGGTAAACAGCTATGAATACGGTACTTACAAGCAGGTCATTCTGCGTGCCACCGATACGGCCTGCATTATGTGCCTCAATCCCAAGGGCGTGAAGCAGCGCACCTACGAGGGCAACCTTGTCGTGTCGGCGTTCGATGCACGCAACCTGCGCATTATCAACGATGTGGACTTCGAGACCTATCTGGCCGGTGTCGTGCAGTCCGAAATCTACGGCCAGCAGAGCGACATATTCCGCATCCAGGCCACCATATCGCGCACCTGGGCGCTGCGCAATATGGGCAAGCACCGTGCCGACGGCTTCAATTTCTGCGACTATGTCCACTGCCAGGCCTATCAGAACCGCTGCATTCGTCCCGACATTATGCTCGGCACGATGCAGTCGTCGGGCGAAACCATAGTCGACGCCGACGGCAAGCTGATTGACACGCCGTTCCACTCCAACTCGGGCGGCGAAACGGCCAATTCGGAGGACGTGTGGCGCTCGGCGCTGCCCTATCTGCGCTCGGTTCAGGACACCTTCTCGTTCCGAATGCGGCAGTCCAACTGGACCAAAGTCATACCTAAAGACAAGTGGCTCAACTATTTCGCCAAGACACACAAACTCAACATTCAGGATGCCGAGGTGCGCAACACGCTGCTCACCTTCGAGCAGCCGCACCGCAAGGCCAAGATTCTGGGCGTGCCGCTGACGCGTGTGCGTACCGATTTCAAGCTGAAATCCACTTTCTTCTCGGTCACTACCGACGCCAAGAGCGGCGACGTTGTGCTCAACGGCCACGGCTACGGCCACGGCGTGGGCCTCAGCCAGGAGGGCACCATCCGTATGGTCTCGCTCGGCATTGCCTACGATTCCATCATCCGCCACTACTATACCGGCGCCAGCGTCCACAAGGACGAGAACGTCTCGGAGCGCTATGTGGAGCATTTCGTCACCGAAATCAGCAAAATCATCGAGGAAGACAAGGCCAATCCCGGCAAGGTCAAGTCGAAAAAGGACGACTGGCTCGGCAAGCTGTTCCGCGTCCGCGACCGTATGGATCGCGAGGAGGAATTCGACGCCACGAAGCAGGAAATGGAATCCGACTGGAAAATCGAATGGTGACTTCCGGCACCGCAATCCGTAAATTCCAGGCATATTTTCCGAAACATCCGGCACCATCGTACAGAAAACTCGGCGGCCAACGGGCCGCTTTTTTTGTGCCCCAAAAGTGTCCGAAAACGCCGTTTGGCTCCAAAATGCCAAAATGGCCGAAATTTAGCAAATTTCCCTTGTAACATACTGTAGATACGGATGTTGTAACTTTTGTGCAAAAAGTTGCAATGTCCTGGATTTTGCCCTGAAAATGCCCTTTTGTAACCTATTGAAACTCAACACTAATTACCTATCAAAGTTCACCCAAATTCCTACCTTGTTTTTACCAAAATTCACCCCAGTGGGGTTTGACTGGTTTTTGGTCTTCCTTTGGTGAAAACTTTGTCCACGGCAGCCCCCTTCCGAAGTGCGATTCGAGGGGCTTTTTCCCGATGCCTTGTTCATCGGCCGTCGGCGCAGAAAGCTTTTGCTTTTAAGTTTATTTAATAATTTCCTATAAAATATTTTGCATTTTTTTCAGTTATCCAGATTTAAAATTATCAATAGAAGAAAATGAAGAAACTCTTATCATTACTTGTTTTTGGAGTGCTTTTTGCGCTTCCGACCCAGGCCCAGGTGCAGTGGAAAACCATCGAACAGGCTTCGCAGGTCGAGGTTAAGAACAACAAGAAACTGTTTTTCATCGATTTTTCCACCTCGTGGTGCGGATGGTGCAAGAAGATGGACCGCGACACGTTCAGCGATCCTGTTGTGGCGGCAATCCTCAACAAATATTATATTCCCGTCAAGTTCGACGCTGAAGGCACGTCGACGTTCACCTGGAACGGCGTAAAGTACAGCAACACGCAGACTCCGGGCCAAAAGGCTCAGCTTCACCCGTTTTCGCGCGCCATCCTTGGTCAGAAAATCGGTTTCCCGTCGTTCGCCATCTTCAACCGCGAAAGGGGCCTGACGCAGGTCCTGCAGGGCTATCAGGGCGCATACGATTTCGCTATGCAGCTTTGGTTTGTCTGCTCGGGCGACAACCAGCGCTACACTTTCGACGAGTATCAGCAGATTTTCCAGACCGAAATCAAGCCCGGAATGATGAAGAAACTCGGGCTGTAAGCAAAGTGCGTCACTGGACGTAAGTAGTTTGATTAAAAGCCTTTAAAACAAAAAAATATATCCCCTTCGGAAACCGAAGGGGATTTTTGTTTTGGGTATTTCCTTTTTGTTTGTTTGGAACGCATTGACGGTGCGACAAGCTTTCTTGTAGCACTGTTTCGGCGGTTTGCCGGTCATTTGAGCCGCACCCTGGGGTCGAGGATGCCGTAGAGTATGTCGACAAGGATGTTGATCAGCACTAAAAGTATGCAAATGAAGAGGATGGCTCCCATCACGACGGGGAAGTCGTACTTCTCGAGCCCGTCGACGATGACGACGCCCATCCCTTTCCAGTCGAAGACGTATTCTACAAATACGGCACCTGCCAGCAATCCGGCCAGCCAGCCCGAGGCCGAGGTGACGATGGGGTTCATCGCGTTGCGCAGTGCGTGCTTGAATATCAGGCGTCGGCGGCTCATTCCCTTGGCGCGGGCGGTGCGGATATAGTCCTGCGACAGGGCTTCGAGCATCGAGCTTTTGGTCAGTTCAACGAGGACTGCCAAGGGGCGGATGCCCAGCGTCAGGGCCGGCAGGATGAGGTTGCGCAGGGCGATGTGCTCGCCGCAGCCGTAGTCGTCCACTTCGTAGAGGTTGCCGAACATATTGAGGTGCGTCCAGTCGGCAAGGACGTAGGCGAAGAACCAGGCTATGAGTATGGCTGCGAAGAAGGATGGGAGCGACATTCCGATGGTCGACAGCAGTAGTGTGAGGCGGTCGATCCAGCTGCCTTTGTGCAGGGCTGACAGGATGCCGAGCAATATGCCGACAATCAGGGCGAAAGCCATTGCCGTCAGGGCCAGGACTGCCGTCTGCGGAAAGGCGGTGGCGATGATGTCGGTCACTTTGCGTTTGGTCTGGTAGGAGCGGCGCAGATAGGGCTTTTTGAGCACCACCGATGTGCTGCCAAGGCGGAGCAGGGTGGTGCAGGGGGCGTATTTTTCCTTGTCGAGATACCAGTAGCTTTCGCTGTCGCTGTTGTTGTGCAGCGATATGGGTGCCAGGTCGTTGAGGTAGCCGAGGTATTGTATTCCCGTTGGCTTGTCGAGGCCGAGGTCGTGCTTGATGATTTCGATGCTTTCGGCGTCGGCGCGCTGTCCAAGCATCATTCGGGCCGGGTCGCCGGGCAGTATGTTGAAAAGGAAAAACACCAGCGTCACCACGCCAAGAATGACGAGGAATCCGTACACCAACCGTTTACCAATGTAGCGAAGCATTTCGTTAGCAAATTCTATTCAAAGTATCAGTCAACCATCCTTTTTCGTTTTCGTTTTGGTTTTCGTACGAAGTTCTCCGCTCTCAGTTTTCCGCTCTTAGGCCGTGAACGACTGATTTTTTGGCAACGAAGTCTTTGAGGTAGAATGGCTCGAAGTAGGCTGTGTCTTCCTTTTCGCCGCGTTTCAGTTTTGCTTCGGCTTCGAGGGCCATCCCTGAGGCTGAAATGGCGAATGTTCTGTCGTAAAGCGCATTGGGATGTACCGACAGCAGCGGCCTGGTCTTTTCGGCACCGTCGCCGATGAAGGTCACTTTTTGTTTGTCGAGCCAGCGGTCGTAGATGCCTGCTTCGATGACTTCGGCGGTGGTCTCTTTCTCGATGCCGCTGCGGCTGTAGATGGCTGTGTAGCACTCCATACGGCGGGCGTCGATCATAGGGCAGACCAGCCCGTCGTAGTCGGGGTGCTGGGCGAAGTAGAGCGAGGCCATATTTTGGAGCGTGGGAATGGCAAGCAGCGGAATGTCAAGGGCATAGCATAGTCCTTTGGCGCTGCTTACGCCGATGCGGAGGCCGGTGTATGATCCGGGACCCGACGAGACGCACACGGCGTCGAGCTGGTCGGGACTGATGCTGTTCTCTTTGAACAGGGCATCGATGAACACTGCAAGTTTGGATGAGTGGGCGTTGGGTTCGTCGCTGTGTTTTTCGGCTATGATTTGGCCGTCTCTTGTCAGCGCCACCGAGCAGATTTGGGTGGCTGTTTCGAGTAGAAGTATTGTCATATCAGTGTTTTATCTCATATCTATTATCTCGACGCCGGGGTTGTCCTTTTTGGGGAAGGCGAAGTCGCTGGCCGATGCTTTGGCCGTGGCGAATTTGCTGACTTCGTATTCGGCCGAGGTCGAGTCGTAGTTGTGCATCTCCATACGGCGTACAGTGCCGCTTGCGGTTATGATGAACCGTATCTTGTAGAAGCTGCGGGTTTTCTTGGGCGTGAGGTCTATGACGGCGTCGCCGTTCGACTCTTTGCGTATGTATTTTGCTTTGTAGTTCTTGCTGTAGTTTGCCAGCAATGCACCTGGGTTCATCAGGTCGTCGTCGCTGTCGCTCATCTTGTTGACGACGAGTTCGTTGGCGTCTTTGTTCCAGTGCGATGTTGAGGTGCCGTCGCAGTAGATGACGTTATTGTCGAAGGTGACACGGTATTTTCCCTGCTGGTACAATACGTTGGCCGACATTTTGGCGGACTGCTTCTTGTTGGCATCGCGGCTTGTCATTGTCACCGTGAATGTTACGCCGCTGGCGGCATTGATTTTTTTCGATGCTTTCTTCAGTATTTCGTCGGCGTTTTTGTCTATGCTGCCCTGTGCGGTGTGGGTGATTTGCGCAGTGGCAGGCAGGACGAAAAACGTCAGTAGCAGGGTTGTGATTAGTCTTTTCATTGCTGTTGTGTTTTAGTGCTTAACGTTTCATCGTGGCATTTATTGTGTCTTGAGTGACCTTTATTTCTATACTTTCAGCCAACCTTCGGCGACGATGGCTGCTGGTCCGCCGACGCGGATGGTGCCGTCGGGCTCAAGGCGCGTCTTTACAATGGACGGGCGTCCCATCGTCTCGCCCTGCAGGAAACTGTGGCAGCTGGGACCGATGATGCCATTCTTGGCCAGGTAGTGGGTCAGGGCGGCGTTGGCTGTGCCGGTGGCGCTTTCCTCGGGCACTCCGTATGCCGGGGCGAAGTCGCGCACGTGGGCCGTATGGCCGTCGTTGCCGAAAGCAAAGGGGTGAATGCTCACTATGTCAAGCTTTTGGGTGAACGCTGCTATTGCTCCCATATCGGGTTGCAGGGCGTTGAGCGTTTCGACCGATGGCATCGGCAGCATCACGTCCGACAGGCCTGAATATGAGATTTGTACCGGCAGGGTGGGGCGGTAGTCATTCAGGCCCACGGCGCGGTATGCTTCCTCGGCCTCGGACGATGACAGGGTGCCGACGATGCGCGGCGTGGCCATCTGCATCATCACTTCCTGTGCGGCCTCTACTTCAAGTTCGCCTGCCAATGTGTGGCACAGGCATTTGCCCGTGGCTTCTCCCAGTTGGTGAAGCAGCGCGAAAGTGGCCACCGTGGCGTGGCCGCACAGTTCCACTTCACCCTTGGGCGTGAAATAGCGAACGGTGTAGTGCGCGTTGCCGTCGCTGCGGACAAAGGCGGTCTCGGAATAGCGCAGCTCGGCAGCGATGGCCTGCATCAGATTGTCGGTGGGGAAGGTGTCGCTTTCCAGCAGCACCACTCCGGCGGTGTTGCCTCCGAAGGGGTGGTTGGTGAAGGCGTCAACAATATAGTATTTCATTTTTGTTCTGTTGTTTTATATTTCGATGGCGACGTTTTTCAGTCGTCCGCGTTTGTCGAAGAAGAAAAGGGTGATGTCAACCCCCTGGCCTGTTTTGACGAGGTAGCCGTCGCGTTGGATTTCTATGATGCGTACCTCCCAGGGCTTGTCTGTCATCTGGGCCATCTCTTTTTCGATGGCGCTGTAGAGGACGTTGTAGATGGGTATTTGGTTGGTCCAGCAACGGGGGAGGCCGTCGCGGAGGTTTACCATCAGCAGGTATCGGCCGTTCTTGTCGAAGAGCATTTCGCTGCCGTCGCGAAAGTTGATGCCGTAGGCTTTCTTGCCGCTGCCCTCGAGGTAGCCGCAATAGATTTCCTCGATGTCGTCGGGCGTGTGGCAACGGTCGTGGAAAGTGCGTGCGGCTTCGGGCAGCTGCTCGTAGCCGATTTCCTCGAAGGGTTTGTGTTCGTCGATGAAGTATCCGGTGTAGTACATCCCTTGCGGGCTTCTGCAGGCGGCGAGGAGGAGAAGTGTCGACAGCAGTATGGAGATTTTGTTAATCATCGCTGGCAATTTTGTAGAATCGGTTGATGTTGGAATAGTATACCGCTGTCGGTATGGCGGCACGTATGGCGGTGGCCTTGTCTGATGGAAGTTCGCCGTAGAGGAGGTCGAAGAGTTGCAGCGCCAGGGAGTCGCGCAGCTCGATGATGGCGGCGGCAATCTCGTGGCGCACGCTGTCGACGGTTGCCTCGGGGGCACTTTCCAAGGTGTGCAGTACCACAAGACCTATACTGACGGGGCGCTCGCCCAGCAGGGGAATGTCCTCTATGCGCTTCTGTGGCAGGTCGTTGTCGTCGTCGCGGTTGGCAAGGAAACGTTTCACCTGCTCGCGCAGCTGGCCGAGGTCGGTGGGCACGCGGTCGTCAACGTATTCATATTCCTCTCCCGGTGGCGGAGTCGGCAGTAGATCGTTGAAGTGATCGTGGTTGAGGCTGAGTGTGCCGGTGGAGTCCACCCATACGGCCATAATGTTGCGCATACGCCAGTCGGCGCATATATCAAGCGGTATACTGTCTTCCGTCAGCGCTAGTGTGGTGTCGAGGTTAGATGTCTCGTGCCGTGAACCGCAGGCGGCAAGCAACAGTGTGGCTGCCAAAAGTATGTGGTGGGTCTTCATAGGCTGCGGAGCCATTTTATTTCGTCGGCCCAGCGCATCGGGTCGGGGGTCTCGAGGATGATGGGCATATCGTCGAAGCGCGGGTCGTGCATCAGGCGCGAGAAGAACTCCTTGCCCATAGCGCCCTCGCCCAGCACCTCGTGGCGGTCCACGTGGCTGCCGGTGCCTTTCTTGCTGTCGTTGAGGTGTATAGCACGGAGATACTTAAACCCGACGATGCGTTCGAACTCGTCCATCGTGAACTGATAGCCCATTTCGGTCGTAAGGTCGTAGCCTGCCGCCAGCGTGTGGCAGGTGTCGATGCAGACGCCCACGCGGCTTTTGTCGTCCACGCCCTCGATGATGCGGGCTATGTGCTCGAAGCGCCAGCCCAGGTTGGTGCCCTGTCCGGCGGTGTTTTCTATTACTGCCGTGATGCCTTCGGTCTTGCTCAGCGCCAGGTTGATTTCGCGTGCTATCTGGTCCAGGCATTCCTCTTCGCTGATGCGGTTCAGGTGGCTGCCGGGGTGGAAGTTAAGCATCGTCAGGCCCAGCTGCTGGGCTCTGAACATTTCGTCAAAGAACGCCGCGCGACTTTTTTGCAGTGTCTCCTCGTCGGGCGAGCCGAGGTTGATGAGGTAGCTGTCGTGCGGCAGCACCATCTCGGGCTGGAAGCCGCGGTCTGCCAGCAGTGCCTTAAAGCCGTCAATTTCCAGTTGCGGCAGCGGCTTGCTTACCCAGCTGCGTTGGTTACGTGTAAACAATGCGAAAGCGTTGGCCCCGATGGCTTCGGCATTCAATATGGCGTTGCCCACGCCCCCCGATGCGCTCACGTGTGCGCCGATATATTTTGTCATAATTTTTACTTTTGAACGTTAATTGCCATTAATTTCCCGTTAATTGTCTTGATTTAAATTGTCTGCAAAAATACGCATTTTCAACGATACCGCAAAATTAATTTTGCGGTATCAGAAAAACTGTGTAATTTTGCACTCGGTTTTAGACAAAAACCACGAGGCGTTATGCTCGACTCTTGCCTACGGAAACGTGAGAAACTTCCAATAAAAACGCAAGGACGGTATGACGGTTCGCGTGTATAGCGTGGACTGTATCCTTTTCTTCGTTTTTAGGTAATTCTCACGACCTCCGTAGGGAGAAGTGGCATACGGTGCCACGCTTCGTTTGTTGTTAATTGCTCAACGCGGCACGGGAGAGTGTTAATAGTTGAACACGACACGTATTAGTGTTTTTTTATGAAAAAAAATACATTTTTTTTATTAGCAATTGGAATGCTTTTTGCGTTAGGGGGATGTCGAGAAAACGAGAGAGAAGATGTAGAAACTTGTTATGATGATTCCTTATATGGATTAACAGTGCATAGAAGTGAAACTAATATGAATCATTCTTTTGAACTCATTTTTTTAACTAAAGAAAGAAAATATGTGGCACTTCATTATTTTTATGACAATGGATATGTTAAAGATTATTTTGTCGTAGACAACCCTATGTTATCTGTTCTTTCAAAGACGATGGTAGAAACAAGTATTGAGGATTATGATGTATATAACGAATACTCTTTTGGAGGTCAGAATATGACCCCAGAAGATATATTTATGTATAGATTAAGAAATGGATTAACAAGAAATTAAATGATTATATTAGGCGTATAGGTCAAATTGCA
>DFHL01000050.1:4778-5284 GCA_002371315.1 Bacteroidales bacterium UBA3724 | reverse complement strand
ATCTGCCAGAAGCCCTTGCCGAGGGCAAAGGTGATGGCTATGACCAGCAACACCGTGGGTATGGACCACACGACATTGATGAGCCACATAATCAGGTTGTCTACCCATCCGCCACGGTAGGCCGCCAGCGCGCCGAGGGTGATGCCCACGAGCAACGCGATCAATATGGCAATGAAGCCCACCGACAGGCTCACGCGCGAACCTATCATCAGCATGCTCAGCACGTCGCGCCCATAAGGGTCTGTGCCGAGCACAAAGGTGCGCTCCCGCACCGTGGTGCCGCTTGCGGCCACCGCCACAGGCGCCCCGGCCACAGGCACAGCGTAGATGCTGTCACCCTCGTTGCGGTAAGAAGTTATGGGAATGGCGGTATACGGCAGCGGCGTGCCCTTGAACATGTTGCGTCGCAACGGCACCGTGTCGCCCACGCAGAGGAACGTGGCCTTGGAGCCCGGCTTCAGCGTCGCCAGCTCCAGGTACTGCTGGTTGCAGTAGGGCGTGGGGTC
>DFHL01000050.1:0-4625 GCA_002371315.1 Bacteroidales bacterium UBA3724 | reverse complement strand
CGCAGCCACACCATCCTGTCCAGCGACCCCGAGGCCGCCCCTTTCTTCTTCACTATGAACGACAGCAGCGTCATACTACATAAAGCCCAGCTCCACCTTGATGTCGTCGGGTATCATATCCATGCTCCATGGCGGGTCGAAGGTCAGCTCCACGTCGACGCTCTTCACGCCGCTGATGTAGCCCACCATCTGCTTCACCTCCTGGTACATATACTCTGCCTCGGGGCAGTCGGGGGCAGTCATGGTCATCAGTATCTTCACATTCAGCTCCTCGTCCACATCCACCTTGTATATCAGTCCCAGGTCATAAATATTCACCGGTATCTCGGGGTCGTAGACGTTCTTCAGGCAGTTGACCACCGCGCTCTTTATCGTCTCTTGTGTCGGTTCCATGTTACTTCTTCATTGAGAATGCCAGGGCGTACATCTTCATCTGTTTGAGCATCGATGTCAGGCCGTTGCTGCGGGTGGGGGAGAGGTGCTCCTTAAGGCCGATTACGTCGATGAAGCTCAGGTCGGCGTCGAGGATGTCCTGCGGCGTCTGTCCGTCGAAGGTGCGGATCAGCAGCGAGATGATGCCCTTGGTGATTACGGCGTCGCTGTCGGCGGCAAAGTAGAGGCGTCCGTCGCGCTGCTGGCAGCTGAGCCACACGCGGCTCTGGCAGCCCTTGATGAGGTTGCTTTCGGTCTTGTCCTTCTCGTCGATGACGGGGCAGTCCTTGCCCAGCTCGATGAGGTAGCTGTATTTGTCGAGCCACTCGTCGAAATTGGCGAATTCGCTGATTATTTGCTGTTCTATTTCTTGGATTGTCATTGCTTTTTGTTTTTGTTAGGCGATTAAGGCGATTTAGGTGGGTTAGGCGATTTTAGGCGATTTAGGCGTTTTAGGCGATTTAGGCTAACTATAAAAGTTTATTTTGGGGCTTTTTTTATCAAATATAATGCTGCGATGCCGAAGATGAGCTGTGGCAGGAAGACGGCCAGGAAGGGGGGCAGGTTGCCGTTCTCGGCAAAGACGGCGCAGACGCGCATCAGGACTATGAAGCCGAAGGCCAGCGAGATGCCTATGGCCAGATGCAGGCCGATGCCGCCGCGCACTTTGCGCGACGAGATGGCCACGCCGATGAATGTCATCACCAGGAACGCCAGCGGGTTCAGCAGGCGCTGGTAGAACTCCAGCTTGGCGGCAGTCACGGCTCCCGAGCCTCGCATAGCCTCGTGCTGTATGTGGTCGTACAGCTCGATGCTGTTCATCGTGCTGATTTCTTTTGCCGCCTGGTTGAAGTCGTCGGGCGCCAGCTTCAGCTTCAGCCTTGCCTTGTTGTAGGTCCGCATCGTCTCGCCGTCGCCTTTGAAGGTGCGCTGCGTCACGCCCTGTCCGGTCCACGTGCCGTCGATGGTGTCGAAGGTGATTTTGTTGGCCGAGACGCGCCAGCTCAGCTCGCCGTCGCGGTTGTAGGTGTCCTGCTGGAAAAAGATGGCGCTGCGCTCGTTGACGTCGTAGCTGTAGGTCGTCACCTGCACCCCTTTGGCGGTCTGGAAATGCAGGTTGCTGTAGTAGCTTCGGTGATGTGTGTGTATGTATTTGTCCTCGAACTTCTTGAGCTGTATGTTGCTGCGCGGGATGACGAAGTTGCCCACCGCCAGGATGCCCAGTGCCAGCAGCAGGGCACCGTGCAGGTAGGGCCGCAGCATACGCTTGTAGCTGACGCCGCTGCCCAGAATGGCGATGATCTCGGTGTTGCCGGCCATCTTGGAGGTGAAATACAGCGTCGAGATGAAGACAAACAGAGGCCCGTAGAGGCTGAAGAAGTTGGGGATGAAGTTGAGGTAGTACTGGAAGATGATTTCGCCGATGGGGGCGCTGTTCTTGAGGAAGTCGTCGAGTTTCTCCGACACGTCGAAGGTGATGACAATGACGATGATAAGCACCAGCCAGAGCAGGAACGTCTTGATGTACTTGCCCAGTATGTAGCGGTCTATCAGCGGATAAGTTGTCATCGTGTTTGCTGGTTGGTGTAAGGGGGAGTTAAGGGAAGTTAAGGGAAGTAAAAGGAAGTTAAGGGACAATAGATATTATTTTTGTTTGTTCTTCATCTTTTTATCGAGTATTCTTTTATTATTTATATTCGTCGCTGATTCCAGTGCTGTTGGCGACGGCTTTGCAATAGGCATTAAGGAATTTGCTGGTGATTTCAATGTGTTCAAAAAGACTTAGGGCATTGGCTTCATCCAAATACCCTAAGTCTTTTGACAGAATAATATAGTCTCTACATTCTTCAAGGCTGCCTTGAGAGATGTTGAAAAAGTTCAGTTTAGCCTTCTGGCTTAGTCTTTTGGACCCTTCAGCGATGTTGGCTTCGATTGAGATTGCCGCACGTCTGAATTGTGATGTGAGAGCGTAGAGTTCTTCTTGAGGAAAGTTTCTGGTCTGTTTGTATACTTCCAATGTGAATTGATGGGCTTTTTGCCAAGCAATAATATTCTCGAAACTATAAGACATTGAATATTTGTTTCATTTGTCCTTTAACTTCCCTTAACTTCCCTCTAACTTCCTTTAACTCCCCAATCAAAATCACATTATCCCGAACAGCTTCTGGAAGCCGGTGAGCGACTCGAGGACGTTGGTCTTGACGTGGATGAACTCGTCGACGCCATAGCCCTTGTAGGTATCCACCATCTCCTTTGGGAAGCCGGCCAGGACGATGCTCTTGACCTTGCCTTTCAGCAGGTTGCAGGCCTGTTCGGTGATTTCGGCATATTCGTCGTCCGACGAGCAGAGCACCACGATGTCGGCCTTCTGCTCCAGGGCTGCCTTGACGCCTTCCTCGGCCGTGGCAAAACCGTTGTTGTCAACGATTTCGTAGCCTGCCACACCGAAGAAGTTGGTGGCGAAGCCCGAACGGGCGCGGCGCATAGCCAGGTTGCCGTAGGTGAGCAGGAACACCTTCGGGCGGCGGCCCGACTGCTCGGTGGCCAGGCGCAGCTGCTCGAAAGCCTCGGCTCCGCGGTAGGGTTCGAGAACCTTCACCTCGTCGCCCTTCTCGCAATGGCAGCAGCAGCAGGATTTCTTCTCGATTTTGGCGTTCATCGTCTCGGTCAGGTTGGGGTACTGGTTGGTGCCGAGGATGGTGGTCTTGCGGGTGGCGATGTCCATATCGCGCTGCTGCGCGGTCTTGGCAATCTCGTCCTGCACATAACCCTCGCGGATGGCTTTGGCGAAGCCGCCCTTCTCCTCGACGGCGAGGAACTGCTGCCAAGCGTACTGTGCGATGGAATCGGTCAGGTTTTCAATATAATAGCTACCAGCTGCGGGGTCCACAATCTTGTCCAGATAGGACTCTTCCTTCAGCAGCAGCTGCTGGTTGCGGGCGATGCGGTAGCTGAAGTCGTCGGCCTGCTTGAAGGTGACGTCGAAGGGCGCAGTCGAGATCGAGTCGGCGCCGGCGATGGCAGCGCTCATCGTCTCGGTGGTGGTGCGCAGCATATTGACGTAGGGGTCGAAGATGGACTTGTTCCAGGTCGACGAGGTCGAGTTGATGTAGGCCTTCAGGGCGCAGTCGCACGAAGGCTTGTACTGCTCGGCAATCTTGCTCCACAGCATACGTGCGGCGCGGATCTTGGCGATTTCCATAAAGTAGTTGCCGCCGACGGCCAGGTTGAAAACCAGGTTCTTGGCAACCAGCGTGGCGTCGCATCCGCGCTCGGTAAGCTTGGCCATCAGCTCGTTGGCGGCGGCCAGGCTGAAGCCCAGCTCCTGCACGATGTTCGAGCCGGCGTTGTTGAACAGCGTACCTCCGATGGTCAGCACGCGGAACTTGGGCAGGTTCTCCTTGGCATAGTTCAGCAGCTCGACGGCCTCGTCGAGGTCGCCTTCCTCGCCGCCCCAGAACTTGCCGTGCTTGAGGGCGTAGCTGTAGATGTCGAAATTCACCGTGCCGCGTATCTCCTTGGTGTCGAAGCCGTTCTTGCGGGCCACGGCGACAAAGAGGCGCAGGGTGTCGATGAACTTGGTGTTGCAGCAGTTGAAATGGATTGTCACCGCCGTCAGGTAGATGTCCTTCAGCAGGGTGGCCATCTGCTCTTCGGTCTCTATGGCCTTGGCGCAGAAGCCGATAGCCGTGGCGCCGCGCTTCACGGCGTCGAGGGCATAGGCGTTGGCCTTGGCGGGGTCTTTCTCCTGGATGTCCTGGCGGATATCCCAGACGTTGTTGTCGCTGTGCTTGCCGCGCGTGTAGGGGAACTGGTCGGGGTTGGAGTTCAGATATTCAATGTGTTCCAGGTCTTCGGCTCTGTAGTAGGGCCTAACCTTGAAACCTTCGATGGTTTTCCAGACCAACTTTTTCTCGTAGTCGGCGCCTTTGAGGTCCTTGTTGATGACTTCTTCCCATTTTTCGGTCGAAACAGGTGGGAATTCGGTGAACAATTTGTTGTCTTCCATTATCTTATGTATGTTTTATTTATTCGGAGTGAAAATACAAAGATACAAACTTTTTTTAATACGCGCACAGAAAATAGAATTTGTATGTGAAAAAAGTGTTTTTTGTGGCGTGTTGCACCTCTGGAATGTCGCTTTTCCGCCTCCTCGCAAAGCCTTGATAGCCAGCACCCGCTCTGCCCGTTGT
>DFHL01000042.1 GCA_002371315.1 Bacteroidales bacterium UBA3724 | reverse complement strand
GCATACCACCCTGACCTCGTAGGGTGTGTCCTCGTCAAGGCCGTGGATGCAGTATCGGCCCTCGGTCACGCTGTCGACCACGGTGCCCGTCCCGGGGGCGAAGCCCTGGGGGCCGTACTCCAGCAGGCAGTGCGACACACCCACGGGGATGTTCCACTCCACCGTCGCCGAATCGTGGCCTACCTGCGTCATACGCACATCGTTGGCCACCATACACGGCGGCGGCGCCACTATGGCCATCGGCCCACCCCACAAATGATTTGCATAGCTGTTGTCTATCGCTCCAGGACAACTGGCACGTCGCCACCAACGAGGGTCGTCAACATAATACTCACACATCTGGCGGGGAATGAACTCTCCGTTGTCGGAACGGAACACGCCATTATACCCTTTACTACTCGAAACGCCAGTACTAGACCCAGACGAATCGTACTCATAACCTGACGGATCGTACAAGAATGATGTATATGCCCACGGAATTCTACTATATTCAATCGAACTTAAGCTTCTGAAATGTGGTACAAGTACTGTATTTCCGACAAAAAAGGTGTCGTTCAGCGTGTGCGGATGGTCAAAATAGACCTCTAAGGTAGGGAAAATATACCCACCTTCATAAACAATATTGTTTGGTGGCGGGCAGTCATACACCTTAGGCCTCTGAAACCTGTTCCAACCTGTCGCATTAATACCATAATTAATCCTTACTGAATCTGTTATTATAATAGGCCGCTGCAAATCGTCATTCTTCTGAATCAGGTATACATACATTTCTTTAACAATTCTTTCTCCTGCGATATCCCATTGACAATCATTGGTATAAAGCGCATACGACCACATCACGTGCATAGAATCGACAAATTGTTGCCATATACAATCCCTCCTTGATTCATCGATAGGGCCTAAGTTATCCGACTCCCAATAATATCCCATACTTTTATGCCCCGATGGGGAATGGTAACAAAAAAAGTCAATCGGTATAGCAACCCCATACACTTGAACAGGATTATAGTCCGCTGCTGAATACATTTGATATTCATTACAATGGTCTAATTCTGGATATAAATCATAATCCCAATCCCCAATAGTAGTATTATAAATAAGATGGGAATATTGAAGACTGTCAATGGCCACATTATTTCTGTTATATGGATTAAACAGATACCTTTGCGACGTGGGATAGGCCTCCAGGGACTGACTGTGCGCACAAAAGGCAACACAAACAAATGCCAGTATAACTGTGATTCTTTTCATTTTTTTGCATTTTAACGTTAGACAATCAATCTATGCATTCATCAGACAGTGAAATATGATTTGACACACTATTTTTTTGAATCATTTCAATGTCAGTTTTTTTGTCACGGTGCCCTGCGTGGTGTGGACGGTGACGACCACTGTGCCGCGGGGCCACGAGGCGGTGACGATTTCGGCAGTGGTTGATGCTGCGGGGGCATCGTAAAGATTTCGGCCCTGAAGGTCGGCTACCTCGATGCGCGTTATCGGCGACGGCGACTCCACCACGACCTTTGACGTGGCCGGATTGGGGCGCAGCACGACTCGTTCCGACAAGACGGTGCCTATGACCGCTGCAGAGGTGTCTATGCCTGTCGTCACCGTGTCTATCGCGTACCACGACGACACCTCGCCGCTGTTGCTGCAATAGTTGCGCAGGCGCACCTCGTAGGCCGTATGGGGCATCAGGCCACCTATCGTTGTCGACCCGAAACCATAATAGCCACGCGTGATGTGCGGACGCAGCGTCCCCTCGCCCTCGGCGAAGCCTCGAGGCCCGTACTCAACGTCGGTATAGTCTGCCGAATCGGGTATCCTCCACGACAGCGCTATCGTCGTGTCAGTCACTTCGATGGCGTGGATTTCGGGCACTGCGGGACAGGCGAACTTGGTCCTGAATGTCACCGTCTGCTTGTCGCTGTACTCCTCGGCATAGATGCACCAGCATACCACCCTGACCTCGTAGGGCGTGTCCTCGTCAAGGCCGTGGATGCAGTATCGGCCCTCGGTCACGCTGTCGACCACGGTGCCCGTCCCGGGGGCGAAGCCCTGGGGACCGTACTCCAGCAGGCAGTGCGACACACCCACGGGGATGTTCCACTCCACCGTCGCCGAATCGTGGCCCACCTGCGTCATACGCACATCGTTGGCCACCATACACGGCGGCGGCGCCACTATGGCCATCGGCCCACCCCAAACGTTTTCCATATAGCTGTTGTCTATCGCTCCAGGACAACTGGCACGCCGCCACCAACGAGGGTCGTCAACATAATACTCACACATCTGGCGGGGAATGAACTCTCCGTTGTCGGAACGGAACACGCCCGAATAGCCGCAACCTGACGGATCGTACAAATATGATGTATATACCGGCGGAATACTATTATATCTAACCGATACACTTAAGCTTTCGAAATTTGGTATAAATTCTGGTACAAGTACTGTATTTCCGACAAAAAAGGTGTCGTTCAGCGTGTGCGGATGGTCAAAATAGATCTCTAATGTGGGGAAAATATACCCATCTTCATAAACAATATTGTTTGGTGGCGGGCAGTCATACACCTTAGGCCTCTGAAACCTGTTCCAACCTGTCGCATTAATACCATAATTAATCTTTACTGAATCTGTTATTATAATAGGCCGCTGCAAATCGTCAGTCTTCTGAATCAGGTATACATACTTTTCTTTAACAAGTCTTTCTCCTGCGATATTCCATTGACACCCATCGACATAAAGCGCATCCGACCACAACACGTGAATCGAATCGACAAATTGTTGCCATACACAATCCCTCATTGATTCATCGATAGGGCCTAAGTTATCCGACTCCCAATAATATCCAATACTTTTATGCCCCGATGGGAAAGGCATACCCCCAAAGTCAATCGGTATAGCAACCCCATACACTTGAACAGGATTATAGTCCGCTGCTGAATACATTTGATATTCATTACAAGGGTATATTTCTGGATCTAAATTATAATTCGAATTCCCAATAATAGATGTATAAATAAGATGGAAATAATGAAGACTGTCAATGGCCACATTATTTCTGTTATATGGATTAAACAGATACCTTTGCGACGTGGGATAGGCCTCCAAGGACTGGCTGTGCGCACAAAAGGCAACACAAACAAATGTTAGTATAACCGTGATTCTTTTCATTTTTTTGCATTTTAACGTTAGACAATCAATCTATGCATTCATCAGACAGTGAAATATGATTTGACACACAAGGTAACGGTTGACCGACTACGCTTGATGGATTTCCTGTTTTCTGGCCAATAATTAAAGGATGTTAATCTTCTAAACAAATTACTTTTCATACTATTTATATTTTGATTGTAAATAATTTATATCGTATTCTTCGTTTGAGATTTAAATATGAGTACATCAATGCCACCCCTACAAAGGTCGCCATTAGTCTAAAAAAACGGTACCCTTTATACAACTTGCAAACTGATTATCACATACATACATTCATTTCGCCGTCTGTTTTGATACTGCAAATATACATAAATTATTTTTATAACCCAAAATGGATTATAAAAATTCTTTTCGTATTTTTGCAAATTATTTCATTCCGAAAGAAAGCAATGAAAAAGAATATCATCATACTGATACTGTTTGTTTTGTGCATCAAAACGACACCGGCTCAAGACACGCTGCGACAGGCCCAAGTGCCGGGCGAAGGCGCATACGCCAGCGTGCTGACCTGCGGCCCTGGCAACGAGTTCTACGAATCGTTCGGCCACAGCGCCTTGCGCATCTGCGACACCGCCAACGGCACCGACATAGTGTTCAACTACGGTATGTTCAGCTTCGACGAGCCTAATTTCTACCTCAAATTCGCTGGCGGACAACTCAATTACTTCGTTTCGGCCCAGACTTTCGAGAATTTCATATTGGAATACCAATACTTTGGCCGCTCGGTTTACGAACAGCGGCTGCGGCTGACTCCAAGCGAGCTGCAGACGCTGCACGAAGCACTGGAAACCAATGCGCTGCCCGAGAACAAATACTACCTCTACGACTTTTTCCGCGACAACTGCGCCACGCGGGTGCGCGACAAGGTCGACGAGTCGCTCGACGGACGTACCATACTGAACGACAGCCTTCCGGCGGACGCGGCCACCTATCGCGACCTTGTATATAAGTACACCGACAGCACCTTGCTGTGGTGGCGGCTGGGCGTGGACCTGCTGCTGGGCGCGCGCTGCGACAGGCCGATGACGGCAGCACAATATATGTACATCCCGATGGAGATGATGATGCAGCTGGACACGCTGCTGACGGCCGACGGCACGACGCTGACCGAGCCCGCCGTGCAGCTGCTGACCGAGAAGCGCGTGCCGATGAAGAAGAGCGTTTCGCCGACGATGTGCTTCTGGCTGCTCTTCGCCATCGTACTGTTGCTCACGCTGTTGGCACGCCGCAATGGATGGAAGCTCAACTGGTTGGACGGCATCATCTATGGTGTCGCCGGCCTCGTCGGGCTGCTGCTGACCTATATGTGGTTCGGCAGTGACCACTGGTGCACCAAGGCCAACCCTAACCTATTGTGGGCCAACCCGCTGATGCTGATACTGCTGCTGCGACTGCGTCACCGCAACCCGGCGACCGTGCTGGTCGTTGCCTGCTGCCTGCTGGCCGCCCTGGTCGGCTGGGCACTGCCGCCAATACACTTCAACAGCGCCGTCCTGCCAATCATACTTATGCTTTTGGTCAGGCTGGCCGACCGTTTCACCGACAAAGCGGATAAGGGGGTTAGGGTTTAAAGGTTTTAGGGTTTTAGAGTTTAATGGTTTTAGGGTTTTAGGGTTTTAGAGTTTTAGGGTTTTAGAGTTTAATGGTTTTAGGGTTTTAGGGTTTTATGGTTTTAGGGTTTTAGGGTTTTAGGGGTTAAGGGTTTAAAGGTTTAAAGGTTTTAGGGTTTTAAAGTTTAAGGGTATAAAGTAACAATAGATAAAATGAAAAAACAGTTTTTATTGCTATGCCTCCTGATTGCCACTGCAACGATGCAGGCTCAGGAGAAGGACTATATGAAAGAGCCCACGAAATACAAGGGCTGCCACACGTTAACTACTTTCGACTCGACGAAGGTCTTTATGGAAGAGTCGGGCCTGAGCCGCGTGGAATATCACAAGCGCATTGTGATGCTGGACTACGAGGGCTGCAAGGCCAACAGCGTCGTCAAGATGGACTATGACCCGCTGTCGGCATACGTCGAGATACGTCAGGTGCTGGTGCACCGCAGCTATAGCGGCAAGACCGACACCATTGTAGCGGAAAACGGAAAGGGCTCCGCTGGAAGCACTGTCTACGACTACATTGCGCCAGCGAGATTGATTTACTGGGGCGCATCGCAAAAGATGGTCGAGGTTGGCCATCTGGACCCAAGCGACGAACTGGAAATCTGGACCTTCCGCAAGGGTTACACCTACGCTCTTTTGAGCGGAGAACGGAAAACGGAGAACGGAAAGCTGGCTGCCGCATTAAAGTTTGCTGTTGCCGGCTCTCCGCTTTCAGCTTTCAGCTCTCCGCTTCCAGAGGACGACAGCCGCTACATTCCGCCGATGCGCGGCCATTTCTACGACATCGTCCCCTTCTGGAGCGACCAGCCAGTGACCGACAAGGTCTATTCGGTCAACGTTCTGACATCGAAGAAGCTGCGTTTCAGCTTCTATAACGACCTGACGGGCGTAACGATGGATTCAACCGTGCAAGGTGACCGCACCATCTACACCTTCCGCCGCCACGACATTATGCCCCTCAAGCACGAGCCTTCGGCCCTGGCCGACAACGATATGCAGTGCAAGCTGCTGCTCAGCACCGCCCCCAACTGGGAGTCGAAATCGATGTGGTTCTACGGCGTCAACGAAGACTACGGCAGTTTCAAGAGTACGCCCGAAGTCACCGCCAAGGTGCGCGAGCTGCTGGCTCCGGCCAAGAGCGAGCAGGACAGCATCAGCATCCTGACCCACTGGGTGGCCGACAACATCCGCTACTGCGGCATCTCGATGGGCGAAGGCGAAGGCTACACGCTGCACAACGCCGAGATGAACTTCACCGACCGCTGCGGCGTGTGCAAGGACAAGGCCGGAATGCTTGTCGCTATGCTGCGTGCCGCCGGCTTCAAGAGCTATGCCGCTATGACGATGGCCCACGAGCGCATCGACCGTATCCCCGCCGACCAGTTCAACCACAGCGTCTGCGTGGTTCAGCACCGCAACGGGCAGTACGAGCTGCTCGACCCGACGTGGGTGCCCGGCGTGCGCGAACTGTGGAGCAGCGCCGAGCAGCAGCAGGGCTACCTGATGGGCCTGCCGCAGGGTGCCGACCTGATGGAAACGCCCGTTTCGCCTGCCGAAAACCACTATGTACGCATCAGCGGAACATCGAAAATAAAGAAGAACGGCACCCTCGAAGGCACCTTCACCGTCACCGCCGAGGGGCAGAGCGACGCTGCCGTGCGCGGTGTCTTCAAGGCCCGTCAGAGCGAATGGCAGCGCAACCTGGAGCTGGAGCTGCTGCGCATAGCCCCCAACGCCGTCATCAAGAAGGTGACCCACACCGACGAGGACCGCTACCTGGAGCAGCCGGTCTCCATTACATATAAATATAGTATCCCCGACTATGCCATCGTCGACGGCGACAACATCGTCTTCATCCCCCTGACGGCGCGAGGCCTCTACCGCCGCGCTATGGGCCACCTCTATTTCGACACGACGCTGACCGAGCGCACCCAGCCCTTCAGCGACCGCTGCTCGCGACTGGTGGAAATAAGCGAGACCATAACCCTGCCTACCGAATACAAGACTATGGACTACAACGCCCACATTGAAGGTGTCGTTTCGCCGGCCGTCAACTACGGCTGCGGATTCCGTCTGGACGGCAAGACACTCGTTTTCGGCGAAAGCGCTATGTTCAACAAGCGCGTATACGATGCCGCCGACTGGCCCGCCTTCCGCCAGGCCGTCGCCAACCAGAAGAAAGTGGCCGCCACGCCAGTGGTGTTGAAAAAATAACTTTAACCTTAACTTTAACCTTAACTTTAACCTTAACCTTAACTTTAATTTTAACTTTGAATAGAAATGAATAGAATCTTCAAAATATTAGTCGCCGTCGCATTGTTCTCCGTTTTCAGTTCTACGTTCTCCGTTTCATACGCTCAGGATGCCGAGTACAACCTGATTCGCCGCACCTACAAGGTGAACACCGACGGCACGATGGACATTAGTTTCCGCAAGGAAATCAAGCTGCTGCGCAACCGCGCCATCACCGCCTACGCCGACAAGGGCGAGACCTTCATTCTCTACAATCCCGCCACCGACCGGCTTACCATTAACGAGAGCTACACCATCCGCAAGGACGGCAGCCGCGTGCAGACCCCGCAGAACGCCTTCATCGACCAGCTGCCGAGCCAGTGCACCGACTGCGGCCGCTATAACGGCATCCGCGAACGCGTGGTGGTCCACACGGCGCTGGAATACGACTGCATCATCGTGCTCGACTACACCATCCACCGCCAGGGCAGCTACCTGGACGAAGCGCTTGTGCTGGCCGAGGACTGCCCCGTGAAGAAATACGAGGTCATCGTCGACCTGCCCAAGGACAGCGAGCAATCCATCGGTTACACCGTCGCACACGGCGACTTCAAAATCAAGACCCTGAACGACAAACACACCTTCCACCAAATCGCCACCGACCTGCCGCAGAAGTACATAGACAACTATCTGCCCGCCGCCGAGACGCTCTACCCCACCGTCAACATCAGCTGCGGCAAGCGTCCCAGCGACCTCGCCGAATCGTCCGACGAGAAGCTGCCCGAGGCCATCTACACCGTCGGCGAGCTCCACGACAACGACCAGCTTACATACGCCACCAACATACGCAACTACGTCCTCGACAACATCCACACCACCGACTTCCCGCTCAGCCTGGTCGGCTACAAGCGTTCGTCGGCCAAAGAGACCTTCCTCAGCGGATGCGGCACGCCTGCCGACAAGAAGCGCCTCGTCGCGGCTATGCTGCGCGAAGCCGGTTTCGGTGCCGAAGAGTATGACAACGGCGTACACGTGACCGTCCACGAGGAGGGCCGTCCGATGACCTACAACCTGTCGACCGACAGCAAGCGTCCCGCCCGCCTCGACGGTGCCGCCATCGACGAGCAGCGCACCATCGACATCAGCCGCGACCTTGTTTGGGACGGCCCGCGCGTCGGCGGCAGCTACAAGCAGATGACCCTGCCCACCGAGAACGGCAGCATCAGCATCGACCCCGCCTTCCTGACCAGCGTCCGCACAGCACCGCTCAAAGTGCGCAACTGCAACGAGAAATACCACTACACCATCGCCCTGCCGCGCACGCCCAAGCACACGCTCGTCAAGCCCGTCGACATCAGCCGCACCGAGAAAGGCATCGGCACTATCCGCATCTGCATCAAGCAGTTGCCCACAGGCCAGATCGACATAATCCGCGAGCTGAGCATCGACGTCAAAGACGGCATCGTCACCCCCAAGCAATACAAAGCCTTCCGCCGGATGATGCAAGACTGGAAGACCTACAAAACCGTAACCATCCGCGCCGAGAAAGGAAAACCGATTATTGGGAATTAAAGGAAGTTAAGGGAAGTTAAAGGGAGTTAAGGGACAAATGCACTTACAGAGTTCTATTGTCCTTTTACTCCCTTTAACTTTCTGATATCCATACAATCATTTATTTTTAGATCAGTATTTAACATCATTTAACAATTTTTTCTAAACTTTTTTGCCTCTTTAACACACTATATAAGCAAAACAATGTCAATGAAGAGGAAATATATTATTGCAATAATGATGTTGCTCTGCACAGCCAACCTGCACAGCCAGGTCGTTGTGACGCTGCCTTATTTTGATGATTTCGAGAGCTATGGCACCGACTCCATAAGGCGTATTGGTGCATTTCAGTACTATCCTGCCTACCACTTCTTCGGTGGCTGGGAGTGTTGCTCACGTGGCTATGCTGGTATTGCAGGACTATCAACAGACGGGCCTATGCACCACAACCAAATGTATAACCATATGGTTCTGATGGACTATGCACACGCGATAAATGATTACTACCGTGACACAACATACGACTACAAGTGTGGCGGCACGCTGCTGGCATCGCCCTGGTTCTACGAACTGCCCGAAAGGGTATCCTTCGAGTTTTACAGATATCACGACACTACAATATATTCCATCTACGATTGTCAAAATCTGCCGTTTGATATCGAAATCGGCATATTGTCCGATTCCATTCCCGACAACACAATGATCGATGACGATGAGGGACGTGGATGGGCTTGGGGATGGATCAACTCTTGGCCTTGCAATCCTACCTGCGGACGCGATTTCATACCATTCTCAACACAGACTTTCACACTTGAGACATATGGTTGGCAGGTGTTCGATGTCAATATAATGGGAATGTTCGACGGCATAGAGCCGCCCTACCGCATTGCATTCCGCACCAAAAGCTGCGACACAAATGATTGTCCATCCGGTGGGCATTCCGCTTTTATCGACGACATTCACATCTTCCCGGCGAACATCACAACCCGCGACACCGTGCAGCACATCGACACCGCCTGTCAGGGTACGACATACACCGGCTATGGCTCTCGCCTTATCAACACCGACTCTGTTGGCACCTTCACCCACCATTACACAACCGTCGTAAACGACAGCAGCATCACCGTCCACCTACTGACGCTGACAGTCATTCCAAGGAGCGACACCGTGCTCTTCGACACCATCTTTGTCGGCGACAGCTACACTTTCTTCGACTCCACACTTACCGACAGCGGTACCTACATCCACACCACCACAGCCACCAACGGATGCGACTCGACCGTGACGCTACACCTTCACACCGTCATCAGAAAGGACACCGTTACCATCCGCGACACAATATGCCTCGGAACTCTATACGACAACTACGGATTCTCAGTCCAGCCGACACAGCCCGGAGCCTACACATACACAAGGGACAGCACTAGCAACGTCCTGCAACGGCACTACATCTTAAATATATATGTGCATCCTACGCACACCACCGAGATGCACATTGATATCAACGCCGGCGACACAATCACCTTCGCAGGAACTGAAATCACCGACAGCGGGACATACATTTTCCACCTCACCAACAACTATGGCTGCGATTCGACTGTCACGCTGACCGTCGGCCTTAACGAGACACCGCCGGTAAATCCCCCACACGACCCACCTACGGGCAATGACGCGATGTACGACATCTGGTTCCCCAATGCCATCACACCCGAGCAGGAGACAAACAACCGATTCCGCGGTTTTATGGCCTTCATTCCCGTGAAGTACGAGCTGTACATCTACAACCGCTGGGGCAACCTCGTCTTCCGTACCATCGACCCCAATGCCGAATGGGACGGCACCTACAAAGGCCACATCGCGCCCCAAGGCTCCTACACCTACAAATACGAAGTCCACCTGCCCAACGGCCGCAGCCGCGAAGGCATCGGCACAGTGACGTTGATTCGATAGCGAACAGAGGCTGATTTACATCACACTATAGCGGCGGGAAGTCATTCCGTCGCTTTTTTTCATCCCTCTTTGTAATATTTTGCGCCGTCCAAACGTATATTGGTCAAAAACGGTAAAACAACAAAACCACACTCACAAGGTTCCCGATGACAACAAAGGAATACAACGACTGCGTCAACCGATACAGCGACGACCTCTACCGCTTCGCGCTGCGCTACACCGGCGACAGCGACGACAGCCAGGATGCTGTGCAGGACTGTTTCCTGACCTTGTGGGAAAAGCGCGAAGAGACAAGACACAACGAGGCCAAGGGCTACCTGATCCGTATCCTCTACCGCAAGCTCGTCGACCGCCACCGCCACCGCGCCGTGGTCCGCGACGCACAAGGACTTCTGATGCCAACTCAGGAGAACTACAACCAGCACGGCGACTTCGAACTGCGCGACGCAATGCAGCAAGCCCTCAACCAACTGCCCGACCAGCAGCGGCAGCTCGTCTTGCTCAAAGACCTGGAGGGCTACAGCTACGAGGAGATGGCATCGATGACCGGACTGAGCGAACAGCAAGTGGGAGTCTACCTTTTCAGGGCACGAAAAACGATGAAGAAACTATTGGAGGATTACCGATATTGAGAAAAAACGTTAACCTTAACGTTAACTACAGAATGATTTCAGCAACCCAACCGCGCCAACCAGTTAAAGTTAAAGTAAAAAAATTAATCACAACAACCCAACCGCGCCAGCCAGTTAAGGTTAAAGTTAAGGTTAAAGTTAAAATGAAAAATAATATGATAACTAACGAAAACTACGAAGGCTACCTGATGCGCTACATCGACGGCGAGCTCAACCAGCAAGAAATTGCCGAGGTGAAAGCCTACCTTGGCAAGCATCCCGAGCTGCAGGACGAGCTTGACGCCGTTAGCGACGCCTCGCTGCGAGTGACGGCCCCGCCAGTGGCGATGCCTGGCAAAGAGCGGATGCTGCATCGCTTTCCGCTTTCCGCTCTCCGCTCTCCGCTTCGCGGCTGGAGCGTGGCGGCAGCAGTGGCACTTCTTATCATCGCCGGAGCCATTATGCGTACATTTTCCACATCCGGCACACCTGCCAGTCCGACGGCCGTGGTTTCGCATACTGACAGCCTGAAGACAGACGCTGTCCAGTCCGTTTCGGATTCCATTCCTTTCGACAGTCTCTATATCAATCCAGCGCAAAAACCGCCCGTATATTTGGCTACAAACACTTCAAACACAGACCAGGACACCGTTTTCACATTTTCCCCCGACACCGATATTCCAACCACACACATCAATACGATTTCACAAGATGACCAACCCCTGCTGGCCGAGAGCCCTCAACCCAGCAGAAACATTCACATCGTGGGCGGGACAATCATCGTCGAGACCGACAACCTTGTCGATATCGAGCCCGCCCCTGCCCCGTTGTCCAACCCCAACGCCATACGCGGATACACCATCGAGAACTCGCAGCTGGCAATGGAGGACGAGAAAGGAATCGTCGGCCGAACCGTAGACTTCCTCGTCCGGCACCTTAACCGCCGGCAAATCGACGACACACTTCTTGCATATACTGATTAAACCATTGAAAACAAAAAACATCACGATATGAACAGAAAGATTAAAACAATCCTCGTCACAGCATTGATTTCCCTCTTCAATCTTTGCGGGCCAAACGCCTACTCGCAGCAGTTCCCAATCGTACTGAAACAGGACCTGCCCAAAGCGCCACGAATAGTCAGAACCACAGGCGACTACGACATCCAAGTGGTACGCGATACTGCCAATTTCATCAGCGTCATAACCTATGGGACCGTCGACGCCATTGACTCGCTGCAGTTCCCCGCCGAGAAGCTGTCGCTGAGCGAAGGGCAGTTTGGCACGACCCTCACCTTCGGCAACGGATTCCCATACCACAACAGAATTCAGCTGCACACCACCGCAAGCAATATGTCGCTGAACGCAACGGGCGAGTCGATAATAACCCTGTCCGACGCCCACAGCGACACGCTGACACTCGACGCGCTGGTTCTGCAGGCCGAAGGCAACAGCATCATCTCGGTCAAGCAGCCCCTTGTTGTCAAGACTGTACACATCAACGCCAAAGACTATTCTATGGTTCGCCACAACGCTATCCACGCCGACAAGGTCCAGCGCGACATCTACGGCGGCGCCCGCATTGTCGAAAACGGTAAAGTTGTCGACGAAGCGCCCCTCGCCATCCTTTATCGTCACACCGGCGAACAGGGTGCCTTTATGGACTTTTCCGGCGGCACGTCGTATCTGGCCAGCCGTCCCTTCGGCGGCAGCAATATGCCGACGGGCAATTTCGTTTGGGGCACCGGATTCCACTATTCCTTCAGCGGCCGCATAGCCACCTGGCAACGCACGCACTGGGGCCTGTCGACCGGCTTGGGATTCAAGGTCGAGACCTACCACACCGACAACGCCTTCCTCGACCTCATTGTCGACACCGTCAGCGGCCTCACCTCGCTCCAGGCCGTCGATGCCAGCAACATTTTCGGACCCGGCAACAGCAACATTACGTGGAGCAGCACGATGCTCAGCTACCAGTTTTTCATCCCCATCCACCTCGAATGGCGCAAGCGCACCGACTACCGCGGTCTGCGCATCGGTGCCGAGCTGCGCCCCGGAATCACCGTATTCAACAAGAGTTTCTATCTGGTCCGCACCGGATTCTGTCAGGACCAGAACAAGGCAGTTGTAAGCAACAACGAAAGCCTGGGCAAATACTTCAACCGCTTCCAGCTCGGCGCCAAATTTTCTGTCAGCTATGACAAACTGAGCTTCTTTGTCGAAAGCACACTCACGCCACTTTTCCGCACACGGACCGGCCAATCCAATTCGCGTCCCGCCCTCGACCAGAAGCTCTATCCTTTCAGCGTCGGATTCAGCATAACCCTCTAAGGTTAACTTTAACCTAAACGTTAACCTTAACTTTTGAAGTAACCGAAACTCGAACATAACATAATAATACAATTACACGATGAAAAAAGCAGCATTAACCATATTCCTCTGCCTGTCGGCACTGCTGTCGACGGCCCAAAATTCAGACAATAACAAGAGCACCTACGGCCTACTGGAACGCACCTCCATAGGAATCAACGTCAATCAAGTCGTCACCTCGTTCCGCTTTTCAGGCTTCCTCAAAGGCAACCCCTCGCGAGCCCTCGAAGCCACGGCCTCCGTCCGCATCTGGCAGCACCTCGAAGTGGGCGGATATATGACCCTGATGGGTGCCAGTCCCTTTGCCAGCAGCGGCGGCGGCAACTATGGCGACCGGACCCTCTACCACCTCGAATGGAGCGACAACAACTATCACCTTGCAGGCGGAGCATACGTCGAGCTGCACAGCGTTTCGCTGAACAGGCAGAAGCGGAGCCACTTGTACACACATCTCGTTGCCCGCGGCGGCTTTGGCCTGAACGGTATGACCGACGGCTTCTGGGGCGGAGTCGGTACCGAACTGGGCTTCACGCCCCAAGTGCGACTGGTCACCAGCTTCGACTTCGGCGCATTCCCGATGGGCCACGCCAGCGAAGTGGTTGGAAACCAAACCAGCTCACGAGTCAGCATAGGACTAAAAATCAACTTAAAGTAACCGCCCAAAGCGGCATACAAAAACAGATGCGGCAGATTTACAATCTGCCGCATCTGTTTTTGTATACATAAAAAATGCTTTGCACCCCGCTGCAATTAGTAAACACAAAATAAAGTGACAGCAATTAATCAGGGAATGCTGTTATGAAGACTTTTTTACCTAGCACATTTTTTATTCAATTAATACAAAACCATAGAACACACTTATCCACACTTTATCACACCAAAAGAGGCAATAAGCAGTGGAAATGTTGCAAAATCATATACATTTCCACAACCTATCGAGCAATTTAAGCCGCTTTACATAATTCTAAAAAATCAGTCGATTGCCATTAAAAGAAATCTCCCACGAGGAGATTTCCTCAGACTATGGCACAAAAGGATTTAACCTACTTGATTCCGCGCAGGATCTTGATAGTCTCGTAGGCCTCGTTGATTTCGCGGAACTGGGCCTCGGCGTTCTTCTTCACCTCCTCGCCCAGGCCTTCCACCTTGTCGGGATGGTACTTCATCGCCAGACGGCGGTAGGCCTTCTTTATCTCCTCGTCGGTGGCCGAGCTGTCGAGGCCAAGCACCTTGTAGGGGTCTTTCTTCGACGACTGCGAGGAACTGCCCGAGCCGCCCGAAGCGCGGCCCGAATAGTAGCTGCCGCCCCTGTAGCCGCTTTGGCCGCCGCCAACGTGGCGCGACATAATGGACAGATAGTCACGCCCATTGATGCCCAGCCGGTTGCTGATGCTGCGCAGGGCGTTCAGTTCCGGGAACGTGATTTCGCCGTCGGCATCTGCAATGCTGAACAGGAAATCCAGCATATGGTAACGCGTGGTGTAATCGGTGTTCTGCTTGATTTGCTGGCAGATCTCGTTTAACGGGAAATCCTCCTGCTGCAGGTCGCGAAGCTTCAGCAGAAGCTCCTTGGCCCGCTCCTCGCCATAGTTGCTGACAAGGAAACGCTTGACGAGGTCCAACTCACTCTTTTTCACCACACTGTCAGCCTTCATTACCGCCGCAATCAGCACCAGCAGCGCCGCCGACAAATCGTCGGCCGAGCCCGTGTTGCTGTAGCGGTGCGCACCCGACGGGCGCCCATAGCTGCCGCCGTATCTTCCGCTGTCGCTGCCACTGTCGCCGCCGCTGTTGCCATAGCTGCCGCCGCCAATCGACCCGCGGCTTCCCGACCGTTTCTCAATACTGTTGCCAATCAGGAAGCCTATTATGCCGCCTATCGGCCCCATCATCGACCATCCCAGGCCGGTCAAAATCCATTTTCCTATTCCCATCTTTATTATTGCGTTATTGTGTTATTGCGTTAATGCGTTAGTGCTGACGCGGTAGTAAGTTCTCCGTTTTCCGCTTATTAGTCTTGGTCGAAAGTCACTTCATATTCGCCTTCCTCGTCGTCCTCGGTCTCGTCGAGGCCTTCGTCGCCGACCAGCGACGAGGTGATGACATATCCCGACTGCTGCGCGCCGTCGGCAACCGGGGCAATGACCACCTGGCTTTCGCCGATGCCCTGCCCTGCGAAGAAACGCTTCAGGAACTCGTTGCGATAGCCGGCCACAATCTCAAGGCTCGAAATTGCCGCATCCTTGGGATAGAGCCGCTCGGCCAGCCGCTGCACATCCTTGTCCGTCGGGCGCTTGCCAAGGCCCTTGGTCTGCAGAAATGCCACAAAACCAGTGTCCTTGACCGTAATGGCGTTGACCTCGCCAAACAGCACCGCCTGAGGCAGGATGGCCGTATTGGCCTTTTCGGGATGACGCGACATATAATATTCTTCTTTAAGCAGATAGAGGCTCTGCGCCTTGGCCGACGCAAGGGCGTTGATCTGCGGCTCGAAGGTGACGACAATCGACGTGTCGTAGTGCAGCACCTCGACCATCTTGTTCAGCGTGCTGTACTGCTCCGAATTGAACTGCGCCTGCAGCGGGTCGAAGGCGATGAACTCCAGGTTGCCGCTGACACCCAGCGCCTTGGACACCGCGCGGAACGGCGACGTGGCCACCTTGACCAGCAGGTTGCCCAGCGTCTTCCACACAATCTTCATATACGAGAACTCGGGCGAGTCGATGTTGCCCGCCACCGGTACGTCGAACTGCACCTTGTCGTCCTTGTCCTTCAGCACATAGAGCGCCGCCTTGAGGGGTATTTTGACCTGAGCGTCAACATCTTTGCGCTTTTCGCCCACCATCGGGTTGTAGAGGTCCAGGTTGTTGCGGCCCTCCAGCTGGCTGTTGCGGATGCTGTTCTCGCTGGTGAACGAGAAGGTGCCGTCGGTCAGCGGATAGGCCAGATAGCCCACCGAGTAGGGCGACAGGTCCTTGAGTTGCAGATTCTTGATATTCAGCACCAGGTTCTGGTTGCGTTTCCAGTCGCTGATGTTGCCGTGCCACCGCACCATCGCCGTGCCGCCGTGGGGCAGCTGGGCAAAGAGGCGCGCGTTGTTGTCGCCGCTGGTCGTAAGGTTGTCGGCACTGACATTCAGCTTCTTGACCGGGAACGAAAAGGCCTCGGGCAGCGTATAGTCGTTGTAGGTGAACTCCGCATCGTTGATCTTGAACGTGCCCACGCGCAGCTGCATCGGCTTCGAAGGCGCCGAGGCTTCCGTCTCGCCACCCGTCTGTGCAGCCTTTTCGCCTTCGTTTTCGTCTTCGTTTTCGTTTTCGTTACCCCCAAACAGGCGCGAAAAATTGGAGCCGTTCTCATAGACATCGAAGTGCGACGACAGGCCGTCGATGGTCAGCGACTTGACATCGAACAGATTCTGGTCCAGATTGATACGGTTGACCGCGATGTCAAGCGCGTTACAGGCCAGCACACGCTCCTTGCCGCCGTCGCGAATGTCGACGCCGCTCAGGTTGACCGTGCCGCCGATGTCCATCTTCATTATGTCGCTAAGGTTGCCCTTGACGTCGATGTCGGCGTTGAGCAGACCCTCAACCTTGCCCACATTCATAAAATCGGCCAGGTAGGCGCGCACGTTCGAGAGGGCAAACTTCTCAAGCTCAACGTTTACCGCGAAATTGTTGTTGTCCATATTGAGCGACGCGTCGGTGCGCAGCATACCGCCGTCGGCCAGCTGCAGGGCCAGGCCCGCGTCGGTGTTCTCCGACCCGTCGAAGTAGACGCCCGGCACCTTGAGGTTCAAGTTCTTGAGGTCCCATTCGCTGCCCAGGCGCGAGTCGGCGTAGAAGATTTCGCCCTCCGACAGGCGTATGTTGTAGAAGCCCAGGCGCCAGTCGCTCGACGTCGTGTCGTCCGGCTTCTCCTCGTCGGGGGCAAAGTGGTCGATGATGGAGCTGAAATTGAACCTGTTGCCCGACTGAATGACGCGGACGCGGGGATGGGCCAGCGTGATATGGCGCACAAAAAGCTCGTCGACAAGCAGTTTGCGCAGCTTGACCGACACGTCGAGCGTGTCGAAGGCGAAGAACGCCGTCGTGTCGTCCTCCTCAAAAAGGGTGAGGTCATAGATTCGCACGCGTCCCGCAAGGGCGTTGACACGCAGCCGCTCGACGTTGATGCGGCGCCCCACCAGCTCCTTGCCGTGGCTGTTGACATAGCTTTTGGCCACCGGCGCAACCAGCGACAGCGCAACAATGAGCAGCAAAAGGATGCTGCAAATAATTATCAGTGTGATTTTCAACCACTTTTCCATTTCCGTGTTACTTATTTACAAATGCAAAATTAATAAAAAAATCCAATAAACAAGTGCCCCTCAAATAATTATTTTTCTCAACCGCGAATTGAACGCCTTCGGCGAATTAATTCCCTGATGTTGAGAATTTTGTTTTGCAGCAGTGCAACATCCTGTTTCTACCGGCATTGCGACACACCGGGGGTCGTGCAATGCCGGAAAAGAATTGATATTTCCACTCCTAACATTCATTTAAACAATGACATAACACACCACTGGACAGATTTCCCCGACCAGAAATGACACACAACGACACGCAGTGACGCACCAAACCTCGCATCACCCTAAAAACCAGCCCTTTAAGCCACCTTCTCCGTCATAT
>DFHL01000096.1 GCA_002371315.1 Bacteroidales bacterium UBA3724 | reverse complement strand
GGAGCCAACCATCTCGCGGCGCACAAAGGGGATGCCGCTGTCTGCAATGTCGCCCTCCACATGGTGGTCTATCTTCTGCAGGACAACGGCTTCGCGGGCACCCTCCACGCACTGCGCATAGTCGGTGTGGTCGGTCAGGATGAGCCGTGTCTGCGGCACCACGCTCGACTTCAGTTCGGGCAGCGCGAAGCCGAACACGCGGGCGATATAGGCCGTCTCGCGGTTCATCCCGCTCGACACCTTGGCCTTGCAGTTGTAGCCCATCAGCCGCATCAGCCTGGCATACGACAAGGCCGAGGTGACGGCATCCACATCGGGTGTCTTGTGACCATAGACGAAGCATGTGTCCGTGCCCCAGTCCAGTGTTTTCAGCAGTGCGCCGAACTCCGTTTCATGGCCGGGCTGCGGAATCACCGCATTGTCATCGTTCGAACAGGATGTCCATACAAAGAGGCTGCTTGTCAGGGTGGCAGCCACCATCCATTGCATGATTTTTCTCAGATTCAAACTTATTGTTGCCATATCTTTCCTTGTTTTATACGTTTCCACGGCAGCAAAGATACCATTTTTCTCCGACACCGCCAAGGATTATTTCCATAAAAGTTGCAGGAAAAATAAAAGTTCTGGTTGTTAACAATCGGAAATGAAAATAAATATCGATTTATTTTGCATTTCACTCGATTTGCACTATCTTTGCGTCCTGTTGATACGAATCTCTATTTTTGTTGGTATAATCCATACTCCGAAATTTAATGTCCAGGAAAAAAGAAGAAGCCATCGCTTCTGGCATAAAAATAGCTGAAACGAAGCACAACATGAAACGCCGCAAACCGTGGCACGACTATCGTCGCAAGGGCACCTATATGCTGACAATGGTTGTAGAAGGACGGCGGCCGTTGTTGGGCAAGGTGGTTGCTATACCCTCTGCTGATGCAGCGGGAGCGGCGGTTGAAGGGAAAGCAGCGGGCGGTGTGACGGCTCACGTAGAACTGACGGAACTTGGAAAGGTAATCCGCGATGAAGAGGCCATGAAGATTACTGCTGTTTATAAGATGGTAAAGGTCTGGAAACTCTGCATCATGCCTGATCATATCCACATGATTGTAAGGGTAACAGAGGATATGCCAGAGGGAAAGCACCTGGGTAATGTCGTCGCTGGGTTTAAGGGCGGTTGCTCGCGGGCATGGTGGAGGGAAGAACCCTGCGCTGACGCGCAGGGAGTTGTGACGACGGCTGAAGCCATCACCACTCCTGCTGTGTCATCAGCAGGCCAAAGGCGCCCCTCCCTCTTTGAAGCCGGCTATAATGACCAGATTCTGCTGGAAGACGGACAGCTGGACAATTGGATACGCTACCTAGATGACAATCCCCGCCGTTTGGCCATCAAGCGGCTTCATCCCGATTACTTTACAACGATGCATTACCTCGACATCGGCGAGTGGCATTGTCAGCTGGTCGGTAACAACTTCCTGCTCGACATGCCAGACAAGGTCGCTGTCATCGTCCATAACGCCTACACTGATGAGGAATATGCTGAATATAAGCGAAGGTGGCTGGCATATGGAGAGGCTGGCGGCATTCTGGTTAGCGCTGCCATTGCCAGTCGCGAAAAGGATGTCATGCGCGAAGCTATGGACTTAGGCTATCGCCTTATCTTGGTTCGTGAAAATGGTTTCCCGCCATTGTACAAGCCCTCTGGTGAATCGTTCGATGCATGTTCCGGTGGTCGTCTTTTGCAAGTGAGCCCTTGGGAATACCACATGCAACGCCGTACTATCACGAGAGAACAATGCTTGATGTTGAATAGGCTGGCAGAAGAAATTGTCAATTGCCAAAAGCATTGAAAATAATCGGGGAAACGTTTGGTTTTCTCGATATTTTTTTGTACCTTCGCAATGTATAAGAGAGGTGGTCTAGACCACAAAATTAACCCTATTTATTCACCTTAAAAAACACACGATTATGAACAAGACATGGAAAACAATTCTGACATTTATCGAGCTCGTCATCAGCTTCCTGCCCGGCAAGTGGTCGGCCCCATTCTCATCAACTCCGGCTTCCGCAACGAGGACGTCAACCGCCATGTGGGTGGTGTCCGCAACTCGCAGCACTTGCTCGGCCATGCTGCCGACATTCGCCCCCGTGACCCTCAGCAGTTCCAACGATTGGTCGATTTCCTCAAGGCTCACAATCTGACCGACCAGCTCCTGACCGCCCGCAGCGGCTGGCTCCACATCTCATGGAACCCCTTCGGCAACCCCCGCCATGATGTCAGGATTGGTTATTACAAATAGAAAAAGTGCACAACGGGGTCGGTTCCGCTGTGCACTTTTATTCGTTGACCTGGAACTTCTTCTTGCGTTCGCGCTTGGCTTTCTGCGGGATGCCACTGGGAGCCGCTACCGAGCGAACGGTTTTCACGCCTCGGTAACCATTCCAGCGCTCCTGGATTTTGCGGACATAATCCACGGTTTCGGAACCTCGCATATAGCCGTTCTTCACCACGGGGTCGTTGTAGAACTCAGGTCTGCTAAGTCCGAGGACAAAGGGTTCCACCTCGTGCCAATGATAGGGATTTCTGCCGTGTTTCCTGGCCAGCTCCATCGCGTCACGAATATGGAAATATCCGCCGTTATAGGCTGCCAGCACAAAACGGGTGCGCTCAGCGTGTTCACGGATATCCGAGAAGCTGCGCTCGAGTTCAGCCAGATACCTGACAGCAGCGGCGATGTTCTGTTCCGGGTCGTAGATATTGGCACGCGAGAGTCCCAGATGGTCTGCCGTGCCGGGCATGATCTGCATCAGTCCGCAAGCACCAGCCCACGACCTGGCCAGCGGGTCGAAGGTAGACTCCTGGTAACATTGGGCAGCAATAAGGCGCCAGTCCCAGCGGATAGTGGCAGCATAGCGCTGGAAGAAGGCATCATAATGCGAAATGACGCCTCCGGTGCGGTTCAGCATGGGTGCAAAGACGCGCCGCTTGACGGCTCTGTTGGAAAGCAGAAACTCCTCCTCTTTCTTCACCTCGTCGACCAACGACGGCTTAAACCAAGCCTGCAGTTCGTCTTCCAGGTCTTCCTTGTCGTCGCCGACAATCCAACCGAGGCCTTTCTTCGTCATCGGATAGCAGATGAGGTCGGCATCGCCATCCTCCAGTCTTCTCATCATCTCGGC
The DNA here is from genome assembly GCA_002371315.1 of Bacteroidales bacterium UBA3724. Classification (GTDB taxonomy): domain Bacteria; phylum Bacteroidota; class Bacteroidia; order Bacteroidales; family P3; genus Colimorpha. The sequence continues at coordinate 540 of DFHL01000096.1, read as the reverse complement.
AGTATCGCGACAGACCTCCATTCGCAGGCTCACACCCAGTTTGTCTGCAAAGCGTTGCGCCAACAGATATTGTGTGCCGAGGTGCTTACCCTTGTAATCGTAATACGTCTCGGGACCCGTCAGCGTGAGGGCTATCAGTTCGCCGTTCTGCTGAATCTCGTCCAGGTCGAAATCATCGTCAGTCGGTATGGTATCGGCAATCTCACCCCAGGGAGTGACCAGGGTTTCCTGCTTTTTTTGCACACAAGAAGCGAGCAAAAAGAGGCCAAATATCCATGCAAAATGCCATTTCACGGTGCAAAGGTAGCAAATATTTTATAATTCTTCGTTTATAATTCATAATTAATTCGTACCTTTGCAGGCACATTTCTAAATTAGAAGAGAAAAGAAATCATGTTAAGAATAGCTGTACAATCAAAAGGACGTCTTTTTGAAGACACCATGAACCTGTTAGCCGAGGCCGACATCAAGGTCAGCGCCTCGAAGCGCACATTGCTGGTGCAATCAACCAATTTCCCCCTGGAAGTGCTCTACCTGCGC
>DFHL01000140.1 GCA_002371315.1 Bacteroidales bacterium UBA3724 | reverse complement strand
TACATATACTGTACAACGGGCAGTACTGGTGCTTGGAATCAGTGAGTTACGGCGGCGGAAAACAGGGGGTGCCTCTTGCGATGCCGAGTGGCGCTTTTTTCCCGTGCCGGGCTGTTTTCCTGTGCCGTAAGGGTGGGGCAGGGGGGTCGGCTGGCGCCGGGCGGCGCAATTTGGCCCTGGACGAGGCTCCGTTTGAGGGCTGCGAAGGCCTTGTTTATGCTTCGCGCCGTGGCGAAGCCGGGTTTGGGCTTCTGACGAAAAATTATTGGCTTGGCATAGGTTGATTTTTAAGATTTTAATAATGGTAATATTAAATATTGGTGTTTTTTTTGTAAAATAAGTTGCAATGTCAATATTTTTTCTTATTTTTGCATATTCAAATTGTAGCAAAACTAAAAAAAACTTTAACACGTAAGATATGCAGAATAAAGGACTTATCAGATTTTTGGCGATTGCTTTTGTTCTTGTTTGTTTGTTCCAATTGTCGTTTTCGTTCGCGACAAGGAAGGTTGAAAACAAGGCTAAGGCTATTGCTGTGAAGTATGTTGAGAGTGCACAGGGAAAGAGTGACATCGATGCTTGCCTTAAAAAGCAGGGCAACAGCGATATGAGTGCTGCTGAGCTGAAAAACTTGACGGCGATAGTCACCGATTCGCTGCGTACTTCGAAAGAGACCTACTACCTTGATTCTATGGCCAATGAGAAGGTCTGGATGGGATTTACCTACAAGAAATGCCAGGCTCGCGAGATTAACCTTGGCCTCGACCTGAAGGGTGGTATGAATGTGATGCTGGAGGTTTCGACCGTCGACGTGGTCAAGGCTCTGGCCAACTACACTAACGACGAGGTGTTCAACAAGGCCATCGAGATGGCTCTCGAGCAGCAGAAGAAATCTGTCAACGAGGACTTCGTCAGCCTCTTCTACGACGCTATCGTTTCCATCAAGCCCGATGTGCGCCTGGCCGGCTATTTCAGCAGCCAGCTGACGGGTACGACGCTGAATGACGACAACAATACCATTCTCGCAAAACTGAAAGAGGAAACCAGCAGCGCATACGACCGCACCTATGAAATTCTGCGCAAGCGTATCGACAAGTTTGGCGTTGCCCAGCCCACCATCCAGCGCCTGCAGGCCTCGGAGCGCATCTTGGTCGAGCTGCCGGGCGTGAAGGACCCGCAGCGCGTCCGCAAGCTTCTGAAGGGTACCGCCCAGCTGGAGTTCTGGGCCACCTATAGCGGCGATATGACCGATACGCGCTATTTAAATGAATATAACCGCGTGGCTGGCTATCTGACCGCCACCGACGAATACCTGGCTTCGAAGGCCAACCTGGCTGCCGGGACTGCCGACAGCACTGTCGCCGACAGCACCGCCGTCGAGGCTGAGGCCGAGACCGAGGCTCCGGCCGTGGCTGCCACCACCGAGAGCGATCCGCAGAGCGAGCAGTACAAGAAGGATCACCCCCTGATGTCGCTCTTCGCCCAGTGGCAGGGCTACCCGGTCTATCCCCCGGTCGTGTTCCGCGCCACGGAGGCCGACACGGCTGCCGTCAACCGTATGATTGCCGAGGGCGTGAAGGCCGGCAAGGTCAATGCCCGCGAGGTGAAGTACCTCTGGTCGGTGAAGCCGATCGAGGAGAACTCGAATATCTATGAACTCTATGCAATAAAGATTGAGGACTACGACCGCAACACCAACTTCCCGAAGGCCAAGCTGGACGGCAGCGTCATCACCGATGCCCGCCAGGACTTTGGCAACACCGAGGGTAACGAGATTTCGATGACGATGAATTCGGAAGGCGCACACGCCTGGAAGAACATCACGCACGACAATATCGGCAAGTGTGTTGCCATCGTTCTCGACGACCAGGTCTATTCGGCTCCGCGCGTCAACGGCGAGATTGCCGGCGGCCGCTCGTCGATTACCGGCGACTTCTCGCTCGAGGAGGCCAAGGACCTTGCCAACGTGCTGAAGTCCGGTAAGCTGCCTGCCCCTGCACGCATCGTCCAGGAGGCTGTGGTCGGACCTTCGCTGGGTCAGGAGTCGATCCACAAGGGTCTTGTCTCGTTCATCCTTGCATTTATTATTGTACTTATTTATATGGTGGTCTTCTACAACCGCGCCGGTTGGGTGTCGGTTGTGGCTCTGGTGACCAACGTGTTCCTGCTGATGGGTGTGCTTGCATCGATCGGCGCTGTGCTGACGCTGCCTGGCATTGCCGGTATCGTGCTGACAATGGCTATGGCTGTCGACGGCAACGTGATTATCTATGAGCGTATCAAAGAGGAAATCCGTGCCGGCAAGAGCGTTGCCACGGCTGTCGACGAGGGCTTCAAGAATGCTATGTCGGCCATCATCGACGGTCAGGTGACTACCTTCCTGCTGGGTCTGGTGCTGATTATGTTCGGCTCGGGCACCATCCAGGGCTTTGCCGTCACGCTGTGCATCGGTATCGTCACCTCGCTGTTCACCAGTATCTTCATTACGCGTTTGGTCATCGACTGGATGCTTAACCACAAGAAGAAGATCAACTTCTCGTTCAGCTTTACCGAGAACTTTATGCGCAACGCCAACTTCGACTTTATGGGCAAGCGCAAAACATTCTATATCATCGGCATCTGCGCCATCGTTCTCTGCCTGGTTGGCATCTTCGGCCGTCATCTGAGTATGGGTATCGATTTCACCGGCGGCCGCACTTACGTGGTGCGCTTCGACAAGGATGTCAATGTGGTCGATGTCCGTTCGAGCCTTGCCTCGCAGTTTGAGGATGCTCCCGAGGTGAAGTCCTACGGTCCGAGCAACCAGGTGAAGATCACCACCAACATTGATGCTGCCGACTATTATGAGGCCTATCGCGAGGCTCACAACCTTTCGGCTTCGGACACCATCACCGACGAGATGGTCATCAACGAGCGCCTCTATGCAGGCACGAAACAGTTCTTCGGCAAGACCGACGATGGCAACGAGATTTCGCTGCAGCAGTTTGCCAATGCCGATGTCTATCCTTATGGTATCATCCAGTCGGAACAGGTCGAGGCCACGATGGCTACCGATATGAAGCGCTCGTCGATTCTGGCGGTGCTCGGCGGTCTGCTGGTCATCTTCGCCTATATCGGAATCCGTTTCCGCAGCTGGCGTTTCGGCGTGGGCAGTGTTGCCGCTTTGACGCACGACACTATCCTCATCATCGGTATGTTCGCCCTGCTGCGCGGCTTGCTTCCGTTCAACCTCGATGTCGACCAGTCGTTCATCGCCGCTGTGCTGACGGTGATTGGCTACTCGATCAATGCCACGGTGGTTATCTTCGACCGTGTGCGTGAAAACCGTACTCTCTATCCCAAACGTGACTTGCTGCAGCATATGAACGATGCCATCAACGCCACGTTGGCCCGTACCATCAACACTTCGGGCACCACGTTCTTCACCCTGCTGATGATGTTCATCTTCGGCGGCGAGGTTATCCGTGGTTTCATCTTCGCCCTGTTGGTTGGTGTGCTGTGCGGTATGTTCTCGTCGGTCTGCCTTGCCTGCCCCATCGTCTATGAGGTTAGCAAGAAGCGCGAGGCCAAACGCCTCAACGGCACTAAATAAAACTAATACCTTTTTATAAGCAGATGGATTTCTTAGACATCATAATCACGATAGCGATACTTGGCGGCGCCAGCCTTTTTTCCGGCAAAAGCGGGAAGAGGGCTGGCCGCCGGCAGCAAACTGCCGGCAGCCAGCGCCCCGTGATGGAGGCCCAGCCGGTTCCGGACTTTGGCTTTGATGTCGACGAAGATGACGTTTTCAGCGACGAGATGGAGGAGGAAAAGGTTGCTTCCGACAATACGTATTTTTCGTATGAGCAGCAGCCTTTGGAGGAGGAAAGTCGCCAGCCGGAACGTCAGATTGCCGAAGCGGAGCCCGTTGTGGCCGCCAGTGCAGCCCCCGAACCGGCCGTCAGCGTGATGGACGAGCCTTTCGACCTGCGCAAGGCCGTGATTTATCAGACGATAATGGAAAGGGTCGCCTGCTGAAGTCTGCTCATTCAAGTGAATAATGAAAAAAAATAATTAACTCTCTACAAAAACAACAAGTATGTTCAGAAAGGTACTATTAACGATCGGACTGCTATTAGCTGCACAGGTGGTGGCTTTTGCACAGGGTACAATGAAGGGTACCATCACCGACGAGAAAACCGGTGAACCTCTTATCAGTGCAAATGTCGTTGCCAAGCAGGGCGGCCAAATTATGGGTGGTGCCCGCACGGACTTTGACGGTAACTATACCATCAAGGGTCTGCAAGTAGGCAAGTACGAGATTGAGGTCTCGTATATGGGCTATTCCACCGTAAAAACAGAAATCAACGTCAAGGCTACGGGCTTTACGGTCTACAACGAAAAGTTGGCCAAGTCGGGTACTGAGCTTAAGACGGTGGTTATTAAGAAGGAAAAAGTTCCTGTGATTGATATCGGAGCTCCCGAGTCAGGAACGCGTCTTTCGGCCGATGATATCGGCAAGATGCCTGCCAACTCGGTGGACGGTATCGTGGCCGCTGTGGCTGGTGTCGGATATAGCGACGGTGGTACGGGTTCGGCCCGTGGTGAGGAAGGTATGGTGACCCAGGTGGGCAACGTGCGTACGCGTACGGGTGTCAATGTCCCCAAGGAGGCCATTGCCGAAATCCAGGTCGTGCTTGGCGGTACTCCTGCCAGTATCGGTGAGGCTATCGGTGGTACTCAGATTATCACCCTCAAACCGCCTTCGACCAAATTTATGGGTATGGTGAAATACGAGACTTTTTTGGACTATCGTCTGTGGAACAGCCTCACTCTGTGGCTGACTGGTCCTGTTGTCAAGACTCCCCTCAAGGATGAGCAGGGCAACAAGACTGGCGAACGCACTTTGATTGGTTTCCGTTTCACTGGTGTCGGCAGTTATTCCAAGTTTGGCTACTATCGTGCCAAGGACGGTCGCTATCAGGTTGTCAACGATGACAAGGTTATGGAGATTGAAAACAGCCCTATCGTCTACGACCCGGTCGAAAGAACCGTCAACTATGCTGCTGAGTATCTGCGCAAGGAGGATTTTGTCACCATCACGCGCCCCAACGCCAACAACTATTATGCCAGCAAGGACCGTCAGGCCGACTTCGGTAGCTATAGCATCAACCTGCAGGGTGCCCTCGACTTCCGCTTTACGGAGCTGACGTCCCTCATCCTTACCGGTGAGTACGACTACAGCTATGGCCCCAGCACCAACTTGAGCTATTTCCCGCTGAACCTGCACAACGCTGCCAACGGTGTCAGCAAGGATCATAACATTGTCCTTACCGCCGACTTTACCCAGCGTTTCAAGGATCCCGAGCCGGTGAAGGACGAGAGCAACCCGGATGCCAAGTCCGAACCTGTTGTGTCGAAAGTTATGTACAACATTACGGCTATGTACAACCGTCTCAGCTCGTCGGCCTACAATGAAAAATTTGGTGACGATCTGTTCAAATATGGCCACATCGCTACATTTGAGAGAACACAGACTCCGTCGTGGGAAGTCCGTTCGGACTATAACTACCACGGTACCACGCAGGCTGCCCACATCCAGAACGGCTGGATCGAGACGTCGAAGTTTATTGCTCCTTCGCAGTACAACCCCATCCTGTCCAACTACACTACTCAGCTGTACAATATTCCGTCGCTTGCTCCTTACCTGACGACGTTTGACCTTATCCGCAACTACAACGGTCTGGTCAATGGTACTTCGCTGGGAACCGTGTATAGCCGATTCTACAATGTTGGTGTCCAGAACACGGGCTACTCGAAGAGTGAATACAATTATTATTATGTGTCGGCCAAGGCTGCTGCTACCGTCAAAGGTCACGACCTTGAGGTCGGTTTCCAGTATGACCAGTACACTCACGCATCGTATGGCATTTCGGCTTACTCGCTGTGGACGCTGATGCGCCAGTCGGCAAATGCACATATCTCGCAGTTGGACTTCAACAGCCCCATCGAATATTTTGTCGACGGTGACCTCTATGTCGACTACAAGCGCCTGAACGGTGGCGGACAGACTTGCTTCGACGAGTCGATGCGCCGCGCTCTCGGCCTTGATGTCAATGGTACCGACTGGCTCGATGTGGACCGTTATTCTCCTGACGATTTCAATAGCTTCGGTGGCATTTCGATGTTCTCGGCCAACGAGCTCTTCAATAGCGGCAACCAGCTTGTAAGCTATTATGGCTATGACCACACCGGTGAGAAGTACCGCTCCAGCACCTGGAGCCTGGACGACTTCTTTGATCCCGTCAGCCGTGGCCACAAGAATTTCCAGTATCTGCCGGCCTTCTCGCCCATCTATGCTGCTGGTTATATTCAGGACAAGTTCTTCTTCCAGGATCTTATCTTCAACGTCGGTGTCCGTGTTGACTACTATGATGGCAACCAGATGGTGCTGAAGGATCCTTACCTGCTCTATGAATCCTATACGGTTGGCGACCTCAACAACGGTAAGGCTGCCTATTCGACGGGTTTGGCCAACAACGCCTTCCCCTCGGGTGCTCAGGATGACTGGGTTGTCTACGTCGACGATGCCGGCGCTACGACCCCGACCATCCGCGGTTACCGCGACGGTGGCATTTGGTACAATGCCAACGGTGTTCAGGTTTCGACTCCGAGCGCTGTCAACGGCGAATCGGGTAAACCTACTCCTTATCGTACGACTGGCGAAGGTGGCGGCCAGCAGATTGCTACCACTGGTAACGGCAGCGGCAACCGTATCTCGGCCAACGCTTTCAAGGACTATGATCCCCAGATTGTCGTTATGCCTCGTATCGCTTTCTCGTTCCCCGTCAACGATATGTCGCAGTTCAAAGCCAACTATGACATTATTGCACGCCGTCCCTCTTCGGGCTGGCAGGCTGACTATTTCAGCTATCTTTATATGACTCAGGCCAGTGGCTATATCAACAACCCGAACCTGAAGCCTGAGCGTATTACCAACTATGAGCTTGGTTTCCAGCAGGCTCTGAATAAGGACAAGACCGCTGCTCTCAGTATTTCGGCTTACTACAAAGAGACTCGCGACCTGATCCAGGTCGTCCAGTATGCCGGTGCTGACCCCAACAGCAACTACTATTCGTATGACAACCTTGATTTCAAGACCATCAAGGGTTTCTCCCTGTCGTTCGATATGCGTCAGAGCAACAACGTCCGTATCAACGCCAACTATACTCTCCAGTACGCCGAAGGTACCGGTCTGTCGTCGACGACGATGTCCGAACTTATCAAGGAAGGCTACACGACTCTCAAGATGCTGAACCCGATTTCGGATGACCGCCGTCACGAGTTCAAGGCCAATGTCGACTATCGTCTTGGCAAGGGCGAGGGCTTCAAGATCCAGCGTACCGTGAAGGACAAGGATGGCAACTCGCGCAAGAAAGAGATTTATCCTCTCCAGAACTTTGGTGTCAACTTCATCGCTGTTGCCCAGTCGGGCCGTCCCTATACCAGAGCCTACAGCAACACGCAGAATACCATCGTTGGTAGCTACCGCGGCGCCCGTCTGCCTTGGGGCTTCTACTTCGATGTTGTCATCGACAAGACTTGGCCCATCGAAATCAAGCACGAAGGCAAGAAACCGCGTCAGACTATGCTCAACGCTGCTATCACGGTCAGAAACCTCTTCGACATCAGGAACGTTACAGGTGTGTTCTCTGTTACGGGTAACCCGTCGGACAACGGTTATCTTACCGACCCCGAGACACAGTCTGTTATCAATGCCTACCTCGATCCCCAGTCGTTCCGCGACTTGTATGCTATTACACTCAGCAACAATTACTGGAACTGGTCACAGCCAAGAACCATCCGCCTGACCTTGACTTACCAATTCTAATATCGTAAAGTGAAAAATTATAAAGAGATGAAAAATATATTTATTAAAACAGTCTTATTGGCTTTCTTGTTCTCATCGACGATGGGAACAGCCGTGGCTCGCGAATGCACTGTGTGCAAGTCGAAGAGCACGAAAAAGGCTGCCGTGCAGTCGAAGGCTGCTGTGTGTAAAAGGGCACAGAGTACTGCAGAGCTGAACATCAACAACGTTCGTGCGTTGATTAACGGCTATGGCAATATGTGGTATGACGGCAGCATCACGCAGTATCATATTCCGAAAGACGGTACATCGACTCCGCTTTACTGCGCAGCACTTTGGATTGGTGGTACCGACGTCAACGACCAGTTGCGTCTTGCCGCTCTGCGCTTTGGTTCGGAAGGTGATGACTATTGGCCGGGTCCTCTGACCATCGACGGTACTGCCGACGTATCGATTGAGGTCTGCAACTACTATGACAGACATTATAAGATTACGCAGGCCGAGGTCCAGACTTTTATGCAGATGTTCAACTATAATTCTAACCCTCCGCAGCCCAATGAGAAGTATGACGAGTCTGCTATCTCTCAGACCATCAAGGAGTGGCCGGCTCACGGCAATTTCGCCAACCAGTCGTACTATCTTGCTCCTTTCTTCGATGCTGACGGCGACGGTGAGTATAACTACCAGAATGGCGACTATCCCTACTACGACTTCGATAATGCCCTCTGTCCCCGTACTCTGAAGGCAAATCTGAAGCGTGGTGAGTCCTACAAGCCTTTCCCGACTATGGAAGACTCGCTGGGTATCGTCAAGCGTGGTACTGGTATTCTTTCGGACCAGGTTCTGAAAGGCGACCAGACCATCTGGTGGGTGTTCAACGATATGGGTAACACCCATACCGAGTCGGGCGGACAGCCTATCGGTCTCGAGATTCGTGCTCAGGCTTTCGCTTTCTCGACCAACGACGAGATCAACAATATGACCTTCTACACCTACGAGATTATCAACCGCTCGACCTATGAACTGCGCAACACCTACTTCAGCCAGTGGGTCGACCCGGACCTTGGCTATGGCTATGACGACTATATCGGTTGCGATGTGAAGCGTGGTCTTGGCTACTGCTACAACGGTAAGGATGTCGATGGTCCCGGAACGGGTTCCTACAGTGGCATTCCCCCTGCAGTCGGTATCGACTTCTTCCAGGGTCCCTATATGGATCCCGACGGTAAGGACAACCCCAAAATCGACATTAACAAAATGCGTCTCTACTATCCCGAAAAGCTTGCCGACTATTGGATTGACAGCCTTAATGTATATGATACTATATCCCTTTCGGACGATGCCGACCTGTACTATCCCTTGGCTTGGTACTTCCAGATTGACGACTCTGTAGGTAACTGCGCTATCAATGGTGTCAACTTTGGCAACAATATCGTCGATGACGAGCGTTTCGGTATGCGCCGCTTCGTGTACTACGAGAACAGCCTCAGCAACATCAACGGTGAGCCCACTAAGGCTACTGACTATTACAACTACCTGCAAGGTTTCTGGAAGAACGGTTCGCATATGAAATTCGGCGGCAACGCTATTTCGACCGGTACTTCCGACATTCCCTGTGACTTTATGTTCCCTGACGACAGCGACCCGTTGCATTGGGGTACCAATGGTGTTGTGCCTGACCAGCAGTTCCATCCCGATGATTGGACCGAGGTGACCTCTGGCGACAATGTCACTCCTGGCGACCGTCGTTTTATGCAGTCGGCTGGCCCCTTCACGCTGAAACCGGGTGCTGTCAACTACATCACCGTAGGTATTCCTTTCGCCCAGGCTTCGTCGGGCAACAGATGGAGCTCTGTCCAGCTTCTTCGCGAAATCGACGATGTCTGCCAGGCTCTGTTCGAGAACTGCTTCAAGGTCCTTGATGGTCCTGATGCTCCTACACTGGTTGTTCAGGAAATGAGCAACGAAGTTCTCCTCTATATCACCTATGACAATCCTGGTTCAAACAACTACGGTGAGAGCTACGATGATCCGGATCCCTCGATTCTGCAATCCTATCCTGACGAACTGCGCAGATATAAATTCGAAGGCTATCAGGTTTATCAGCTTGCCAATGCCAATGTCTCCATTACCGATATCGGAGACGAGACCAAGGCCCGTCTGGTTTACCAGTGCGACATCGAGAACTACTACGACGACACTGCTGCCAACCCGACACTGCCCATTGCAAAGCTTGTCAACTATACCTCGAACTCTTCTACTGGTCTTCTGACCGGCAAGATTATGGTCGACGGTGCCAATGCTGGTATCAAGCACGTCGTTCGTGTTACCACTGACCTTTTTGCCAACGGAACCAGCACCAATCTGGTCAACAATAAGGAGTACTATTTCATAGCTATTGCTTACGCTCACAACCGTTACAAAGAGTATTCGCAGACCGATCCTAACAAGCTTGATGGTCAGAAAGAGCCTTATCTGGCTGGCCGCAAAAACGAGTATGGCGGTACTATCACTCCTGTCGTAGCCAAACCTCACGATCCTTCGTCGGAGAACGGTGGTACCATCGTTCAGGCTACTTACGGTATGAGCCCCAACATCACCCGTATCGAGGGTAACGGCAACGGCGGCAACGCTCTTCTGCTTACTCAGGAATCTATCGACGAACTGATGGGCGAACCTGGCGTTTACGGCAAAGGTCCCGGACGCTTCCAGGAATCCACTACTGGCGGTAGCTACAACCCGTCGATGAATAATCCCTGTATCATAGCTCATCCCCGCTACGAGCAGAATGCCGGTCCTGTCAATGTCCGCGTTATCGACCCGCTGAATATTAAGGAAGGTCAGTTCTACATTGATTTCACTGGTGTGGATGATTCCGCAAGATGGTCAATCTCCAAGGTTGACGGTACGCCGCTCTACTATGTAAAGAACGGTTCGGGCGACTCCACAGGTGTGTATACCGACACGGCCGACTTTATCATCTCCCGCTACAACGAGCAGCTGTTCCTCGACCTCGGTATCGCTGTGGCCATAACCAACCCCAAGGCCATCGCTACTCCTCTTGAGGCTTCTGCCAGCAGCGTTATGGGCGGCCTCATCAACGACGGTACTCTCTTGTCGTCCACGATGACTTTTGCCGACAACAACCATCAGTGGCTGTCCGGCGTCGTCGACAATGACAATTACGCTGTCTACAACTGGATCCGCAGCGGTTCGCAGTATGCCGAGAACAACCTCTCTTCTTTCCAGAATGGTTCGGGTGCACTTACTGCTGCCGACGAAAGTTATCTTGATGAAGACTACTATAAGAGCGCTACCGACCCTGTCACTCAGCGTCTCAACACCTTTGCAGTCGACAAATATCAGGCATACGAGAAAGTCCTCAACGGTCTTTGGGCTCCCTATGGTCTGACCTCGACCCGCGAGTATCACCCCGCATTCTCGTTCCGCTATTATCTTGCCGAGCAGGATGTCCTCGACTCGCTGCACACACAGGATAACTCCTTCAACCGTAACTACTATGAGAACCTGCGCTACACGATGTCGCATAAGAGAAACAAATCCCTTATGTTCAACGACTTCTCGAAACTGCCCAGCGTTCGCATCGTCTTTACGGCCGATACGACCAAGTGGACCCGTTGCCCCGTCCTCGAGATGTGCGACGACTACACCCAGTCCGAAGGCAATGCCCGCCGCTTCCAGATGCGTAAACACGCCTCTATCGACAAGAACGGCGACACCGCCACTGTTTCTGGAGCCTCGACCGATCCCGGCAGCCCCAACTACATCAGCGACCGCGGTATGGGTTGGTTCCCCGGCTACGCCATCAACCTGGCCACCGGCGAGCGCCTCAACATTATGTATGGCGAGGATTCGCGCTACGCACAGTTCAATGGCCGCGATATGATGTGGAACCCCGTCAGCACCGAGATTGTCGGTTCGTCGAACTACATTATGGGTGGTCGCCACTACATCTATGTTATGAACGCCATCTCGCAAGTGTTCCCCTACTACCACGCTTCGCGCGACAATTACATCCCCTTCACCTATGCTGCTCCTTCTTACGACGCTGGTGCTTGGGCTGTCAAGATGCTCCGCTCTCTCGACCACTTCTTCGAGTGCCCCTACAGCGGCGGCCAGTTGGCGTCGGACTACTACAAGGAGTTCAACCACGGTCTGCTGAAGTATGAGGGTGCAAAATACGTTGTTCCTATCCGCGACTCCTCGGCATATCTCTTCTCCACCGTCTCGTGGGTCAATATGCCTACCGTCACCGAAAGCATCAACAATCCTAAGGATATCCCGTGCGATGTCACTGTCGATATCAATGTCAACAACCGCTACGGCCGCTTCTTGAGCGACAACGGCACCAAGCCCGAAAATCTTGGCCTCACTGCTGTCAACGCAAACAACCCCAAGTATATGTTCGAGCTCACCCCCGACATTGTAACCCTTACCAACGTGGCTACCCGCGAAAACGCTCGCCAGAGCTTCAAGGATTCCATTATGGAGGCCATCTACGTTGTACCTAACCCTTATTACAGTTATTCTAAGTACGAAACCGCAAGCCAGTTGGAAACCAAAGTGCGCTTCATCAATGTGCCGGCCAACACCACCATCAACATCTACACGATCGACGGTACCCTTGTCCGCACGTTCCCGAACACGCCTTCCAACACGACAACCTACGACTGGGATCTGCATAACCACAACGGTATCCCCATCGCCGGTGGTTTGTACCTCATCCACTTCAGCACGCCTGGCATCGGCGAGCGCGTTGTGAAATGGTTCGGCACTATGCGTCCTGTCGATTTGAGTGGTTTCCAGTTCTAATTATCATCAATCTTTAAAATTTAGACAGAAATGAAAAGAATATTAAGTATATTGACTGTAGTCGTCCTCACAGTGATGCTGTCGGCACCCAGTGCGTATGCCGGCAACGACAACCGTAGAGGAACGGCAGGTGCAACGGAACTGCTCATCAATCCCTGGGCACGCAGCTCCAGCTGGGGCGGCATCAACACCTCCTGTGCCCGTGGCATCGATGCTTTCTTCAGCAACATCGCAGGTCTTTCGTTTGTCGAGAAGACTGAGTTTGCCTACACCAACACCATCCTCTACGGTGGCCGCAGCGGCCTCGTAAGCGGTGCCTCCGTCAACGCCTTTGGTCTCGCCATCCGTTTGGGCGAGGCCGGCGTTCTGGGTGCCTATGTGATGGCAATGGGGTGCGGCGACCTTCCTGTCACCACCGTCGACAGCCCCGACCCGGGCAGCAACGGAACCTTCTCGCCTACGATGATGAACCTCAACGTGGCGTTCTCCTATTCGTTCACCACCTCCATCCACGGTGGTGCCAACATCAAGGTCATCACCGAGTCGACCGACAATGTCAGCGCCTCGGGCGTGGCCATCGATGCCGGTATCCAGTATCAGACTGGCGAGAATGACGAGCTCAAGTTCGGTATCTCCCTCAAGAATATCGGACCCGCTCTCAGCTTCGGCGGTACTGGTATGGCTTTCACCACCACCAACGAGTCGGGCAACCAGATGACGGTCCAGTTCCGCGAGTCGGAAATGGAGCTCCCCACCTGCCTCAACATTGGCCTTTCCTACGACTTCCTCTTTGAGAAATGGAACCAGCGCCTCACCGCCGCCGCCAACTTCACCTCCAACGCATTCCTGCGCGACGATTTTGGCCTTGGCTTTGAATACTCGCTGCTCGACCGTTTCCAGGCCCGCGCTGCCTTTGTCTATCAAAGAGACCTCTTCACCGAAGAACGTACCACGGCCAAGACTGGTATCCACGCCGGTGCCTCTGTCAACTTCCCCTTCGGCAAGGATGGCGACAAGAATATCTCGCTCGACTATTCCTACCGCACCAATACCAACCTGAAAGGCTCGCACGCCATCGGCGCAACTTTCAAGTTCTAAGGAAGAGACAGACCACATAATGAAAAGTAGGGAAAGGTCTTCGTAAGGACCTTTCCTACTTTTTAACGCAATCCCAAAGAACCAACCATTTCAAAAAAACAATACTAAAATGTCAGAAATTAAATATTATAGCGAAGAAGGACTGCAAAAACTCAGAGACGAGCTGCATCACCTCATAGCCTTCGAGCGTCCTGCCGCTGCTGCCGCCATAGCCGAGGCCCGCGACAAGGGCGACCTCTCGGAGAACGCCGAATACGACGCTGCCAAAGAGGCCCAAGGCCACCTCGAGGCCCGCATCTCGAAGCTTCAGGACCTTATTGCCAACGCACGTCTGCTCGACGAGTCGAAGATCGACACCTCCAAGGTGCTCCTGCTGTCGAAAATCACCATCAAGAACGTCAAAAACAACACCAAGCAGGTCTACACCATCGTTCCCGAAAGCGAAGCCAACCTCAAGCAAGGCCTCATTTCCGTCTCGTCGCCTTTTGCCAAGGCCTTCCTTGGCAAGCGCGCCGGCGATCAGGTCGAGGTCGTCGTACCGGCTGGCACGATGCATTTCGAAATCCTCAGCGTCGAACGCTAACCCCGTACACCCTCAACCCCTTAAACTCTTAAACCCTTAAACCCTTAAACAATACCCCCTATGGCTAGTATATTCTCACGCATCGTCGCCGGTGAAATACCGTGTTACAAAGTGGCCGAAACCGACCACTGTCTGGCATTCCTCGATGTCAACCCTGTCGTCCGCGGCCACGTGCTGTGCATTCCCAAGAAGGAAGTCGACTACATTTTCGACCTCGACGACGACCTGTTTGTCGAGCTGCACCGTTTCAGCCGCACCGTCGCCAAGGGCCTCAAAAAGGTGTGCCCCTGCATCAAGGTTGGCGTCGCCGTCGTCGGCATCGACGTGCCGCACGCGCACATCCACCTGATGCCCCTCAACACTCCTGGCGACCTCAATTTCAGCCATCACGTGAAGATGGAACCTGCCGAAATGCAGGCCCTTGCCGACCAGATTGCTGCCGCAATCGAATAGTTTGCCGGCACACGGCAACGCCATTTTCGGACTGACAAAAGCCTTCGAAGCCTTCAGACGCTTCGAAGGCTTTTCTTTTTGCCGCCCTTTGCCGGCTTCCAAAGTCGAAACTACATCACATCGGTTTCTCGCGCAAACCGTCGGCTACGCCATTGCGCACCTTCCGCAGCTCCCTTTTTTTGAGCTCTGGCAGCCCTAAAACGGCCTCTGAAATGTTAAAATTCCGAATTTTTTAACAAATTTATTTAATATTTACAACTCACTGATTGTCAATAGTATCAAAAAGGCATCAACAGGAACTGCTCACCAGATGGCCCGATTTTGGCCTTTGTAAAAGCCTGACCTAACATCTATTAAAGCCCACTGGCGAGGGCTTTGGTAAGGCTTTGGATGGGCTTTGGGTGAACTTTGGTAGGTATTTGGTACCTGGAAAACAGTGGGTTGAGGCATCGCAAAAAATGGCAAAAACGGGGTCTGAAATGTTAATTTTTAACATTTGCCGACTCGGTTTTGCAGGGACATTTTTGGGGACGAAAACTGGGGTAGGGGAGGGCGAGCCGTCAAAGGGAAACCTAAAGCCAGGCGACCGCGCAGGGTTTGATAGTGGTGAGTGGGTAGGCGAGCCGTCGAAGGGAAACCTAAAGCCCGGCTGCGCCCTGATGTGAAGGGTTTTGTGCTTTGTTCAGGCGGCTTTTGGCCTATGGCGTTTCAGTTTGTTGATGAGGCTTTTTGACGAGATGATTGCTATTGCTATGGCAATGGTTATCTTGATGGCTGTGATGCCTGTGGCCGAGGCGCTGTGCAGCTGGTCTGTCGTCAGGTAGTAGGCTGTCCAGAATATGCCGCCGCCGGGCACGAGGGGGATGATGCCGCAGATGAGGTAGACAGACGAAGGACATTTGCGCAGGCGTGCCGTCAGGTGCGACGTCAGGTCGACGCAGAAGGCGCCGGCAAATGCTGCCACGGCGGGTGTGAGGCCGGCCTGGCGCAGCATCAGCAGGTAGACGAGCCATCCCGCCATTCCGGCAAGGCCGCAGTCGAGGTAGCACGAGCGCGGGGCGCCGAAGAGGATGGAGAAGCCCACGGTGCCGATGAAGGCTGCCGCCAGTTGGATGGCGTAGTGCGACGTGAGCGGGTCGACCTGTGGCGCGTCGAGCTGCAATATGCCGCCGTGCATTATGCCGTCGGTTGCAAAGGCCAGGCATACGCCTCCGGCGATGCAGAGAAAGAGCATAAAGGCGTCGAGCAGACGCGTGGCTCCGGCAATGTAGTCCTCGTTGGCTATGTCTCTGAACCCGTTGGTGAAAGGCACGCCGGGCACCAGCGCGATGATGGTGCCAATGATCATATTGGGCAGGTGCTGGCCCAGTCCGAGGCGTGCGGCGACGATGCAAAGAAAGCCTCCGAGCATTCCGCCGAAGAGGTTGCCGAAGATGCGCGAAAGGTGGGGGCTGGCGAAGTGCATAAAGACGCCTACGACGAGGCCTACGGCGAAGGTCACGGCGCTGTCGATCAGGCTTCCGCCAAAGAGGATGCAGAATGCCGACACGCCGAGGGCTATGCCCAGCAGGAATTCCCACCAGGGCTTGCCGGGCATTGAACGTATCTGGTCGATGCGCCGGCGGGCGCTGTCGAGGTCGAGAAGGCCGTCGGCGGCGTCGCGCGACAGCTGGTTGACGGCAACTATGTGCGACAGCTGGGTCCCTTTGATGGGTATGAATTTGGCTTTGGCATAGTCGTCGCCCGTGGCGATGATGCCGTTGCTGAGGATGAAGAAGCTGTGATCCTTGGCGCCGAGGCCGTCGGCGATACTGTTCATACTGTCTTCGACGCGCGAGATTTCTGCTCCGTTTTCGAGCAGTATGTTGCCGGCCTCGTAGGCGAGCGAAAGGGCTTGCTGCATCGGGGTTTAGCTGTTGTAGGTGTATTCGCCGTGCTGGCTGCGGACCACCACCTGGGCCTTGTCGCAGGGCTCGCAGTGGCCTATGATTTGGGCGTCGATGTTGAAGCTGCGGCTGATGTCGATGATGCCTTGTGCTGTGGCTTCGTCGGTGTAGATTTCCATACGGTGACCCATATTGAAGACGGTGTACATCTCGCGCCAGTCGGTGCCGCTCTGCTCCTGGATGAGGCGGAACAGCGGCGGGGTGGGGAAGAGGTTGTCTTTGACCACGTTGAGGCGGTCGATGAAGTGGAGCACCTTGGTTTGTGCGCCGCCGCTGCAGTGTATCATACCGTCGATTTTGGGGCGGTATTCGTCGAGGATGCGGCGTATGACGGGGGCATAGGTGCGTGTGGGCGAGAGGACCATACGGCCTGCGTCGACGCCGTCGACCTCGGTGGGGTCGGTGAGGCGTTTGTGTCCGCAATAGACCACCTCGTCGGGCAGACAGTTGTCGAAGCTTTCGGGGAACTGCTGCGCGTAGTGCTTGCTGAACACGTCGTGGCGGGCCGAGGTGAGGCCGTTGCTGCCCATACCGCCGTTGTATTCGGTTTCGTAGGTGGCCTGGCCGTAGGAGGCGAGGCCGACGATGACGTTGCCGGGACGTATGTGGGCGTTGTCGACGATGTCGGCGCGGCGCATACGTGCCGTGACGGTGCTGTCGACGATGATGGTGCGCACCAGGTCGCCCACGTCGGCCGTTTCGCCGCCGGTGAGGGTGATGCCTACGCCGAGGTCGCGCATCTGCTGCAGGAATTCTTCGGTGCCGTTGATGACGGCGCTGATCACTTCGCCGGGGATGAGGCGCTTGTTGCGCCCTATGGTGCTGCTGAGCAGTATGTTGTCGGTGGCGCCGACACAGAGCAGGTCGTCGAGGTTCATCACCACGGCATCGATAGCCACACCTTTCCATACGCTGAGGTCGCCGGTTTCGCGCCAGTAGAGGTAGGCCAGCGACGACTTGGTTCCGGCGCCGTCGGCGTGCATAATGTTGCAGTATTCGGGGTCGCCACCCAGTATGTCGGGGATTATTTTGCAGAAAGCTTTGGGATAAAGGCCCTTGTCGATGTTCTTGATGGCGTTGTGCACGTCTTCTTTGGCAGCCGAAACGCCGCGCAGGTTGTATTTCAGTGTGTCCATTTTTCAGTTTTTAATCGTTTGCAAAATTACTAATTTTTTGCCGTTTACAAAAAAAAATGTATCTTTGTTTTGCGTTACATTATTGCAGATGATTGATATGAAGTTGAAATACAAGGCTTTGTTTTGTGCGGTGAGCGTCTGCTTTGTGCTTTTTCCATCGTTGGCCAAAGCCCAAAGTAGCAATGAGACGTTGGGATTGCGCAACGATTTGAAGGTGACTTTGCTGTCGTTGGGCAGCGGCTCGACGCGCATCACCTACGAGCGCGCTTTCAGCCGCACCAACAGCGGCGAGGTGACGCTGGGCATCGTTGGCTGGGGCTGGGACTGGATGAACCACAGCCATCCGCGGGGCTTATTGGGCAAGGTGGCCTACAAGTGGCGCCTTGTGCCGCAGCAGTCGTCGCGCAGCTGGCTGGCTGGTTTTTATGTGAAGCCCGAGTTCGTCTGGGCGCAGTTTGCCTATGGCACCAACCGCAGGGACGCGTTCGGCTATCCGTCCAAGTGCCCTGAGCGCACGCTGCAGGTGGCGTTGCTGGCCGAGTGCGGCTATCAGCTTGTGCTCGATTGGTTTGTGTTCGATGTCTATTGCGGCTTGGGGCCGTCGGTGGGCACGGGCAATGCCAACAATTACTACCACAGTTTTATGCTTATGCCTGCCGACGGATGGCTGGCTTTCACGGCTGGGTTCCGTGTCGGCGTGGCGTTCTGACAGGCTTTTGTTCAAGGATTTAAAGAAAGGATTTGCAATGAAAATACTACCGAAATACAAAGTGCGCCACGTGGCCGACGAGAACATCGTCCTTGTGCAGGGTGCCAATCCGGGCGATATGACGACGGTTGTAGCCCTCAACGAGACATCGCTCTATCTTTGGAACGGCCTGTATGGCAAGGATTTCGAACTGGCTGATGTCGTTTCGCTGCTGACGGAGCGCTATGATGTGGACGAGGCCACGGCCGAAAAGGATGCCCGCCAGTGGGTCGAGACATTGAAACAAAATGCCATTTTGGCCTGATGGAACGAATTGTCCTTCAGGTTGGTGGACGCAGTGTGGCCGTCGAGGGCGACTGTGCCTTGCGTTTCCTGCGCACCTATGACGGCGCGCAGCCGTTTGTTGTTGCCGAGGCTGAGCCCGACTGGTATGTGCGCTACGGCTCCGACGTGGCTTTGCCGACGCAGGGCGAGGTGCTGAACAGCTTTGTTTTCAGGGAGATTGACGCCAGATGCTGTTTCCGCCGGAGCGGCGATATGTTTTACTACGATATGCGCCGGTCGGATGGCAGTATGCTTGTGGCTATGAGCCACCGGTTTGGCAGCAACCGCGTTGATGCCACTTTGTGCGACGATGCTTCGGCCCTGCGCTTTTCGCTGTGGTTTGCGCTGAGTATGCTCGGTGCGCCGTCGTCGTTCACTTTTGTCCACAGCTCGGTGATTGTCTGTCAGGGCAGGGCTGTGCTTTTCCTGGGCGAGTCGGGAACGGGGAAGAGTACGCATACGCGCCTGTGGCTCAAAAATATACCCGACGCACACCTTCTGAACGACGACAGCCCGATCTTGACTATCGAGGATGGTCGGCCCTGTGTGTATGGCAGCCCGTGGAGCGGCAAAACGCCTTGCTATGAGGCTCGCCGTTTTCCGCTGGCGGCGGTGGTGCGCCTGTCGCAGTCTCCGCAGAACGCTATGCGCCGCCTGTCGATTCCCGCGGCCTTTGCCGCCCTGCAGCCTTCGCTGCCTCCGGCATTGATGCAGGACGAACGTTATGCCGACCTGCTGATTGGCATCATTTCGGATACTATTTCGGCTGTGCCGTCCTATCATCTTGCGTGCCTGCCCGACGACGAGGCGGCGCGACTGAGCTGCAAAACGATATTCGACAACGCTTTATGAACGATAAACGCCTGATATTGCCCAACGATGCCAATGGTTTCATTGTCGAGGAGTTGAAGGCGCGTCTTGACGATGGCCTCACGGTCACCATCGCCTTTGGCGGGTCCAGTATGCTGCCGCTCATCGACGGACGGAGCGACCGCATCAGGCTGGCGCCGATTGTCGGCGATTTGCATTGTGGCGAGGTGTACCTTTTTGTGTATCAAGGACATTGTGTCGTACACAGGCTGATGCGCATACGGAATGGGCGGCTCGAGTTCAGAGGCGACAACTGTCGTCGTCGCGAGGTTGTAGGCCGCGATGCTGTGCTGGCTCGCCTGGTGGCTGTCGAGCACGGTGACGGCAGGGTGGATATGTGCGACTCGCAGCAGTGGCGCCGCCGTTCGCGCCGTGTCGCATTGCGCCGTTCGCTGCTCAACGCGCCGTTCAGCCTGTTTGGCCGCCGGCAGCGCTGCTGGCAGCGATTGGTCTATCTGTTTCTTCTGCTGGTGCTTATGTGGGCTCCTGTCGGAGGGTTGGGCATCCAGCTGGACAATTTCGTCTTCGGCATACGTCTGGATCACCTGCTCCACGCGTCGGTGTATGTGCCGTTTGTGTTTTTCATTATGGACTTCGGCGGCGGACGGTTCCGGCGCCTGGTTCCGCATTGGCTTGCCGGACTGCTTTTTGCCGTCGTCACCGAGACGGGCCAACTGGCACTTTTCTACCGCGGATTTGACCCCAACGACCTTGTCGCCAACTGCCTTGGCGTCACTTTTGGTTGGCTTTTGATTCTTTTGTTGAAACGTAAAATGCGTTAAATCAAGATATTTTCCTCTGTGGTGAGGTTTTTTGCTGCCATTTGTAAAAAAAATCGTATCTTTGCAAATTGTTTTCAATAATTTCAAAGCTATGGCAGACACACTGGTTATTACGCCTACATACAACGAGAAAGAAAATATCGAAAAGATTATCCGTAAGGTCTTTTCGCTTGAAAAAGAATTCGATATGCTTATCGTTGAGGACAATTCGCCCGACGGTACGGCAGATATCGTCAAGCGCCTGATGCAGGAGTTCCCCAACCGCCTCTTTATCAAGGAGCGCAAAGGCAAACTGGGCCTCGGCACAGCCTATCTTGAAGGTATGCGATGGGGCAACGAGCACGGCTACGACTATATGATTGAGATGGATGCCGATTTCAGCCACAACCCCGATGACCTGCCGCGCCTGTACGAGGCTTGCGCCAGCGGCAAGGGCGATGTGGTGGTGGGCAGCCGCTATGTCGACGGCAAAATCAGTGTCGTCAACTGGCCGATGGGACGCCTGATGATGAGTTATTATGCGTCGAAATATGTGCGCATCGTCACTGGTATGAAGGTGTGCGACGCCACGGCAGGCTTCGTCTGCTGGAGTCGCCGCGTGCTGGAAAAGATGAAGTTCGACAAGGTGAAGTTTGTCGGCTATGCTTTCCAGATTGAGATGAAATACACCGCCACACGCCTGGGCTTCAAGGTCTACGAGGTGCCTATCATTTTCACCGACCGCGTGCTGGGTACCAGCAAGATGAGTATGAAGATTTTCAAGGAAGCATTCTTTGGCGTCTTCAACCTCAAGTTCCGCAACTGGAAGAACTACTAAGCTCCCTCCTGGCGCCGCTTGTTCTCCTTGCCGTGGAATCTTGTTCTCCTTGCCGCTTGCGCGGCAGAAATCTTGTAAATCTTGTAAATTATGCTGACGCAACAACAGATGTACGACCTTATGTATGAAGTTCGTGGTGCCGCAATGGAAGTGTATAATCATTTCGGACCTGGGCTATTGGAGTCGGTGTATGAGAAGGCGATGATACAGGAATTGAAATTGCGAGGATTGAAGGTTGTGTCTCAAGTTCCAATTACAATTACTTACAAGGGTGCAGCGATAGGAAACGACTTGCGATTGGATTTGCTTGTCGAAGATGAATTGATAGTTGAGTTGAAATCGGCGGAAGAGATAAAAGACGTTCATTATAAACAATTAAGGACTTATTTTAAGCTGCTCGAAAAACCCGAGGGGTTGCTGATAAACTTTGGAGAATACGATTTGAAGAAGGGAATGAGAAGAGTGACACAAAACGAATACAGGACTGCGTAGCCTCCCGCGAAGCGGAATAATTTACAAGATTTACAAGATTTCGCGAGCGTAGCGAGCAGGAAAATAGAATAGAGATTAACTGAAATACAGAGATAAAAATGAAGAAGATATTATTGACACTGGCGGTGCTGCTGATGGCGGGTACCGCATTTGCACAAGGAAAACTACTTGAGTGGGACCAGCTGATGGACCGCGACCTTTACCCCAAGCGCGAAGCGATGAGCTTCATCTTCGCCCCAGACGGCAAGACGGTCACCTATTACAAGGGTGGCGAGCAGTACGGCTTCGACGGCAAGAAGGAGTTCAAACTCACTGAGGCCCAGCAGGAATGGCGCAAGCCGCAGAACAACGACTCCAAACAGGAAGAGCGCGTCGAGAAGAAGGATGGCAACCTCTATGTCGACGGCAAGCTCGTCGAGCGTGGCGACGGCTACAACATCGTCCTCGGCGAGAGCGTCCACCGCAACGAGTTCGGCATCAACGGCGGTCTCTTCTGGTCGCCCAAGAACAGCAAACTGGCCTTCTACCGTATGGACCAGAGTATGGTGGTCGACTACCCCCTCGTCAACACCAAGGCCCGCGAGGCCGAGCCCATGCCCATCAAGTACCCCATGGCCGGTATGCAGAGCCACTGGGTCACCGTGGGTGTCTGGGACTGCGCAGCCCAGAAGCTCGTCTACCTCAACACCTGCCGCGACACCTCCATCCACGAGCGCGAAATGTATCTCACCAACATCGCCTGGAGCCCCGACGAGAAGTACGTCTTCATCGCCAAAATCAACCGCGAGCAGAACCATATGTGGCTCGAGCAGTACGACGCCACGACGGGTGCTTTCGTGAAGACCCTTTTCGAGGAAACCAACCCCCGCTACGTCGAGCCCTGCGAGCCGATGATGTTCACCCCCAAGGGCGACCAGTTCCTCTGGTTTTCGATGCGCGACGGCTACAAGCACCTCTATCTCTACAACTTGGACGGCACGCTCGTCAAGCAGGTCACCAAGGGTGAGTACGAGGTCGAGGGCTTCATCCAGTTCGACAAGAAGGGCGAAAACATCTTCGTCTATGCCAACAAGGACAACCTTGCCGGCCGAGACGCCTACCGCGTCAACCTGAAGAAGGGAACGATGGATCGCCTTACCAGCGGCAAGGGCACCAACACGGTTGCCATCAACGATGCCGGCACCCGTATGGTCTGTGCCTACAGCTCGGTCGATGTACCTGCCGCCGCCTACTATCAGGACATCACCCCGCGCAAATATCCCGAACCTTACTACTTCTATCGTTCCGAGAACCCGCTGAAGGACTACGCTATGCCCGGAATTAAGCTTGGCACCATCAAGGCTGCCGACGGCAAGACCGACCTCTACTATCGCCTCATCACGCCTCCCGATATGAAGCCCGGCACGAAATATCCCACGCTTGTCTACGTCTATGGCGGTCCCCACTCGCAGCTCGTCACCGACAGCTGGCTCGGCGGCGGCAACCTCTATTTTCTCCGCCTCGCCCAGCAGGGCTATGTAGTCTTCACCCTCGACAACCGTGGCACCGACAACCGTGGCTTCGAGTTCGAGAGCTGCACCCATCGCCACCTCGGCGAAATCGAGATGGCCGACCAGATGGAGGGCGTCAAGTTCCTGCAGTCGCTGCCTTACGTCGACAAGGACCGTATGGGCGTCGAGGGCTGGAGCTTCGGCGGCTTTATGACCATCACGATGAAGCTGGCCCATCCCGAGGTCTTCAAGGTGGGCTGCGCCGGCGGCCCCGTCATCGACTGGAAGTGGTACGAGATTATGTACGGCGAGCGCTATATGGACACCCCGCAGGAGAACCCCGAGGGCTACGAGGCCACCAGCTTATTGAACAAGGCCAAGAACCTCGAAGGCCGCCTGCTGGTCATCCAGGGTGCCGAGGACAATACAGTCGTCCCGCAGCACAGCACCGAGTTCATCGAACGCTGCATCAACAACTTCAAGCAGGTCGACTACTTCGCCTATCCCCACCACGAACACAACGTTCTTGGCCGCGAACGTCTCCACCTCTACCAGAAGATGTTCCAGTACTACGAGGACTTCCTGAAGTAAAGGCATCTCGGCAGTACAATGATGGAAATTTTTTTGCTCTGTTTGTAAAAATCGTCCCCGATTTGCTACTAATGGAGTATAGAAAAACATATTCACTATGAAACGTATCATTCTTGCCATCATTGTACTGCTGCCCTTTGTTGCGGCGGCGCAGAACGGAATCAGCAAAAAGCAAAGCCGCTACCGGCTCGACGCCCTGAAGCGGCTGGAAAAGACCTATAGTTATCTTGGTGGTCAGCATTCCGGCGACCTTGTCGTCGTCCGCAAAGGCGACCTCTTTGGCGTTGTCGACCTTGAGGGGCGCACGGTCATCCCGCTGCAGTACGACTGGGTCGCGCCCGCGTTGAACGGCGAGCGTTTTCTGCTGTTCAGCGACACTCTGATGGGCATTGCCGACCGTTCGGGCCGTATGGTTGTGCCTATGGAGTACGACGCCGAATTATATACAGAATTAAATGGTTCCGACCCTTTCCGCTACGGCCTCATCGTTATGTCAAAAGGTGGCAAACAGGGAGTCCTCGACACTGCTGGCCGCACGGTCGTCCCGATGGTGTACGACGAGTGGCTCTGGCTTGTCGATTCCAATCTGATGTTTTTGCAAGGCTACAACCATCAAATCCGGCAGCCGTACCATACCCTGATGCGACTCGATGGCGACACGGTGATACCCACCCAGCGCTTTATTAACTGGTGGGACGGGAACCTTTTCAGGGTGCAGAACGACAAGGAGCTTTGGGGC
>DFHL01000038.1:6095-35280 GCA_002371315.1 Bacteroidales bacterium UBA3724 | reverse complement strand
GTTAAATTGCTGATAATTGCTGTTTAATTGCTGATAATTGCTGTTAAAATAAAAAAAAATTTCTGGTTAATTCCTGGCCAATTTCTGGTAATTCCTGTTATAAAATGAAAGTTATTTTTGACCATTTACTTACAGTCGCCCTAATCTGAACAATATGCGCAAACCCTATTTGATGTATCCAATTTGTCAGACGTCTGACAAATTAAGTTGGTCACTTATCTGTGAATTGATTACAGCCGACGACCCGCAGGAGCGTGAGTTTTACTTTTTAACAGGAATTACCAGTAATCGGCCAGGAATTAACCGGAATTTTTTTTAAGTTTAAACAGCAATTACCCAGCCGATGGTACGCAGGCGCCTCGCCTGCGATTTTTAACAGCAATTACCAGCAATTGGTCAGCAATTATCAGCAATTCGCTCGCTTTGCGAGCGTTATAATCTATAAGATTTATAGATTTCGCGAGGCGGAACGTCGAGCAGGAGAGAAAAATCTACAAGTTCCGCAAGATTTCGCTCGCTTGCGAGCAGGGGCACTATTTCGCGATAGCCTAAAAAAAGTGCGCAATTTGAAAATAAATTTTGTCAGTATCAGAATTGTTTGTATTTTTGCACCGTCAAACGTCGAAGTCCGAGAGGGGACTGTCAGTGCGTACTGATTAGTGTTCCTCGGAGGTTTGGGCGGGCGACAGACATAATCGAAAGACGTTGAGTTAGACGTTATTCTTGCGGTCAACTTGAACTTCGCAACTTCAAACCCCAACTGCACGATAACGCGATGACCGACGCCTATGGGTATGGAATATACGTAGTTTTCCTATTGTATTTCATTACAGCGTGGGCTTCGACATTGCTTATCCTCAGTTGGGAGGCAATGCGAAGGCCTAAGTTGACGGGATAAGCAAGACAGTTTAGACCCGCGCTTTTCTTTTGTGTTTATTTGAAGTAAACGGAGTAACCCGAAAAGCCTGTAAATGAGTAGGGATAATTATTAAAATTCAAACACAATGGAAGAAAAGAAACAAAACGAAGAGCTGCAATCACGCAGAGAATTCTTCAAACAAGCAGCAAAGAAAGCATTGCCAGTACTCGGAGCAATTGCACTGATGAGTTCGCCAATAATTGCTAAGGCGGCTGAAGAAGCAGAGCCAACAAGTTGTGAATGGGGCTGTTCATATGGATGTCAAGGTGGCTGTGGAAGGTCGTGTTCCTATGGGTGCTCTGGATCCTGTGCAGGATCGTGCAGTGGCGCTTGTAAAGGTGGCTGTATGGGCAGTTGTAAAGGTTCTTGCTCTAGTAGTTGTAGAGGCTATGCATACTAGCCCCCAAACGTCTATTACTATATGGATATAATATCAAGAAGAAATTTTTTCAAAAAGGCGTCACACAGTGTTCTGCCATTATTAGGAATATCATCCTTAGTTCTTTCTCATTTTTCTTCGTGTCAAAAAGATTATTGTAGCGATTGTAGCGGTTCTTGTTTAAATAGTTGTAGTGGCACCTGCAAGGGGAATAGTACAAATGGAAATGGGAATTCGACATGCGAGAGTTGTAGTTCTTCCTGTACAAATGGTTGCGATAATTCTTGTTACTATCATTGTACAAATAATTGTACACTCAATTGTAGCAATGATTGTCAATTCTCTTGCAAAGGAGGATGTAGAGAGTATTGTACTGCAACCTGTCAATCAACAATTCGAGTATAAAACACAATGAAATTAAAATCGAACTTTGATGCTTGGCAAAAAGAAGTCGTGAAGAACATCACGTTCATCGTCACCAAGGACTGCCAGTTGGCTTGCAAGTATTGTTACCTTGTTGGCAAGAATGTTAAGGAGCGGATGTCGTGGGAAACGGCAAAGGCGTTTATCGACTATGTGTTGAGTCGCGAGGATGAGTTTCGCGAGGAGAGCGTGGTATGGGACTTTATTGGTGGCGAGCCGTTTCTGGAGATTGAGCTTATCGACAAGATTTGCGACTATCTGAAACTGCGGATGTTCGAGCTGAACCATCACTGGTTCAACAGCTACCGTTTCTCGTTTTCGACCAACGGCATCAACTACCATACGCCTGAGGTACAACGCTTCATCGCCAAGAACCGCGACCATCTGTCGATAGGCATCACCATCGACGGTACGGAGAAGAAGCACGACCTGAACCGCGTGTGGAAAGAGGCAAAGCCAGACGAGAACGGCATCATTCACCCCTCAAATCGTGGCTCATACAAGGATGTGGTGAAGAATATCCCGCTGTGGCTCGAGCAGTTTCCCGAAGCGGGAACGAAAGTCACCATTAGCAGTGCGGACATCCCCTACATCACGGAGAGTGTTCTTCATCTCTACAACCTTGGCATCCATCAGGTGAATATCAATGTGGTGTTCGAGGACGTGTGGCAGGATGGCGACGACCTTCGCTTCGAGGAGCAGCTGATGCAGCTGGCCGACGCCATCATCGACGGCGGCTACTATCAGGACTATGCCTGCTCGTTCTTCAGCGAGCATATAGGCAAGCCGCTGGACCCGGAGCGCGACAACCAGAACTGGTGCGGCGCCGGTCGTATGCTGAGCGTCGACGCTGCCGGCAACCTATACCCCTGCACGCGCTTTGCCCAGTACTCGCTGCGCGACAAGAAGGCTTTGATTATCGGCAACATCAAAGACGGCATCAACCGGAACCTGTTGCGACCCTTCCTGACGCTGGACCGCACAACGCAGAGTCCGCAGAAGTGCCTCGACTGCGAGGTGGCATCGGGCTGCGCCTGGTGCCAGGGCGAGAACTACGATGCCGCGCAGACCAACACCATCTACGAGCGCAGCACAGCCATCTGCCTGATGCACAAGGCCCGCGTGCGCGCCAACAACTACTATTGGAACAAGCTGTTCCGCAAATTGGAGTTGGAAGGCCGCCGCGAGGAATTCGAGAAAAACAAACGTGATGTCAAACCCGAAATCTGTTAAGGCTTATGATGCAATATTTAGTGATACTTTTGGACGACACGAGCGTCAGCTATTGCCATTGCGACAATCCGCATAAAGAGCGTCGGCTGATAAGTCTTGACGACCTTAGGGCAGGCATTCTCTATGCTATGAAGCAGAACCTGATGATCCAGTTCGTCTATCCCGACTACAAGCTGCCGCAGGAGTACCTCGACCTGATAGACACCATCGACCACCACGACATACGCGGCTGGTACGCAGGCGCCTCGCCTGCGGATGTGACGGTTTTCGACAAATCGGTTCTCGCCGGCGAGACTCCTGTCGGCCAGGGTGTCGCCGTGCTGCGACTGACGAAGGCGGAACTTTTTGAAAATGCGGAGGCCATAGGCAAAATTTTGCCCAAGATGCAGAGGCTGAACATCGTCGTCACCGATATCGAGACCATAACGGACGAAGAGTTGAAGAGCTATGCCGGTGTCCTCGAGGAATTTGCATCGGTGCTGAAGGGCGAGTACCTTGCCGGTCGTATGCCACAGCTCAATCTGCTGACCGACCGTATGATGCTCGACCGGCCGAACCACTGCAACGCCGGCGTCGAGAACATCACGCTGGCCCCCAACGGCAAGTACTATCTGTGTCCGGCGTTCTACTACAGCAACCCCGACGACAGCATAGACCCTCAGGACATCAAGAACCAGCAGCTGCTTCGCCTCGACCACGCTCCGCTGTGCCGACACTGCGACGCCTACCACTGCCGTCGCTGCATCTGGCTTAACCGCAAAACAACACTGGAGGTCAACACGCCAAGCCGCGAGCAGTGCATTGTCGCCCACACCGAACGTGAGGCCTCGCGCCGTCTGCTGGCAGCCATCCGTGAGCAGGCAATGTTTATGCCCGAAGTGGAAATCAAAGAACTTAATTACAACGACCCGTTTGAGGTCAGAAAGGAATGGTAATCAACAATGAAAGAAAAAGTAGGACAAGTAACCCCCGAGGAGCGCAACGAAATACAGCAACTTTTCGAACGGCGCAACGGCCTCAACGAACTGGCAAAAATACTGACCCCTGACAACGACGCTCTATACCAGAAGCTGGTGAAGGACCTGGGCGAGACAGGCACCAAATTCCAGAACTGGTGGGACCGTATGTCGCAGCAGTACAACTGGAAAAGTACGCCCAATGGCCATTGGGAGATTAATTTCGACTCGTGTGAAATCTTTCTGTCGGAGGAATAGGCTATGCATTTGCTTGGAGTTATCGGTGGACCCGAAATCGTTGTTATCCTGCTGATTGTGCTTGTGCTTTTCGGCGGAAAGAAGATCCCTGAACTGATGAAAGGCCTGGGCAAGGGCGTCAAGGAATACAAAAAGGCTATGAACGGCGTTGAGGAGGAGATTAACAGTGCTGCAGAAGACTCTCCTAAACAAGAGAGTCAAGCCGATGCACAATGAGTGAGGGCAAGACTTTTTGGGGCCACGTCGAGGTGTTCCGCTGGCTGCTGATACGAAGCATTGCAGTGGTGTTCGGCATCGCTGTGGCGGCGTTTTGCTGCAAAGACTTTGTCTTTGGGCAAATAATCTTCGCGCCCTGCAAGGCAGACTTTGTCACCTACAGGCTGCTGGCCAGGCTGGGCCTTGCCGTCAATGTCGGCCATATTGACCTTATCAACATCAACCTGGCCTCGCAGCTGATGACGCACCTCAGCATCTCGTTCTATCTGGCCGTGGTGGTTGCGTTTCCATACCTTATCGTGGAGATATGGCTCTTTGTTGCGCCGGCGCTCTACAGCAACGAGCGCCGGCCGGCCATTGTCGCCATACTGGCTTTCTTTTTCCAGTTCTTCCTTGGCCTTGCGTTGGCCTACTATCTCATCTTTCCCTTGACATTTAATTTCCTTGGCACCTATCAAGTGTCGCAGGATGTTGTCAACCAGATTTCGTTGACGTCGTATATGGGCACCTTCATCGGCTTGATGCTGATGATGGGCCTGGTGTTTGAAATGCCTATAGTGGCCTACTTTTTTGCGAAGATAGGAGTGCTGCGGTCTGACTTTCTGCGTCGTGGACGCAAGGTGGCAGTTGTATTGGTGCTTGTGGCAGCGGCATTCATAACACCAAGCACCGACGTCTTCACGATGGGCCTGGTGGCGTTGCCGCTATGGCAGCTCTACGAGTTTTCGATAAGGGTGGTGAGAAGGGTAGAGCCCAAGGAAGATATAGTGGACGCAGAAGCTTAGTTCGGGAAGTGCTTGATGCGGTCGGCGTCGATGCGCTCGCCGCTTTCGGGGAAGCCAATATCAATCAAGGGGGAGCTCTTCGAAACTGTCACTATGCCCATCATCATTGGCGTTTTGCTGCTTTCTTGGATGGTAATGGCCTTGACGCTGACCTCGTCGCTGGTCAGGTCTAACTGGAACGTCTCATTCTTGTAGCCGATTCCGCTTATCACAACGTCGTATTTGCCCTTGGGCACACGGACGGTGAAATTGCCGTCCAAGTCGGTTCGGGCACCGCCGACAACTTTTTTTCTGCTCTTGATGATAACGTTGGCGAAAGGAAGCGGTTCGCCTGTCTTTTCTTCCATAACGCAGCCCCGGAATATGCAGGTGTCCGACTGTTTCAGCTCGGCGCCATTGCTGTCGTTGCTTCGGGTTGGCAGGGTCTCTTGCGCAGCGGCGGTCAGCGTCCCGGCCGTGAGGCCCAGTGTAAGACCTGCCACCACTGCTGCCTTGCCCATAGCGGCGCGAAGGGTGAGCTCCTGTTCCAGGTGCTGCAGCTCGGCCTCGCAGCGCGGGCAGGTGCCGTCGCACGGGCCGTCGTAGTGGCATTCAGGGATATCCAATGCGATGCCGTTCTCTTGGGCTATGCTGCGGCGTATCTCCTTCAGTTCGTTGCAAATGAGCTTTCCTTGATTCATATTATAATGTATTTAGATTTTTGCCCTGCGGACGGTGAAGGCCACGACGAGGGTGGAAAGTAGCGTTACGACGAGGAAGGTGGCGACGAAGACCACCAGCCGCATTGCCACGGGGAAGGCGTCGACGATGGCGTTGGCACCCAGCTTGACGATGCCGAAATGCTGCTGCAGCAGGCAGGTGACGAAGCCCAGCACCAGTCCGGCGACAACGCCCACCAGTGCGATGAGGATGCCCTCGGTGAAGAAAACGCGGCGTATCTGCTGGCGGTCCATACCCAGGGCGCGCATCGTGGCGATGTCCTTGCGCTTGTTGATGATAAGCAGCGAAAGCGAAGCGATAAGGTTGAGCGTCGAAATGAGCACGATGAGCGACAGGATGAGGAACACGCCGAGCCGCTCGGAGCGGAAAATCTTGTAGTAGAGTGGCTTCTGCTCGAAGCGGTCCTTGACCGTGAAGCCGTCGCCCAGCAGCGACTGCAGCTGCCTTTTGGTGCTGGTCAGCTGCTTGGAATCCTTCAGCGTAATGGCCAAGGCCGTCACTTCGTCAGGGGCGTAGGACATCAGGCGGCGCACAAAGTCGATGTCGGCAATGACATAGAGGTCGTCGATTTCCTCCTGAATGCGGAATGCGCCGGCCGGGTAGGCGTAGCCGTTGTT
Organism: Bacteroidales bacterium UBA3724; assembly: GCA_002371315.1. GTDB lineage: Bacteria > Bacteroidota > Bacteroidia > Bacteroidales > P3 > Colimorpha. Next base: position 28,774 of record DFHL01000038.1, on the reverse strand, counting down.
GAAGGCCTCGTCCATCGAAAAGCCTATCGACGACGAGCCCCGCTTGGGGATGTGCAGCGCCAGCGGCGTGTTGGTCATCGAGTTGACGCCCATACGTATCATTATGTTCCAGCCCAGCAGCACATAGTCCAGCTGCGGTGCTGGCTCGTAGTCAATGCCGTCGCTTTCCGCTCCCCAATCGTCGCTTTCCGCTTTTAATAGGTATTCGCCTTCGGCGATGAGGGTGTCGAGTCCGCAGGCCCTGCCGTAGCCCTCGTCTACGCCGCGCAGCTGCACGATGGCTTCGGCCTGGCGCAGCGTCAGCCAGGCGTTTTCTTCGACAATCTGCGATATGTTGGCGACGGCGTCGGCATTGGCAATGGCCTCATAGTCAATCTGCGAAGTGCGGAATGTCTTGCCTTCGGCCGGTTCGACAATCAGTTCGGGGTCGAAGACGTTGAAGAGCGACTGCGTCAGTTCGCCGATGCCGTTGTAGACCGACATCACGACAATCAGCGCCAGCGTGCTGACGGTGATACCCACCAGCGAAATCCAGGAGATGATGTTGACAATGGTCTTCTCCTTCCTCGAAAAGAGGTAGCGGCGAGCTATGAAGGTTGTAAACCTCAAGTCTTCAGCAGTTTTTCGATGTTCTCAATATAGTCGAGCGAGTCGTCGAGATAGAACTCCAGGTTGGGGATGATGCGCAGCTGCTTGCCTTCGCGCTGGCCCAGGCGGCGACGGATGTCGGCGGCGTTGGTCAGTATGGCATCGATGACCATCTGCTTGGTGGCCTTCTGTCCTGCCACGTCGCCGGCCGTCTCGGGCATCGTGCCCACAGGAAAGATGCTGATGTAGGCGCGGGCGATGGATAGGTCGCTGGTTACGCGCACCTTGGTGACGGTGACCAGCGAGTTGCCGATGCGCGGCTTCATCTCCTTCAGCAGTATGTCGCCCAGGTCCTGCTGTATGAGGCGTGATATTTTGTTTTGACGGGTAGAGTCCATAGTATCATTAGTTTAGAAGCGCACGCCGATGCGCACGGGAACAAAGGTGGCCTGCTGCGTATAGGAAAAGGCCAGCTCGGCAAAGAGGCTCAGGTAGTTGCGCTCCATATTGCGGTATTCATAGCGGAAAAACCAGTTGAGGCCAGCCGACAGCTCGACATAGGGCGTCAGCGTGTTGCCGTAGGGCGAGTCGGCCATCAGGTAGCTGGCTCCGGCCTTGGCGCCCACCATCGGCGCCCACTCCACATCGAGGGGACGGTAGTCGAAATCGATAAAGGCCATCGGACAGTGCCATCCGTTCAGGTTGCCGTCGACAACCTCCTTGGGCACAGCCACATAGTTGTAGCCCAGACCCAGGCCTACAAAGAAGTCCTGCTTGATGTTGACGCCGTTGATGACGCTGGTCCCTGCGGCGTGCTGCAGATTGCTGATATAGTAGCCATAGTCGCCGGCGTCGCCCAGGTTCATCACGAAGGGCATATAGCCCACTTCGGCCTTGAACATATATTCATAATCCGAGCGGTCTTGCCTGAATTGGGCCGTTGCGCTGAAGGAAACGGCAACGGCAGCTAATAGGAAAAGAGTTTTTATTTTATTCATATTCATTTTTTTATAAGTAAAAGAATGCGCACTTCGAGCGAAGCGTATTACCGTGCAAAAGTATGAATTTTTTTTCATATCTCTGTGCGCGAATAGTTTTTTTTGTATTTTTGCATTATCGTTTGGCCACGTTCTGATGGTTTGACGGTGGTTTAAAAGGTTGAAATCCAGAATGAAATCAATATAATAATCTGAAATTAAAAATCACATACGATGAAACTGATAAGAAAAATCTTTGGCGGCATATCGCTGACGGCGGCGATGTTTGTGTTCCAGGCCTGTTATGGCACGCCGGAATGGGAAGAGGATGTCAATTGCGTTGATTTCGATGTCCGCGTGCTGTCGGCCGACGACAACAGCCCAATTCCGGACATACGTGTCTATGCCAATTTCGAGCCGGAAGGCCCTGTCAATTATGTGAATGACTTTGGCTCGTCGGACAGTGCTGGATTCCTGCACCATAGAGTTTGTAAGACAGAGGGCGCGATGAGGCTGATTTTCGAGGATGAAAAAGGGCTTTATCAGACTGATACCCTTGTTTATGAGCCGGTCGAAAACGACACCGTCCAAGTGCTCCTCAAGAAGGCGTAAATGATTAAGAAAATCCTTCAGGAGCAGCTTGGCCTGCTCTTCCGCCACGTCGAAACCAAGACCCACGAGCTCAACTACCTCTTCTGGGAGTGCACCACGCGCTGCAACCTGCATTGCCGCCACTGCGGCAGCGACTGCACCGCCTCGTCGGGCGAGGCCGATATGCCGCTGGCCGACTTCATCCGCGCTCTCGACACGATTCCGCAAAGCGCCGTCGTGCCGCGCTTCACCGTCGTTCTGACCGGCGGCGAACCCCTATTGCGGTCTGACCTGCCCGAAATAGGCCGTGCACTGCGCGGACGCGGAATGGGATGGAGCATCGTCAGCAACGGATGGCTCTACGACCAGGCTATGCACCAGCGACTTATGGCCGCCGGCCTGGGCGCGCTGACCATCAGCCTCGACGGCCTCGAGGCCGATCACGACTGGATGCGCGGCCGCGAGGGCTGCTTCGGCCGCACGCGTCAGGCCATCGCCATAGCCGCTGCCGAACGCAGGCTCAACTTCGACGTCGTCACCTGCGTAAACCAGCGCAACCTTCCTCATCTGCAGGAGATTCACGACCTGCTGGCCAGCCTCGGCGTGCCACAGTGGCGCATCTTCACCATCATCCCCATCGGCCGCGCCAACGACCATCCCGAACTGCACCTCACTAACGCGCAGTTCGTTGAGCTGATGGAGTTTATAAAGCAAAAACGCCAACAGAAAAACCCGCCGATGAACGTCACCTATAGCTGCGAGGGCTACCTGGGCCGCTACGAGTGCGATGTGCGGCAGAACCCCTATTTCTGCCACGCCGGCATCAACATTGCTTCGGTTCTCATCGACGGCACCATCAGCGCCTGCCCCAACATCGACCGCGACGCTTTCGGCCAGGGCAACATCTACAAGGACAACTTCTTCGAAGTGTGGCAGAACCGCTTCGAGCCCTTCCGCCAGCGCGACTGGGCGCGGCGCGGACGGTGCAAGGACTGCAAGGTCTTTGGTCGCTGCCTGGGCGGCGGGATGCACAACTGGCACGGCGACTGCAGCCAGGTGCTCAACTGCCACTATGCCAAGACTATATGAACCTTAAGTTCCGTTCCGGCGCCCCGTGGGCGCCGGAACGGCTGCTTTATGCCCCTGTCTGCGGCGCGCCACACGTGGCGCGCCGCAGACTTTTTGCCCCCTTGCCAACCGCCTTCCGCCCCCTCGCCGCACCCCATCCGCTGGGCGAAAACAGTATGTTAAATATGCCATACCCCTATCAAAGCCCATTAACTTAAAATTTGGTCAGACTTTGGGTAGGGTTTGGGTGAACTTTGGTAGGTATTTGACCCTTGGAAATCAGTCAGTTCTGAAAAGGCGAAAATTGTGTTAAATTTAACAGTTTTTATGTTAAATGTTAAAATGATTTTGGGGCTTTCGAGGGGCTTTTTTGAGCTGTTTTTTGCTTTTCTTTGGCAAAAGGTGACGACGGGTGGCGGCGAATGGAAAAAAAATAGTAAATTTGCAGTGCTTTTAACGCATCCATCTTTCGCGCAAGGTATTGGCAATGAGGCCAAAACTGCAACGCGGCGGGTTTGGTTTGCCCTAAAGTGCGACAATAGATATGAGTAACCAGTATCAGGAACGCAGCGCGGCAGTCCGCATCATTTTCCTTACGGTGGGGGTCATCTTCATCGTGAGGCTGGCTTTTTTGCAAATCTTCGACGGCGAATACCGCCGCCAGGCCGACCGTCAGGCGTTGCGCCACAACACGCAGTATCCGGCCCGCGGCCTGATATACGACCGCAACGGCGAGCTGCTGGTCTACAACGAGGCGGTATACGACCTGATGGTTATCCCCAAGATGGTGAAGAATCTGGACACCAATATGTTCTGCCGCGTTGTCGGTATGTCGCGCGACGAGTTTGAGGCCCGGATGCGCAAGGCCAGCAGGTATTCGACCTATTCGGCGTCGGTGTTTATGAAGCAGATTTCGAAGGAGGAGTACGGCTCGTGGCAGAGCCATCTGTACAAGTTCCACGGCTTCTTTGTGCAGCAGCGAACGCTGAGGGTGTACGACAAGCCCATCGCAGCGCACGTGCTGGGCTACGTGGGCGAGGTTGACGACGCTGAGATTGAGGCCGATGCCTACTACAAGCAGGGCGACTACATTGGCAAGAGCGGCCTGGAGAAGTCGTATGAGGAGGTGCTGCGCGGCATCAAGGGCGACCGCATTATGCACGTCGATGTGCACAACCGTGAGATTGGGCCTTATATGAACGGCGCCTACGACACGATGGCCGTCGAGGGCGGCAACCTCTACACGACGCTCGACGCCACGCTGCAGGAATATGCCGAGGGGCTGATGGCCAACAAGCGCGGCTGCATCGTAGCCATCGAGCCTTCGACGGGCGAGGTGCTGGCGCTGGTGTCGGCTCCGTGCTACGACCCCAACCTGCTGGTGGGCCGTGTGCGCGGCGAGAACTATATGAAGCTGCTGAACGACATCAGCAAACCGCTGTTCAACCGTGCGTTGCAGGCGCAGTATCCGCCGGGCTCCATCTTCAAGGTGGCGCAGGCTATGACGGCGCTGAACCTGGGCGTGATTGGGCCGGGGCAGGGTTTTCCGTGCGACAAGTCGCTGGTGGGCTGCCACAACCATCCCAGCGCGCGCTCGGTGCAGGAGGCCATCAAGATGTCGTGCAACCCTTATTTCTACTACACCTACCGCCGCATCATCCAGCAGGGCAAGTACAAGAGCATCTACAAGGACAGCCCCTACGGCCTGACGGTGTGGGACGACTATATGCGCCGCTTCGGCTTCGGCCAGCGGCTGGGCATCGACCTGCCCAATGTGCGCAGCGGCCGCATCCCCGACACGGCGTTCTACAACAAGCGCTACGGCGAGGGGCGCTGGGCTTTTTCGACCATCTACTCGAACAGTATCGGCCAGGGCGAGGTGGAGGTGGTGCCCATCCAGATGGCCAACCTGGCCTGCATCGTGGCCAACCGGGGCTACTACATCACGCCGCACCTGGTGCGCTATTACGGGCCCGACTCGACGCGCAACGCTGAGTTCTACGAGCGCCACGAGACGGGTATCAATCCGGCTTATTTCGAAATTGCCGCCAACGGTATGTACGACGTGGTGCACGGCGCCGGCGGTACGGCGCGGCGCGCCAACATCCCGGACATCGACGTGTGCGGCAAGACGGGCACGGCGCAGAACATCGGCGACGACCATTCGGTGTTCATCTCGTTTGCGCCGAAAAACAACCCGAAGATTGCCGTGGCGGTGTATGTCGAGAATGCCCGCGGCGGCGGCGGATACTGGGCTGCGCCGATTGCCAGCCTGGTGATAGAGAAGTATATACGCGGCGAGGTGACGCGCAAGGATATGGAGCGGATGTACCGTGAGGCGGCGCCGTGCCAGAAACTGCCGTTGCCGAGAACAATCAAAAAGAAGAAGAAATGATGGAAAACAAGATAGACTGGGTTGCGCTTTTGCTGTATGTTGTCATCCTTGTGTTCGGATGGCTGAACATCTATGCGGCCTGCTATGACGAGTCGCACGCGGCGGTGTTCGACTTTTCGACGCGCCACGGCAAGCAGCTGATTTGGATTGGCATTTCGCTGCTGCTGGCACTGGTTATCACGCTGATAGACCCTCACGTGTTCTCGTCGATGGCTTATATTATTTATTTGGTGGTCATCGGCTTGCTGGTTGTCGTGCTTTTCGTGGGCACGGTGACCAAGGGTGGCCTGTCGTGGATCAGTTTCGGAACGTTCAAGTTCCAGCCTTCCGAGTTTGCCAAGTTTGCCACGGCGCTGGCGCTGGCAAAGTATATGAGCTCGCTGGACCTGGACTACCGTTTGCTGCGTACCAAGCTGATTGCCTGGGCCATAATACTGCTGCCCGCGGCCATCATCATACTGCAGCACGACACGGGGTCGGCGCTGGTTTTTGCCAGTTTCCTGCTGCCGATGTTCCGCGAGGGTATGTCGCCCAACATATTGCTGATGGGCCTGGTGGCGGTGGTGCTGTTTGTGGTGGCGCTGCTGGTCAACAAGTTCATTATCATCGGTGTGCTTGCGGCCATCGCGCTGTTCTATCTTTTTGTGTGGCTCAACAAGCGGACGCGCAAGCACTATGTGTGGGTGACGGCGCTTTTTCTGGGCTGCTCGCTGTTCACGCTGTCGGTAGATTTTGCATTCGAGAATGTGCTGCAGCCGCACCAGCGCGACCGCGTGTATGTGCTGCTGGGCAAGACGAAGGACGACAAGAAGCTGGGCTACAATGTGAACCAGTCGAAAATCGCCATCGGGTCGGGCGGCTTCTTGGGCAAGGGGTTCTTGAACGGCACCATCACCAAGGCCGATTTTGTCCCGGAGCAGGAGACGGACTTCATTTTCTGCACCGTGGGCGAGGAGTGGGGCTTCGTCGGGTCGTCGCTGCTGATATTGGCCTATATCGGCTTGCTGTTCAGACTTGTACGGCTGGCGGAGCGGCAGTATTCCAAGTTTTCGCGCTTCTATGGCTACTCGGTGGCCAGCATTCTTTTCCTGCATTTTTTCATCAATATAGGTATGGTTTTGGGCCTGCTGCCCGTCATCGGCATACCGTTGCCGTTCTTCAGCTATGGCGGCTCGTCGATGATGGCATTCACCATCCTGCTTTTCATCTTCCTGCGACAGGACCAGGAACGCACCAAACCTATTTGAACATCAGTATTTTAACTTGAATAATTATTCATTTATATATGGCAAACAAGAAATCTAACGAAGAGCATTGCTCGTTTTGCGGTCGTCCGGCATCGCAGTGTTCGCTGCTGCTTACCGGTCTGGATGGCTATATTTGTTCGGACTGCGTGACGCAGGCCAGCCTGATCGTCAACGAACAGAACCATCAGCATAGTGACAAGTACGACTTAAACGAATCGGACATTCCCACTCCGGCCGAGATAAAGAAGCTTATGGACCAGTATGTTATAGGGCAGGATGAGGCCAAGAAGGTGCTTTCGGTGGCTGTCTATAACCACTATAAGCGCCTGCGCTACTATGAGAATACGGGGAGCGGCAACGATGTGGAAATCGAGAAGTCGAACATCATCCTTGTGGGCGAGACGGGTACCGGCAAGACGCTTATGGCCAGGACTATAGCGCGTATGCTGAAGGTGCCGTTCTGCATTGCCGACGCCACGACGCTGACCGAGGCGGGCTATGTGGGCGACGACGTGGAGAATGTGCTGGTGCGTCTGCTGCAAGCTGCTGACTATGATGTGGCTGCAGCCGAAAGGGGCATTGTTTTCATCGACGAAATCGACAAGATTGCGCGCAAGAGCGACAACCCTTCGATTACGCGCGACGTGTCGGGCGAGGGCGTGCAGCAGGCGCTGCTGAAACTGCTGGAGAGTGCCGTGGTCAACGTGCCGCCGCAGGGTGGTCGCAAACATCCTGAGCAGCAAATGATTCAGGTCAACACGCGCAATATCCTTTTCATCTCGGGCGGTGCCTTCGACGGCATTGAGCGCGACATTGCACTGCGTATGAAGTCGAACGTCATCGGCTTCAACGGCACCAAGACGCGCGAGGAGATAGATCGCCACAATATGCTGCAGTACATCCTGCCGATGGACCTCAAGAAGTTTGGCCTCATCCCCGAGCTGGTGGGTCGCTTCCCGGTGCTGACGCACCTTGAGCCGCTGGACCGCAATGCGTTGCGCCGCATCCTGACCGAGCCCAAGAACGCGCTGGTCAAGCAGTATCAGGAGCTTTTCAAGATGGACAATGTGGAACTGGAGTTCGACAAGGGTGCGCTCGACGTCATCGTCGACACGGCTGTCGAGTACAAGCTCGGTGCGCGCGGACTGCGTTCCATCGTCGAGTCGATAATGAACGACCTGATGTTCGAACTGCCTTCGCATCGCGGCGAAAAGATAAAGATTACCAAGAAGATGGCTGCCGAAAAGGTAGGCCAGTCCAAGATAATGTCGAACTGAAAACAACGCCTTATGCTGCTGAGACTGACGAAGGAATTTGAGTTCCAGATGGCCCACGCGCTGTCGGGCTACGACGGCAAGTGCCGCAACATCCACGGCCACAACTACCGGCTGCAGGTCACCGTCGAGGGGCAGCCCATCGCCAATCCCGACGATGCCAAAAACGGTATGGTGATTGATTTTGGCGACATCAAGCGCATTGTCAGCCAGTATATTGTCGAGCCGTTCGACCACGCTTTTGTTGTTTCCGAGGGGTCGCCGTTTGCCTCGGTCGAGGACACCAAGCTGGCCGTCGTCCCGTTCCAGCCCACCAGCGAGAACCTGCTTCTGCATTTCGCCTCGCTGCTCGCCGACCGCTTTCCCGACGGCGTGCGCCTGCACAGCCTGCGCCTTTGGGAGACAACGACCTCCTGCGCCGAACTGATACTTTGAGTTCTGCTTTGCGTCGCAGGCTGGGTGCCTGTGTTCCAGGTCAATATACCCACAGCTCGCCGCCGCTGTAGGTGGTGCCGTATTGGTAGAGGGGGCAGGCTGTGGCGCTGCCTTCCATCGGGTAGCCGTCGGCTTCGACAATAAAAAGCGAGTGACATTCAGGACATTCCAGCAGGGCGCTGCCGTATTCGTCCGATATGGCGACCGCCGACGTGCTGTCGGCCGGGCAGGTGCGCTCGTAGGCCACAAAACTGTCGAAAGAAGTGCGCACCACCACCACACCGCGGTGGCCGCCAGTCAGATACATATATCCGCCCACGTAGTTCAGCCCCGGGTAGTAGGCCGAGTTTGGGTCGATGCTGAAATTGGTAAGCCCGATGGGGACATAGCAACGCGTCTCGCGTCCGCAGGCCGCCGCAAGCAGCGCGGCCGTAATCAGAAATGGCAGGATGCGTCTCATAGTCCCAGGCTTCAAGGTTTGTGGGGAAAGTCGCTGTAGATGACCTTCATACTGACCGTGGCGACGGTTCGGAGCGACTCCTTGTTTATGGCGTCGAGGTTGTCGTTGGTGGTGTGCCAGTGCTGGTAGAAGCTGCAGTTGGGGCTGTTCTGCACGATGTCGATGGTCGGTATGCGCAGTATCTGGTTGACATACAGATGATCGTCGAGAATGGCGCCGCTCAGCTCGTCGACAAAGATGCCACCATAGCCGAGAAACGAGGCGCAGCTCCATACGCGATTCGTCAGGCCCTGGGCAAAACTCATCGAAATCTCCTCCTTGGTGAAGCGCGGCTGGTCGGTGCCCACCATATCGTAGAGGATGCCGTATTCGGCCTGATAGAAAAGGCGGTGCGGATTTTTGGCCCAATGCTGCGAACCCTTGCACCAGGTGTTGTCCTCGTAGCGGTCGGCCCATTCGGGAATGCCCTGATCCTCAACGTCGAACATCACAAAGTCGACACCCACGCCGGGCCGCATAGCCGACATAACGCGAGCCATCTCCATCAGCACGGCAACGCCGCTGGCACCGTCGTTGGCACCCGGCAGGGGCCGACGCCAGTTGTTGGTGTCGAGGTCGTGGTCGGCCCACTGGCGTGAATCCCAGTGTGCGGCCAGCAGTATGCGGCGGTCGCTCTCGGGATTGAGTGAGGCGATAATGTTCTTGCCTTCAACGCTTTGTCCGTTCCACAGCGTAGTGGTGAACGGCTGCACGATGACCGTGTCGCACCAGCGGCCCATCGCGGTGGCCAGATAGCGGGCGCACTGCTCGTGGCCTTTGGTGCCGGGGTGGCGGAAGCCGAAAGCCAGCTGTTCGGCGGCGAAGCGGTAGGCCGAGTCGGCGTTGAAGTCGGGAGTCGCCACTTTGTTGTAGTCGACGGTTGCCGTCTGGTTGGCGGCGGGCTTGTTGTCGGTGCTCTGGTGGCAGCTTGCTGCCATCAGGGCTGCCAGGGTCAGAACGAGGATTTTCTTCATTTCGTCGTTTGGCAAAAAAAAGGCGACCGCAGGGGTCGCCCTTACAGTTGATAGTTGTTTTACTTGATACGCTCCGAATACTCGCAGGTGCGGGTGTCGACCTTGATGCGCTCGCCTTCCTTGATGAAGAGGGGCACGCGGATCTGCACGCCGGGCTCGACGGTGGCGTCCTTCATAGCGTTGGTGGCGGTGTTGCCTGCAAAGCCGGGCTCGGTGTAGGTCACCACGGTCTCGATGAACGGAGGCAGCTCGCACATCAGCGGGGTCTCGGTGTCGGCGTCGACGGTGATTTCGACATACTGGCCGTCCTTGAGGAACTGCGGGGCGTTGATGATGCCTTCGGGAATATAAATCTGCTCATAGGTCTCGGTGTGCATAAACACGTGCATATCACCCTCTTTGTAGAGGTAGGTGTAGGGGCGGCGTTCGACGCGCACGATGTCGATCTTGGCGCCGCTGGGGAAGGTGTTCTCCAGCATACGGCCGGTCTTCACGTTGCGCATTTTGGTGCGCACAAAGGCGGCACCCTTGCCGGGCTTGACGTGAAGGAATTCGACGATAGTGTAGATGTCGTTGTTGAAATTGATGCACAATCCGTTTTTGATGTCAGCTGTTGTTGCCATAAAAAAATAGGTGTATGTTTAAATTATTGATTATTGGAATTTGCGGAATTTTTCTTTTTTTCAACCTCCAGCAGGTTGGTCAGACGGCGCAGGTCGACGCGCATCTCCTCGTTCTCTTCCTCGACCATCTTGAGGCGCGTGCGGCACATCATATTGCGGCAGAAAAGGGCCAAAACGATGCCCATCATTGTGATTGTCACCTCTTTGTGTGAAACGAAAAAATAGACCGTCGCGGCCACTATCAGCACATACGACGCCCATTCGTAGAGTTTAGCCTGTGTCGTTTTTTCCATCGTGAAATGTTCTGGTTTGAAATTGCAAAAATACAAATAATTCTCCATACGCGAAAAAAAATTTTTTCTACCGCCGTTTTTGCGCCCCTCGGCGTGCCTCGGAACCGATGAAAACCCGACCCCGGAATCCGCCCCCCTGGAAGCCTTAAAACCGGGCAAATTCCGTTTAACATTTAAGTTAAAAACAGTTAAAAAATGCCCTATTTTTGCCAAAATATAACTCACTGTTTTCCAAGGGTCAAATACCTACCAAAGTTCACCCAAAGTTCAGTCAAAGTTTTAACAGATTTTATGTTAATGGGCTTTGACTCGGCTTTCGCAAAACTCGCGCCCGTTTTTTGCCCTGCGCTGCCCCTTTTCGGCACGTGGCGGGACGGTTGCGGCAAAGCTGCCCGCCGCCGTGCGAAGGCTGGCCTGGCGGCGGCTCCGTACACAGGGCTGGCGGGGTCGCCGGCCCTGCGGCCGCGACGGTTGCAACGGCGCCTGGCGCACGGGGCGGAGCGAGAAAAAGGGGAAGCCGGGAGCCGAAAAGCAGAAAAAAATTTGTCCGTTTCGTTTTTTTTTCGTTATTTTGCTTTTTGCGAGCACAGTCCATCTGTGCCTCAAATTGCATATAAAGAATTGAAATATAAATAAAAACGAATAATTGCAGAATTATGAAAAAGCTAATGCGCATAGCTGTGATGCTGCTTTTGGTGTTTGGATTGGCCGGTGTGTGCGGGACGGTGACGTCGTGCAAGTCGTCCGAGTCGATGTACACCACCAAGAAGAAGACAGCGAAGAAGATAAACCGCAACTACAAGGTGCGTGGCAACAACCAGCGCAACAGTTCGACCTATCACACCTATTGATGTTCCAAAGCGGGTGCGTGCGTCGGTGAAAAAAGCGTTTCTTCTTTTCGCCCTGCTGGCGCTGCTGGCGCCTGGGGCGGTGGCTCAGTCGTTTCGTGTCAGTGTCGGCATTCCTGCCGGCACGGGTGGCGCTTTTGCGCTGTGGGTCTACGATGCCGACTCGGTGCCGCGCGTGCTGAAGCCAACGTTCAGGGATGGCCGTGCCGTCTTTACGGGCCGCGTGCGCGGTGCAAGCTATGCCGAGCTGCACAATGCCAAGGTGGGGCAACCGCTGCCGCTGTTTATTGAAAATGCGGACATTACGGTGGTCTACAACGCTGCCGCCCCCGAGGCCTCGCCCATCACGGGCTCGCGCACGAACAGCATTCTGCGCTATGAGCTGGAGCAGTGCGGCGCGACCGACGCCGAGTGCCTGGCCCGTTTTGTGGCCGACAACCCGTCGTCGCCCGTGGCGCCCTACATATTGGAACGCTATATGCTGTCGCTTTCGGACCTCGAGACGGTTGCGCAGCTCTATGACCAGCTTTCGGGCGAGGCGTGCTCGACGTGGCACTACCGCCGGCTGGGTCGCCGCCTGGCCGCCCTGGCCGCGCTGGAGCCGGGCTGCGAGTTGCCGTCGGTTGCCGTTGCCAACCTGCTTGGCCGGACGGTGCGGCTCGAACGCTTTTTGCCCCAAGGGAAATACAGCCTGCTGATGGTTGGCGCCTCCTATTGCCGCCAGTGCAACGCCGTGCGCGACACGCTGTTGCGGACGCATCCCGAGCTGACGGTGGTGGCCTTCGACGTGGACAGCCTTGACGGCGGCTGGGACGCTCCGCTGATGCAGACGTTAGATGTGGACCACATACCGTTCCTGATGCTTGTGGACCCCAAGCGCCGCATCGTTGCCCGCGACGCGCGCGTGTGGGAGCTGGAGCGCATTCTTAAATCGGATGGCTATTATTCTGGCAAATAGGCTTTTGTGTGGCATTGTCGTCCTTCCTTTCCGTCCCTCGGGCGGCGGCTTTCAGGCAATGGCGCGGGCTTCATTCATTCTTTGGTCAATTTATTTATCATTAATAATATATGGAAACAGCACTTTATCCTCTGAAATTTCTGCCATTATATAAAAATAAGGTGTGGGGCGGCAACAAGATCAAGTCGATGGGGTTCGACTACGCTCCGCTGCCCAACTGCGGCGAGCTGTGGGCCCTTTCGGCCGTCAAGGACAACGAGTCGGTCATCGCCAACGGTTTCCTTGAGGGAAATACGCTGAACGAGGCCGTGGAGGTGTATATGGGCGAGCTGGTCGGCGACAAGAATTTCCAGCATTTCGGCATCGATTTCCCGCTGCTGTTCAAGATAATAGACGCCAACGACCGCCTGTCGATACAGGTGCATCCCGACAACCGCCTGGCCCGCGAGCGGGGAATGGAGAACGGCAAGACCGAGATGTGGTATGTCATTGAGGCCGAGGAGGGTGCCGAGATTGTCGACGGCTTCAACCAGGAGGTGACGCGCGAGGAGTATCAGCGCTTTCTGGAACTGGGGCATCTTGAGGATTTGCTCCACGTCGAGCATCCGCAGCAGGGCGATGTGTTCTTCATCCCCGCCGGGCGCGTCCACTCGCTGGGCAGGGGGCTGCTGCTGGCCGAAATCCAGCAGTCGTCGGACACCACCTACCGCATCTACGACTACAACCGCCGCGACGCCAACGGCAATCTGCGCGAACTGCACACCGCCGAGGCCCTCGACGCCATCGACTTCACGCCGACGGCCGACGGCCGGACGCACTACAACTATCGGCAAAACAGCACGGTGCAGCTGGCCCAGTGCCCCTATTTCACCACCAACCTCATAGCCATCGACAAGCCGATGCGCAAGAATTTTGAGCATCTGGACTCCTTTGTCGCCTATCTCTGCACCGACGGCATCGCCGCCGTCAAGGCGCTCGACACCATCTGCCCGCTCCACGCCGGCGAGTGCGTGCTGGTGCCCGCCGTTGCCGATGCGGTTGAGCTCTACAGCGAAGGGCCGGCCAAGCTGCTGGAGGTCTATGTCGACCCCGAGCAGTGGGACGAGGATGGTGTGAACCACAACAGCGATTTCGACTGGATGGCGCGCTTCATCGGCTCGGCCAATCCCGACGACTTTCTTGACGCAAACGAAGAAGAGGAGGACTGACGGCGCCGACGGGGCAGGAGTGGGCAATGCGTTTCGAACGAGGATTTTAACGTTTCGGAATGGCTTTCCGCTGTTTAGGGACAAAATGGTATGGACATCAGGCTGGATTTCTGTAATTTTGCAACCCTAAATTGGTTATAACTGGATTAGTTAAGTGTTTGATTGTGATGACTGAAATGCCGGCGGCGCATTGCGCCGCCGGCAAATTTCAGTCAGATTTCAACGAAAAGGCCAATAGATGAAAATGAAAAACAAGTTCATAGTATTTATTTTGCTGCTGGTGCTGGCCTGTCAGGCCGGTGCGCAGCAAGTGCTTTCGCTCGACCAGTGTCGCCAAAAGGCCCTCGAAGCCAACAAGGGACTGAAGATGTCGGAAGAGAAGAAGGTCGAGACCGAGAACCTGCGCAAGGTGGCCTTGTGGCAGATGCTGCCCAAGGTCGGCGCAACGGGCGGGTATGTATGGATGGACAAGACGGTCAACCTGCTCAGCGACGAGCAGCGCGACCGCATCAACAATATGGGCACCACCGTGCAGGACGAGCTGACGGCAAGCCTGCGCGAACAGCTTGGCGGGCTGCCCATCGGCGGCGATGTGATTGGCAATGTTGTCACCAACCTGATTGCCAATTCCGATTTGAGTTCGTCGCTCAACAACGTCGGGCGCGACATCACCAGCGGACTTGAGACCGACACGCGCAACACGACCTTTGGCGTCGTCACGCTTTCGCAGCCCATCTATCTGGGCGGCAAGCTGATGGCTCTTTACAAGACCGCCGGCCTGCTGAACCGTCTTTCGGGCATCGAGTACGACAAGAAGCGCGAGGAAACCCTTATCGCCGTCGACGAGGCCTATTGGCAGGTGGTCAGCGTGAAGCACAAGAAGGAGCTGGCCGAGAACTATGCCGCCCTGCTCGACACGCTGAACCACAACGTCGAGCAGCTTGTTGCCGCCGAGATGGCCACCAAGGGCGACCTGGCCAAGGTGCGCGTCAAGCTGAACGAGGCCCGGATGAACCTCACCAAGGCCACCAACGGTTTGGCGCTGGCCAAGATGCTGCTGGCCCAGCGCTGCGGTATGCCGCTGGACAGCGAGTTTGACGTGCCCGAGCACAATCCTGTGCTGGCCCTCACGTCGCATCAGGACATCAATATGGACACCGTCTGGCAGAACCGCCGCGAGATGAAGATGCTGCGCATCAGCGACAGCATCGCCGCACAGGGCGTGCGCATCGCTGCCTCGACGCTCAAGCCGAACATCGCCTTCACGGGTGGCTACCTCTTTTCAAACCCCAACCTCTTCAACGGATTCCAAAACGAGTTTGGCGGCACGCTGATGGCCGGCGTGGTCGTCAATGTGCCGATACTCCATCCCGGCGGCATCTATTCGGTCAAGGCTGCCAAGGCCAAACGGCGCGAGGTGGCGTACCAAATCGAAGAGGCACAGGAGATGATAGAACTGCAGGTCAATAAGTTGAACTACGAACTGGAACTTGCCTACAAGAAACTGGACCAAGCCCAGAGCAACCTGGTCCAGGCCGAGGAGAACCTGCGCTTGGCCGACGAGAGTTTCAAGGCCGGTATGTGCAGCAGCAGCGACTTGATGGCTGCCCAGACGGCCTGGATTTCGGCCAAAAGCGACATCCTCGATGCCGAGATCGAAATCGAGATGAACAGCGTCTACCTGCGTCAGGCAATGGGGAGAAACTGAACTTGAAATGTCATTTTGAACAAATCATAACAGAACGATTATGGCAATGAAAGAAAACAACAAAACGCTTATTGCGGGCCTTTTGGCGGTGCTTGCCGCCGTGGGCATTGTGGCCTTGGTGGGCCTTTTTGCCATCCATCCGCAGAAGGAGATGCTGCTGGGCGAGGCCGATGCCACCGAATACCGCATCTCGAATATGGTTCCCGGCCACATCGACCAGCTCTATGTCGCCGAGGGCGACCACGTTCGTTCCGGCGACACGCTGGCCCACATCGGCAGCCGGCAGGTCGACGCCAAGATGATTCAGGCTAAGGCTGCACGCAGCGCTGCCAGCGCCCAAAGCCGCAAGGCCAAAGGCGGTGCTCGCAACCAGCAGGTGCAGATGGCCTATCAGGTGTGGCAGAAAGCCAAAGCTGCCGAAGAGGTATACAAGAAATCCTACGACCGCGTCAAGGGACTGTATGAAAAGGGTGTCGTCTCGGCGCAGCAGTACGACGAGGTCGATGCCAAATACAAGGCCGCACAGGCCGACTGTGCCGCTGCCGAGCAGCAGTATCTGATGGCCAAAGAGGGTGCCCGAAGCGAGGACATCGCTGCCGCATCGGCGCTGGTCAACCAGGCCGGCGGTGCCGTCGCCGAGGTGCAGAGCTATCTCGACGACAGCTACATCATCGCCCCCTGCGATGGCGAGGTCGTCGAGGTATATGCCAAGCTTGGCGACCTGGTGGGTACCGGCGCTCCGCTGGTGTCCATCCTCGATATGAGCGACAACTGGTTCAACTTCAGCATACGCGAAGACCTGCTCAAGGACATCAAGAGTGGGCAGTCGGTCAAGGTGCGCATCCCCGCCCTTGGCGACAAGACTTATCCCTGCACCGTGCGCAATATCAAGGTGATGGCCAGCTATGCCACCTGGCGTGCCACCAAGACCCTCGGCCAGTACGACGTCAAAAGCTTCGATGTCAAAGTGGTGCCGCAGGAGGACATCGACGGTCTGCGACCCGGTATGACGGCAATTCTTGTTGACAAATAAAAGTTGTTAGGCATAGGGCAATGAAGACAAGTGTATTCAGGGTACTGCGTCGCGAGTTGCGGCGCATTTGGCACAACCCGCGCTACCTCATCATTATGACGCTGGGCATTGTGTTCACATTCGTCTTCTTCGCCACCGTGACCAAAGAGGGCCAGCCCACGAAGCTCTCCGTTGCCGTCGTCGATATGGACGGCTCCTACCTTTCGCGTCGCATCTGCCACGAAATCAACGCTACGCAGGGCGTCAGCGTCAAGGCCGTCTACAACAACCACAGCGAGGCCCGCAAGGCGATGCAACGTGGCGAAATCTTCGCCTTCTACGAGATTCCGCAAGGCACCTACAACGACCTGCTCCAGTTCCGCTCGCCCCATTTCGTGCTCTATGTCAACTCGGCCTATATGCTTGCCGGAACGCTCAGCTACAAGCAGTTGGCCACGATGGGAATGCTGGCCACCGGCGCCGTGCAGCGCGAAGTGTACCGCAAAAAAGGCTATAGTGACGACGAGATAATGGGTCTCATCCAGCCTGTCGAATACGACACGCGCAACATCGGCAACCCCTGGATCAACTACGGCAACTATCTGATGACCACGCTGATTCCAGCCGTCATCGCCTTCATCGTACTGATGCATACATCCTACGTCATCTCGCGCGAAAGGCAGGAACGCACGCTCCGCAACTGGCTGCGCCGTGCCAAGGGCAACGCCCTCTATGCCCTCATCGGCAAGATGCTGCCCTACACGGTATGGTACAGCTTCCTCTGCCTGCTTGCCAACCTGGTGATGTTCGGCTTTATGGGCTTCCCGCTCGAAGGCAGCTGGATGCTTATGGTTGTCAACAGCATCCTGCTTGTCATCGCCGCCCAGTGTGCCGGCTGCTTCATCGCCGGCAGCATCCCCGACCCGCCGCTGGCTATGGGCATCAGCGCCATCTACAGCGCTATGAGCTTCTCGCTCAGCGGCTTCTCCTTCCCGGTCGAAAGTATGCCAACCTTCTTCTACAGCTTCTCGTGGCTCTACCCCATACGCCACTACTACCTCAATTTCTGCGACATAGCCATCTTCGGCAACGGCTTCAGCCACTGCTGGCCGCGCTTCTGCGCCCTGATGGCCTTCGGAGTGCTGACCATAGCCGGAGCCTTTATGCTGCGGTGGCAGATGCAGCGCGAGGAGAAACTGGAAGCCAAAACCATTAAAACCGACGCGCTATGATAAAGAACCTCAAGGACATCTGGACCGTTTTCAGCATCGAGGTGCGCCGCGTTTTCGGCGACCGTATGGTGCTGCTCATCTTCTTCCTGGCGCCGATTCTCTATCCCTTCATCTTCTGTTTCATATACCACAACGAGAACGTCGAGAATATGTCCATCGCCGTCGTCGACGAGGCCCAGTGCGAGGAAAGCAAGCGCTTCATCCACAAGCTCGACGCCACGCCCGAGCTGAGTGTGGCCTACCGATGCAACAACCTGGCCGAGGCGCAACGCCTGATGGACGACCACGATGTGCGCTCGGTGTTCTATTTCCCCAACGACTTCTCGTCGCGCCTGGCCACGCTGCGTACCGCCCGCGTAGTGGTCTTCAGCGATATGAGCTCCTTCTACTTCTACAAGGCGGCTCTCACCGGCGGCAACGCCGTGCTCATCGACGAGATGCACACCATCGAGCTGCAGCGCTACGAAAAATCCGGCCTCAGCAGCGAAGAGGCGCGCATCCAGATGCAGCCCGTGGCGGTCGACAACACGACCCTCTTCAACCCCAGCGGCGGCTACGGCAGCTTCTTCCTGCCCTGCCTGATGATGCTCGTCATCCACCAGACCCTCTTCCTCGGCATCTGCATCCTCACCGGCGACGCCCGCGAGAACCGCAAGTCGCTGCGCCTCATTCCGCCCCATCTGCGCCGCGGCAGCGTGCACCGCGTCACTATGGGCCGCGCACTCTGCTACCTGCTCATCTACGTCCCCATCTGCATCCTCGACCTGTGGTTCATACCGCGCTGGTTCAACCTGCCGCAGCTGGGCAACCTCTACACCATACTTCTCTTCCTTCTGCCCTTCATTCTGGCGGTCATCTTCTTCGGTATGACGGTGGGCAACCTCGTTGTGCGCCAGAAGATTTCGCCGATGCTGTGCTTCGTTTTCTTCAGCCTTGTGCTCTTCTTCATCACCGGTATGGTGTGGCCGCAGGAGAGTCTGCCGCGCTTCTGGTACCTCTTCAGCTACCTCTTCCCCTCCACGCCCGGCGTGCAGGGCTACGTCAAGATTGCATCGATGGGAGCCCAGCTGGCCGAAGTGCGCACCGAATATATGGCCCTGTGGATACAGGCCGCCGTCTATTTCGCCACCGCCACGCTGGTTCTCAGCGCGCAGATATTCATCCGCCGCCGCCAGAACATCATCAACCACAACCTGCGCCGCATCCGCCAGGAAGGCATCGGAGCCCTGCAAGGCAACCTGCTCGACGTTTCGCAGCGCAAGGGCGGCGCAACGTCCAACACAAATAACGACAACGCCTTATGAAAAAGAAAAATGCAAGCAATGCTGTAAAACAGCTCTACAACTTCCGGCGCACCTTCAGCGCCGTCAACGCCTTCTGGATTGCCATCGTGGGCGCCCTGCTGCTGACGCTGGTGTCGCTGCTGGCCCACGTGCAGACCGGCTGGAAGCTCGAAAGCAACTTCCACCTCTTCTTCTCCTTCACCGTCAACTTCCTGCTCCTCTTCATCATACTCATCGTCAACTTCCACGTCATCAAGAGCAAGCTGCCCCTGCGGTGGAAGTACATCGTCGGCACCCTCGCCTCGCTGCTCGTGGCGGGTGTCTTCTCGGCCTTCTTCGGCTGGGTGCACCGCGCCATCTACGACAACGTGCGCCTCTCCGACCCCGACAGCATCAACTTCACGCGCGACATCATCGTCGCCGTCTTCGCCGTGCTCATCTCCATCGTGCTCTACAGCCTCACGCGCCGCCAGCAGATAAGCATCGAAAAGGAAAAACTGCAGACCGAAAACCTGATGGTGCGCTATGAAGCCCTTGAAAACCAGATGGATCCGCACTTCCTCTTCAACTCGCTCAACACCCTCAGCGGCCTGATAGGCAACGACGACGCGCGCGCCCAGCAGTACCTGCAGCAGCTGGCCTCGACCTACCGCTACATTATGCAGGGCAAGCGCATCGTGACCCTCGAAGAGGAACTGGCCTTCGCCGACTCCTACTGCCAGATGATGCAGTTGCGCTATGGCGACAACCTGCGCATTGTGCGCAATGTCGACAGCCGCTACCTCCACTACCAGATCATCCCCATAAGCCTGCAGCTGCTGATCGAAAACGCGCTGAAACATAACGTCGTCAGCAGCCGCTACCCTCTCACCGTCAACCTCGAGACCACCCAGCACGCCACCTTCCGCGTAAGCAACACCATCCGTCTCAAGCAGGAAGACGACGGCAACACGGGCCTCGGCCTCGTCAACCTCAGCAAGCGCTACCAGATGCTCTGCCAGCAGGAAGTGTCCATCAGCAGCTCCGCCGGCACCTTTGCCGTCGAAGTGCCCCTGATCGAACCCCTCCAGGCAGCAAAAATACTGACAAGAATGAAGATAGACAATTACAGATAACACAACCGATGCTGTGCCCGCGCGGCCCACCCGTCGGCGCAGGCAGCCGCACAGGCCGCAGCCACGCGGGCACAGCACAAAACAAAACCAGAGATGAAATCCATCATTATCGAAGATGAACAGATTGCGGCGCAGAACCTGAAGCGCCTGCTGGCCGAGACAGCCCCCGAAACCGAAGTCGCGGCCATCCTCCAAACCGTCGAAGAGACCGTGGAGTACTTTGCCGCCTTCGACCACGGCGAGCAGCCCGCCTCGGCCTATCCCGACCTGGTCTTTATGGACATCCACCTGGCCGACGGCCTGGCTTTCCACGTTTTCGACAGCGTAACCATCAAATGCCCCATCATCTTCACCACAGCATACGACCAGTATGCCCTCGACGCCTTCAAGGTCAACAGCATCGACTACCTGCTCAAGCCCATCAGCCACGACGACCTGGAACGCGCCATCGCCAAGGTGCGCGACCTTGTGCGCCGCAGCACCGGCAGCCAGGGCGCGCAGCCGCAGTCGCTCACGCCCGAAACCATTGCCGCCGTGATGGATATGATGCAGCGCCGCAAGTACAAGTCGCACTTCCTTATGCCCGTGCGCGACAAGCTGGTGCCGCTGCCCGTAAGCGAGATAGCCTACATCTACCTCGACGAGAAAATCACGCGCGTCGTGACCCTCGGCGGACAGTCGTTCCCCCTCGACAAGCCCCTCGACGCCGTCTATGCGCTGCTCGACCCCGCCCGCTTCTTCCGCGCCAACCGCCAGTATATCATCGCCCACAGCGCCGTCAAGGACATATCGGTCTGGCCGCTCAGCAAGCTCAACATAACCCTCACCGTCCCCACGCCCGAGAAAATCATCGTTTCGCGCGCCCGCACGGCGGAGTTCAAGGACTGGTACACGGCCTGACCCAGTCCCATAGCAACCCCTTCCGAGCGAGGGTGCCGCGCTGGCGGCACCCTCGCTCGCTTTATGGCAATCCACGAACATTCACATTCTAAAAAGAATTGCCGACAATTGCTGTTCAATTGCTGACAATTGCTGTCAAAAGAAAAACTAAATTGCTGTTCAATTGCTGTTTAATTGCTGATAATTGCTGTTAAGAGAAAAAACAAATTTCTGGTTAATTCCTGGCCAATTTCTGGTAATTCCTGTTAAAAGAAAAACCAAATTGCTGTTCAATTGCTGTTTAATTGCCGATAATTGCTGTTAAAAGAAAAAATAAATTCCTGGCCAATTACTGGCAATTCCTGTTAAAAGAAAATGTGACCATTTACCTGATTAGAGGTGCCCTTAAATATAAACAGCTTCCTGTGTCACAAAAACTGACATTTTGTCAGTCCGCCAGCCGCCTTCAAAAACCGTGCCAAAAAACCGCCATTTCCCGAAAACGGGCCCGAAAACCTGTTGATAACTCCAAAAATCGGGCCAAAAATGCCCTTTCTTAACCCCCTGATTTCGAGGTACCATCTTCTTACCAAATTCTACCCAAGTTCTTATCAAATTCTACCCAACTTCTACTGTTGAAAAATATGATAAGAATTTCGTCAGGCTTTGGTTTGTATTTCACTCTGTTCTGTCATATCGGCGGGTGGTGGCCTGCGCGGCGGCGGACGGGCAGGGGAGGGGCGTGGGCGGCGGCCGCAACGGGGCAGAAGCGGCCAAAACCGCGGCGGTTGGCGTCGCCGGGGCGCGGAAAGGGGTGCGGAAAGTGAAGTTTTTTTGGCCGTGAAAAAGAATTTGTGTATTTTTGTAGGTTGTTTCAAGAAGCGAAAATGATATAAAAATAACGATAAAATATTGTAATTATGTACACTAAATTCCAACAGCATCTTCAGAAAGAGCTGGCCGATATCGAGGCCGCCGGTCTTTACAAACACGAACGCATCATCGAGAGCCCCCAGGGCGCCGAAATTATGGTCAAGGGCAAGAAGTGCCTCAACTTCTGCGCCAACAACTACCTTGGCTTGGCCGACAACCCCGAGCTGATCGAGGCTGCCAAGAAGGGTATGGACGCCCGCGGCTTCGGTATGGCTTCGGTGCGCTTCATCTGCGGCTGCCAGGACCTGCACAAGCAGCTTGAAAAGAAGATTGCAGAGTTCTTCGGCACCGAGGACACCATCCTCTACGCTGCCTGCTTCGACGCCAACGGCGGCGTGTTCGAGCCCCTGCTGACCGAAGAGGACGCCATCATCAGCGACGCCCTGAACCACGCTTCGATCATCGACGGCGTGCGCCTCTGCAAGGCTCAGCGCTATCGCTATGCCAACGCCGATATGGCCGACCTCGAGGAGCAGCTGAAGGCTGCCCAGAAGAACCGCTTCCGCATCATTGTGACCGACGGTGTCTTCTCGATGGAC
>DFHL01000038.1:0-6034 GCA_002371315.1 Bacteroidales bacterium UBA3724 | reverse complement strand
GGCAACGTCTGCCCGCTCGACAAGATTTACGAACTGGCCAACAAATACGACGCTATGGTGATGGTCGACGAGAGCCACTCGGCCGGCGTGGTCGGCAAGACGGGCCGCGGCGTGACCGAGCGCTACAACCTGCGCGGCAAGATTGAGATCCTGACCGGCACCCTCGGCAAGGCCTTCGGCGGCGCTATGGGCGGTTTCACCACCGGCAAGAAGGAAATCATCGATATGCTGCGCCAGCGCAGCCGTCCGTATCTGTTCAGCAACTCGATGGCCCCCGGCCTGGTTGCCGCCGGCATCCGTATGTTCGAGATGATGAGCGAGACCAACACGCTGCAGGACAAGCTGCACGAGAACACCGACTACTTCCTGCGCCGTATGAAGGAAGAGGGTTTCGACTGCAAGCCCAGCGAGAGCGCCATCTGCGCCGTGATGATCTACGACGCCGCCAAGAGCCAGCAGTATGCCGCCAAGATGCAGGAAGAGGGCATCTTCGTCACCGGATTCTACTATCCCGTCGTGCCGAAAGGCCAGGCCCGCATCCGCGTCCAGATCAGCGCTGCCCACGAGCACGAGCACCTCGACAAGTGCATCGAGGCCTTCAAGAAAGTCCGCAAGGAAATTGAAGGTTGCTAAGCAGCATTACTTTGTATCAAAGAAAGGGAGTCCACGTGGGCTCCCTTTCTTTATTGTTAAAATCCCTCAATGAGGGATTATTTCGAGTACAATATCGATTGCGCCGACGACTGTTTTGTTTTTGCGGATTGCAAATCCTTATATTAAGCAGCGTCGGATTGCAAATCCGCCGCAACGGGCAATGGAAAAACTACTAAAAGATTTGTTTGTTAGCTCCTTTCCATAGTGTATCTTTATATTATGCTGTGAGGCATAACGCTGAATGGCATAATTGTAAAATACTTATAATTAGATGTCTATAATTATGTTGTGTAATTTTATTTGTCCAATCAAAAAATAATATATAATTTTGCAATGAAAAAAATACTACAAAATGAATCCTTTCAGCTATGGCACCATTGTAAGAGGTGATGCTTTCTTCGATCGCGTTAAAGAGACGGATTTACTAACCTCCACGCTTGCCGGTGGCAATAATGTTGTCCTGTTCGCCCCGCGCAGATATGGTAAAACGTCGCTTGTCTTTCGAGTTATAGACCGCTTGGAGGAACAGGGTATTTCTTGCCTATATATCGACCTAATGTCGGCATTCTCCTTGGAGCGTTTAGCAGAACTAATGATTGATGCAGCCCAAAGGAAACTGACAAAAATAGAAAACTTTGCACAGAACTTGACCCAATGGGTAAAAAGAATCCGGCCGACACTCGAATTCGGTGTTGACGGATCTCCAAAATTGTCTATAAACTTTTCCGAAAGCCATATCTCCCAAAATACCCTTTCCCAAGTGTTCAATATCCCGGAGCAATTGGCAAAGCGTCAGGGCCACGTGGTCGTAGTAATGGATGAATTTCAAGAGATAACACGTTTCGGCAAAGATGGTGTCGAAGGATTGCTGCGTTCCGTCATTCAACAGCAGCAGGGGGTTAGCTATCTCTTTCTTGGTAGCAAGACGCATATGATGTCGCAGATGTTTGAGAATAAGAAGCGTCCTTTTTTCAATACAGGCTTACACGTACAAATAGGTCCACTGCCCGAGGACGAAACCATAGATTTTTTACAAAAACGCTTCACAAAGGAGAATATCTCACTTGGTGACGACGAAGCAAGGTATTTGATACAATGTGCCGCAGAGATACCCTATTATATCCAGCTTCTGGCTTCTTTCGTTTGGCAGCGCACAATAACAAAGAAGAAGCGTATTATGACTGATGACATCGACAACAGTGTGCTGGATATCATCGCCCTCAAAGGCGATTTCTATTTTGAACAGTTCAACCGTTACGCTACCGGGCAGAAACAACTGATGAGGGCATTAGCAAAAAGCGGGGAGCACATATTTTCCAACGAATATGTCCGCAAGAACAAACTCAACACGCCATCCTCGGTACAGAAAAACATTATGACATTGCTTGAAGACGGCATCGCGGACAAAACTGGCAGTACCTATTTCATAAGCGACCCGTTCTTCCGCCGATATCTGCAAGGACTATAACACTATTGTGAGTTGCGATGAATGTATAACTCTTTGTTTTTTTTGAGGAGTGCAAATCCGTCGCAACGAGTTGCAAATCTGTTGCGACGGGTCCTCTGCCCCCGAAATTAGAGTTGCCTTGATGCAATAATTGCGGCATAACAACGTTGTTGTAGTAAACAAAATTAAAAACAATATGAAACGAGTAAATGTATATCTTTTCCTTAGTGCCCTGCTGCTGATTGTGCTGGGCGTGGTGTGCATCCTGAATCCGGGCGATAGCTTCGTGACGATGGCTTGGCTGGTGGGTCTGCTGATACTGCTGACGGGCGTGTTTGGTCTGCTGTTCGGCCTGCGTGCGCAGCGCTATCTGCCCAATGCCGGCTCGACGACGCTGCTGGCGGTGTTCCAGATTGTTGTCGGCCTGATGTTCCTGGCCAACGGTCTGCTGGCTGCCGAGACGCTGATTGTGGTCTTCGCCATCTGGGTGATGTTCGAGGGCATCTCGCTGTCGGTGCTGTCGTTCGACTACAAGCGTTCGGGCTATGACCGCTGGTGGCTGATGGCCCTGCTGGGCCTGTGCAGCCTGCTGCTGGGTTTTGTGGCCCTGTGCAATCCCGAAAAGGTGGGTACCCTGTTCGGCATCCTGCTGGGCATCGGCATCTTTGCCAACGGCGTGGAACGCATTGTGGCCTACACGGCCCTGAAACGCCTCGAAGGTCGCGTGCGCGACCTGAAGGAAAGCGCTACGGCTATCAATATCGACGACAAATAAACGCCTTGAAGGGCAGAGAACTTGTGGATTCCCGCTTTGCGTAGTTGCGCAGGCGGGAATTGCTTTAATTTATAAGATTTTGCTCGCGATGCGATTTTTTTTTAACAGGAATTACCAGTAATTGACCGGGAATTATCAGAAATATTTTTTTAGTTAACAGCAATTACCAGCAATTGAACAGCAATTACCAGCAATATTTTTTAGTTTAACAGCAATTACCAGCAATTGAACAGCAATTGAACAGCAATTACCAGCAATATTTTTTAGTTTAACAGCAATTACCAGCAATTGAACAGCAATTATCCGGCAATTTTTTTAGCAATAAAACCAGCAACATAATAATTGTCAGCAATTCGCTCGCTTTGCGAGCGTTATAATCAATAAGATCTATGGATTTCGCTCGCGCCAGCGAGCAGGAAAATAATTTACAAGATTTACAAGATTTCGCGAGGCGGAACGCCGAGCAGGAGAAAAAGAAAAAATCCACAAGATCTACGAGATTTCGCTCGCTTGCGAGCAGGCGGAAAAATAATTCACAAGATTTACAAGATTTCGCTCGCTTGCGAGCAGGAAAAGAGCAATCTACGGGATTTACGAAATTTCTGTCTGCCTTTTCTTTGTCAGTATTTCCAAGTTTTGTATCTTTGTTTTTTGGAAAAGAAGGCTATGACCGTTGTAACGGTTTGAGCCTTTGTTCATTATTGAGAAAAATATTAACTAAAAGAAGTAATAAAATAATAAAATATCAATTGCAATGAAAAAAATCCTTATCGTCGGTGCCGGCGGACAGATTGGTTCCGAGCTGACACGCAACCTGAGAGACATTTATGGTGACAACAATGTGGTGTGCAGCGACCTGCGTCCGCTGAAGGGCGACCCCTACGAGCGTGGCCCCGTGGAGCGCATCGACTCGACCCAGATTATGCAGATTGCCACTGCCGTGAAGCAGTACAATATCGACACTATCTATAACCTGGCCGCTATCCTGAGCGCTACGGCCGAGCTGAACCCGATGCTGGGCTGGAACGTAGGCATCGGCTCGTTGGTCAACTGCCTCGAGGTGGCCCGCCTGTTCGGCTGCGCCGTCTTCACGCCGTCGTCGATCGGTGCCTTCGGTCCTTCGACCCCGCACGACAACACGCCGCAGGACACCATCCAGCGCCCCAACACCATCTACGGCGTCACCAAGGTGACTGGCGAGCTGCTGAGCGACTACTATTTCACCCGCTTCGGCGTCGACACCCGCAGCGTGCGTTTCCCCGGCCTGATCAGCTACCAGACCCTGCCTGGCGGCGGCACGACGGACTACGCTGTCGAGATCTACTACGCTGCCGTCAAGGGCGAGAAGTTCGTCTGCCCGCTGAAGAAGGGTACCTATATGGATATGATGTATATGCCCGACGCCCAGAAGGCTATGATCGACATTATGGAGGCCGACCCCAGCAAGCTGGTGCACCGCAACTCGTTCAACGTCACTTCGATGAGCTTCGATCCCGAAATCATCTACAATGCCATCAAGAAGCGCTATCCTAACTTCGAGATGGTCTATGAGCCGGAACCCATCAAGCAGGCCATTGCCGACAGCTGGCCCAACAAGATGGACGACAGCTGCGCCCGCAACGAGTGGGGCTGGAATCCGCAGTACGACCTGGAGAAGATGACGGACGATATGATTCTGAACCTTAAGAAGAAACTACTTTGAATTCAGTAATAACAATTAAAATCTAATCGAAAATGAAAGCAAGAAGATTTTTAGCAGCAGCATTCGCTCTGTTGACAATTGCTGCCTTTACCTCGTGCAGCAAGACCGAGAAGAAAATCCTCGGCGACTGGGAGGTGACCTCGTCCGTTCTTACCGAAATAAGTTCTGCGTACTTGAACCCGGAATTTAATGGAAGCGTATGGACTTTCAAAGATGACAATACTGTTGTCTGCACTCAGGATGGCGAAGCCGTAAGCGGCACCTATACCATCACCGATGATGACGACCTTACGATGACTTTTGTCCAGTCGGAAACCGACGAGGATGGTTCCACTTGGAATATGAAGATTGTCTTCGATATGGACATCGAAGAAATCACCAAATCCGATATGACCCTCGACGGCGACATAGCATATAGCTTTGTTGAAATAGGACTCAACGAGAAGGCTGAACTTAAGATGGTAATGAAAAAGAAGTAATTATGAAGAAAGTACGCGTTTCTCTTATTTGTGCCCTTGCAGCATCGGTGCTTGCCACAGCCTGCTGCAACAAGGAAGGTGAAGCCGCAGCCGCAACCGGCGACAGCACGCAAGCCGAAATCGCCGCCTTGGATATGAAACCCGTGGCCGAACGCACCAATATGGGTGCCAAGATCTTTGTCACGCCCCAGCCGGCGCTGATGATTGGCACCTACGACGAAAACGGCAATCCCGACGTGATGATGGCTGCCTGGGGTGGCCAGTGCGACAACAACCAGGTGTGCTTCCGTCTGTCGCCCCACCGCACGACGACCAACCTGCGTGCCACCAAGGAGTTCACCCTCAGCTATGCCACCCAGCGCGATGTGGCCGAGAGCGACTACTTCGGCACAGTCAGCGCCAACGACGTCCCCGACAAGATTGCCCAGACCGGCTTCACCGTCACCAAGAGCCAGAACATCAACGCCCCCATCATCGACCAGTATCCGTTGACGATGGAGTGCCGTGTGGTGGAAATCATCGAGCGCGAGGGTGACGGCTGCTTCGTCATCGGCGAAGTGGTCAACACCATTGCCGACCCGTCCATCCTGACCGACGGCCGCATCGACCTCGACAAGCTGCAGCCCATCGTCTTCGACGCCTCTATGCCTTCCTACCGCAGCGTGGGCGGCGTGGTTGGCGGCGCCTGGGATGCCGGCAAGAAATTTATCAAGTAAAACAAAGATTTTAAAATAACAAAGCCTATGAAAATCAACAGACTTATAGCAGCCTTTGCTTTGGCTGCCGTTATGATGCCTTTTGGCAACACAAAAGCCTGCACCAATTTTCTTTTCACCAAGGGTGCCACCAAGGACGGCTCGACGATGATCACCTACGCCGCCGACAGCCACGTGCTATACGGCGAGCTCTATTATCGCAAGGCCGCCAGCTATCCCGCCGGCACGATGTTCCAAGTCGTCGACTGGGACAGCGGCAAA
>DFHL01000119.1 GCA_002371315.1 Bacteroidales bacterium UBA3724 | reverse complement strand
TACAACGGGCAGAGCGGGTGCTGGAAACCAAGGGGTTGCGTCGTGGCGGAAACCGGCGTTTGCGTCGCTGGCAAATTCCGCAAGCCAGGTGCCTGCAAACCAATATTTTTCGCCGGTCAGGGCCACAATCCAAATTTTTTGTGTATATTTGCGCTTTGAAACATCAACATTATGGACCATAAAATTCGATTTTCCGCACTCATTGTGACTGCATTAGCAACGGCGGCGCTGATGTCGTGCAACGGCAAGGCCGCCGACGTGCAGCCCAAAGTGAGCGACACCCCTGTCGCCACCAGCACCGACACCGCCGACGCCGCCGAAATAGGCATAGCCCCCTTCGACGGCGACGAGGCCGCAACGACGTTCATCGACGGAATGATGCCGATGGAGAACATCCCCGCCGACATTACGGAGGAGAAAACGCCGGCAAAGAAAAAGCAGAGCACTGCCGCACCGTCGCGCGGCGGCAGGGAGACGCTCTACATCTCGACCTACGGCGCCAACGGCAAGGTGTGGGGCCACGTGACGATGAACGGCAACACGGGCCGCGGCACCATCCACGACGACGGCGAGAACAGCTACAGCATCACCGTGTCGCGCCACGGCGGCGAACTGTTCGGCACCGACCAGAACGGGCGGCAGTATGTGTTCAAGTTGTGACTTGTGACCTGTGACCTGTGACCAGTGACCAGTGACAAGTGACACGAGCGCGTTCGAGTCACAGGTCACTGGTCACAGGTCACAAGTCACAAGTCACTTGTCACAGGTCACTCCTGTTGATAAACATTGATAACTTTCGGGTCGATGTGGCCTTTTTATTAGTATTTTTGCAAAAAATTAAAATTTATAAAATATGAAAACAACACAAGAATTACAGACAATTGCACAGCAAGTGCGCAGAGACATATTGAGAATGACCACCGCCGCCAAGAGCGGACATCCGGGCGGCTCGCTGGGAACGGCCGACTGGTTTGTGGCTATGCAGTTTAACCTGATGGAGCACGACCCCGCCAAGTTCACGATGGAAGGTGCGGGCCAGGATATGCTCTTCGTCAGCCAAGGTCACATCACGCCGGTGATTTACAGCACGATGGCCCGTCGCGGATACTTCCCGGTCAGCGAGCTGGCCACGTTCCGCAAGTTTGGTACGCGCCTGCAGGGTCACCCCTCGACCGAGCACGGCCTGCCGGGCATCCGTATGGCCAGCGGCTCGCTGGGTCAGGGTATGAGCGTAGGCATCGGCGCCGCGCTGGGCAAGAAGATGACCGGTGACAACCACCTGGTTTACACGATGCACGGCGACGGCGAGCTGCAGGAAGGCCAGATTTGGGAAGCCGCTATGTTTGCCGGTGCCAAGAAGGTTGACAACCTGATCAGCACTGTCGACTACAACCACCAGCAGATCGACGGCACCGTGGAGCAGGTGATGGACCTTGGCAACCTGAAGGCCAAGTTCGAGAGCTTTATGTGGGAAGTGGTCGTCATCGAGAACGGCAACGATATGCAGCAGGTGATTGACGGAATGCAGAAGGCCAAGTCGCTGACTGGCAAGGGCAAACCTGTGTGCGTGCTGCTGCAGAGCCAGATGGGATACGGTGTCGACTTTATGCAGAACACCAACAAGTATCACGGTGCCGTGCTGAACGACGAGGACCTGCAGAAGGCTCTGGCTCAGCTGCCCGAAACGGAACTGGGAGACTATTAATCAATAGTGACCAGTGACCTGTGACCTGTGACACGAATGCGCTCGTGTCACTGGTCACAGTTCACAGGTCACAGTTCACAGGTCACTATTCACAATTCACTTGTCACAATTCACTAAAAAATTGAAACCGCTTAGATTTTTTATCGTCCTCTTCTTGTTGTTTGGCGGAGCCGTTGCACACTCGCAAACGGCTCCGTCCGAGCAGCATACGCGTGTGCTGATAATCCTCGACTGCTCGCACAGTATGTGGGACCGCTGGCAGAGCGACGCGAAGATAAAGGTGACGCAGCAGGTGCTGCTGAAGTTTATGGACAGCGTTGCCAACCAGCCGAACATCGAGGTGGCGCTGCGCGTGTTCGGCCACCTGAACAAGAACTCGTACGGAACACGTCTTGAGGTACCCTTCGAAAAGAGCAACAACTACAAGATACAGAGCAAGATAAAGACCCTTGTCCCCAACGGTGCCTGCACGGCGGCGACGGCATTGAGCAGTTCGCTGAACGACTTTCCGCCGCTGACGGGCGACTCGAAGGAGGATGTGCAGCCGCGCAACATCATACTGATTATCACCGACGGTATGGACGACTGCGACGGCAACATCTGCGATGTGGCGCGCCAGGTGCAGATGAGCGGTGTCATCGTGCAGACCTTCATCCTCGGCATCGGCGACAAGCAGGATTTCCAGCACAGTCTGGACTGCGCCGGCAAGTTCACCTACGTGCCAAACGAAGAGCAGTACACCGAGACGCTGTACAACATCTTCCGCCTGTCGGAAGAGGAGGCTAAGGTGGTGATCAGCGTCAACGACGAGACTGACCACCTGATGGATGCGACGCTGCCGCTGGCGCTGTACGACAGCCATACTGGCGTGGTGAAATACGCCACGCTCTACAGCATCGACAGCCGCTACACGCCCGACACGCTGACGGTGGACCCGCTGGTGACCTACGACATAACGCTGTTTACCACGCCGCCGACGGTGCTGAAAAGCAAGCAGTTCAAGCCCGGCCGCATAAACCGGCTGAACATCGGCGTGGAGCAGGGTTCGCTGCGGCTGCGCACCGACGGGAGACGCACCAACTATCAGGTGCCGCAGTATCAGGTGCTGGTGTACCGTCACGGCAGCAGTCAGCTGGTCGGGCGCCAGCTGATGGGCGAAAGTGGCGACTACCTGGCCGGCAACTACGACATCGAGGTGCTCTCCTACCCCACCCTGCGGCTTGAAAACGTGGGCGTCGTAGCCTCGTCGGCGACCGACCTGGCTATCCCCACCCCCGGCCTGGCCAACATCAGTAAGCCCAAGGCCATTTCGTCGGGAGCCATTTTTGAGCTGAAAGAAGGCGTGCTGACTTATGTCTGCGACCTTGACCCCAACAAGATAAACGAGCGCATACTGCTGATGCCCGGCCAATACCAGCTGGTGATAAAGCCGCAGAACAGCATCGAATACCGCGCCGTCCGCACCAAGCGGTTCCAGATAGAATCGGGCCAGACGACGAATATCGGATTGTAAGTGAGAACGGAGATTCAATCATAAATAATAATCTTATGCCAAATCGTGACCACATAGAGAAAAGTCCATCCAACGATTGGATAGTGCGCTACTGGTGGGTGTTCCCGCTGGCGACGGTGCTGTTGCTTGTGGCCTCGATGTTTGTTGGTGGAGAGTCAACCCTGTGGGGGCTCGTCCTTGCTGGCATTACTGCCCTTGTGTTGCTTTTGCAGCTGCCGGTTTTCATCATTCTCTTGTTGAGGAAGGAATGGTGGCGTGCCGTGGGGGCATTTCTGGCAGGAATTGCCAGTTTGGTTTTGGAGGCTGTCATCGGTTTTATGTTCTTCTCAATGTTTGCAGCAGGATTGTTCAGTATGGAGCCTGACGATTTCGGCAAGGAGCATCCTATACCCGAAGGGCTGGAATATAACATACCCATCACCGATACCGCTCACAGATGGAATGCGCATAGTGGGGACATCTTCACCCCTGTCGACATAGACAGCACCGACACCACCACGTGGCTGCAAATATGGAACGGCGACCAAGGGGGCATATACAATTACGCATTCTACTGGCCGGCATTAGAGGATGGCGAGATTTACCTCCGCTGCTTTGAAGTCACTGAAAAAATAGAACTTTCGGCCGACCGAATAAAACCGAGCACCACCACGCAGGTGCTGAATCACAACGGTTTTGGACAGATAGTTGAGCCGAACCACAAGGATTTCACCATTTACGAAGGCGACTGGGAAGACTACTATGCCGTGCGCGTCGAGGTGTGGCACAAGCCCACAAAAGGCAAAGCCCACAAGCTGATGGAGAAAATTTATCGTATGGAGGGATGGATGAGATGATAGAAAAATGCAATGTGATATGAACAACAAGGACTTTATACGGCAAGATAATAACTATCGCACGTTGAAGGCGTTCCAGAAAGCGGAGTGCGTCTATGACGTGACGTATTACTTTGCCAACAAGTTCTTGTGCAAGGGCGACCGCACGATAGACCAGATGGTGCAGGCGGCGCGGAGCGGCAAGCAGAATCTGGCAGAGGGCAATATCGACGGGGTGACCTCGAAGGAGATGGAGATAAAACTGACCAACGTCAACCGTGCCTCGCTGCACGAGCTGCTGCTTGACTATGAGGACTACCTGCGAGTCCGCGGATTGGAGCAGTGGTCTTACGACGACCCGCGCTGTGTACAGACGCGTGCCTTCTGCAAGAAGCATCTGGACTCGGCGGTGTATAGGGAGAAGATAAAAGACCGCTCTGACGAGACCATCGCCAATATCGCCATCACACTGATACACCAATGCGATGTGCTGATCCGCGGCTTGATAGAATGGCAGAAGCGGAACTTCCTCGAGAACGGAGGAATCAAGGAAGAGATGTATAGAGCAAGGAAAGCATATAGAGATAGGAATGGGTTTGATGGGCAGAATGGGCCTAATGGGCAACGGTAAACATATCGCCCATAAAACCCATAAAACCCATTAACCCCATAATAAAGATAAACAAACAATAACAATTATAACCCGCTACGAAAAAAAATCAATGAAAGCAAAAACCACCCGTAGGATTATCGGCATCACGGCACTTGTGCTGTGGGGGGTGGTTATTGCGTCTATGTCCCTGGACGAGGGTGTCAGAATAGCCTATCATCTCGACGGGTGGGCTTTCGGGATAGCGTCGGTGCTCACACCTATATATGCTGTAATGCTGACCATCCATAGTACCAGAGGTAGACATTGGTTGATAAAAACTGTGACTTGGATTGGCTGCGCTGTTATCCTATTTTTCTGCGGACTTTTGCTTTACGTTTCGACAATTATCCCATCCGACCATAGGGCTTGGAGCAACAAAGATTATGTGGTGTATTCTGTGTCATCCGGTTGGATTGACCCAGACGACCTTGTGCTTTATCGTCGTGATGGCCTTTTTGACAGGAAGATGTATCGCCTGCGGTGCGAAGACTGGAATTACATCGAAGATGTAAAGTACACAATGTTTGACTCGTATGATTTAATAAAAGAGGAGATAACATATACCCGATATTCCGGGGACAGCATCTGCCGCGACACCGTCTTCTACCGCTTGACTGACGGCAGACTATACAATATGGACAAGAAAGATTCATTACTGAACTTGATAAATAAACAATAAAAACATTAATATTATGACCCACTACGAAAAAAAATCAATGAAAGAACTGCGCGCCGGTATGGGCGAAGGCCTTGTGGAAGCTGGCAAGCGCAATGAGAATGTCGTGGCGCTGAGCGCCGACGTGAAAGGCAGCGTGAAGATGGACGGCTTCGCCAAGGAGTTCCCCGAGCGCTTCATCCAGTGCGGCATCGCCGAGGCCAATATGGTCGGCATCGCCGCCGGTCTGAGCCTCTGCGGCAAGGTGCCCTTCCTGGGCGGCTTCGCCGAGTTCGTCACC
>DFHL01000109.1 GCA_002371315.1 Bacteroidales bacterium UBA3724 | reverse complement strand
CCGCGTGCTGTTCCTCATCACCGATATGTGCTCGATGTACTGCCGCCACTGCACCCGTCGCCGTTTTGCCGGCCAGAAGGACGACGAGTCGCCCAGCCAGCGCATCGAAAAATGCCTTGAATACATCGAGCGTACGCCGCAGGTGCGCGACGTGCTGCTCAGCGGCGGCGACGCCCTGATGGTCAGCGACCAGAAGCTGGAGTACATCATCGGCCGCCTGCGCAAGATTCCGCACGTCGAGATTGTCCGCATCGGAAGCCGCACGCCCGTCGTGTGCCCGCAGCGCATCACCGACGACCTGTGCAATATGCTCAAGAAATACCACCCCATCTGGCTCAACACGCACTTCAACCACCCCAACGAGTTCACCCCCGAGGCCGCCGAAGCCCTTGCCAAGCTGGCCAACGCCGGTATCCCGCTGGGCAACCAGACCGTGCTGCTGCGCGGCGTGAACGACTGTGTGCACGTGATGAAGAAACTGATGCACGAGCTGGTGCGCAACCGCGTGCGTCCGTACTACATCTACCAGTGCGACCTCAGTATGGGCCTCGAGCATTTCCGCACCCCCGTCAGCAAGGGTATCGAGATCATCGAGAACCTGCGCGGACATACGAGCGGATATGCCGTTCCGACCTTCGTGGTCGACGCTCCCGGCGGCGGCGGCAAGACGCCTGTTATGCCGCAGTACGTCATCTCGCAGAGCCCCGACAAGGTCATTCTGCGCAACTTCGAGGGTGTGATTACCACCTACACCGAGCCGCGCGAATACCACGAGGAATGCCACTGCGAGGCTTGCGAGCAGAAACGCCGCGTGGACGAGGGTGTTGCCTCGCTGCTCGAGACCGACCGTATGGCTCTTGAACCCAGCCACTTGATGCGTCACGAAAGAAACAAGAAAAAGTGAATAGTGAATGGTGAATTGTGAATAGTGACCTGTGACCAGTGACACGAACGCGCTCGTATCACAGGTCACAATTCACTAAAAATACAGCGCTCATTATGAAGTCTAAATCCACACCGTCCGGAATCTTGAAAATTGTTGCGGCTGCACTGCTTTTCAACTTTCAACTTTCAACATCCAACTTCCTCTCGGCCCAGGAGGCGTACCCGATGTACTATCCCTGCCGCTGCGAGACGGGCGAGTGGGGCTATGTGGACAAGGACAACGAGTGGGCCATCCGGCCGATGTACGACGCCGTGCTCTACGAGACCAACGGCGGTATGTATCCCGTTTCGGTCGGCGGCAAATGGGGCTTCGTAGGTGTCAGCGGTGAACCCCTCACCGATGTCACCTACGATGCCGCTGTTTGCGAAATCGACTATGGCAAAGACGGTTACGCCGTCAACTATGCCGCTCTGCGCAGCAAGGGCAAATGGGCCTTCATCGACGTGCAGGGCAAGTTTGTCACCGATTTCAAATACGACGAGGTGCTGATTCTCAACGGCAAATACATCATCCGTATGCGCAACGGCAAGAAGATGCGCAGCGGATACCTTGGCACCGACGGCAAAGAGGTGTGGAATGATTGACTGCTTTTGGTTGTTTAATTGTTAAACTCGCGTATTTGAAGATGTTGCGGACGTGCAGAACTAAACTGGGAAAGCGATTGGTTTTCGCTTTTACGTTTGCCGCAATGTTCTTTTTCAATTTTTCGGCTTTCAATTCCGCCCACGCCCAGGTGGCGGGGATGAACACGCTGGCGCTGCTCAAGATGCCTTCGTCTGCACGCACGGCAGCACTGGGCGTCAACTACCTGTCGGTCTATGCGCCCCTCGACCTCAACGTCGGTCTCGACAATCCGTCGCTGATCTCGGCAAGCTACAGCAACCGTCTGGCAATCAACTATACGGGTCTTTTTGCCGGCAGCAATTTCGGGACGGTGGCCTACGGTCGCGATTTTGGCGGCTTCGGCTCTTTCCTGTTTGGCGTTCATTTCAACAGCTATGGCCGCTTCGACGCCTACGACGAGAACGAGGTCAGCGAGGGCTCGTTCTATGCCTCGGATGTCGCGCTGTCGGTAGGGTGGGGGTTCAATGTCGACTCCAATTTCTCGGTTGGAGCCTCGTTCCGTCCTATCCTTTCGCAGTATGAGTCGTACACCGCTTTTGCCTTCGCGCTGAATGTCGCGGGTAGCTATGTATCGGACAACAAGCGTTTTGCGGCGACAGTACAGGCGCGCAATATCGGGGCGCAGATTGCCACGTTCGACGGTACACGCGAGCGCCTGCCGTTCGACCTGTCGGCGTCGCTGTCCTACAAGACAAGCAATGCGCCTTTCCGCATTTTCTTCGCTATGGACCAGCTGACGCGCTGGAAGTTGTCGTATTCCGACCCGCTGAATCCCGACACGCACTACGACCCGTATACGGGCGAGGAGATTGCTAAGCCCTGGTATGACGGCATCGCGACTACGCTCGACCAGATTGCACGCCATTGCGCCGTGGGCATCGAGGCGGACATACGCAATGCCTTTTTCGTCCGTCTGGGCTACCGTTTCCGCCAGACGGCCGAGATGGCTGCCGAAGACCGCACCAACATCAATATCAGCGGCTTCTCGTATGGCTTCGGCCTGAGGACCAAGAAGTTCGAGTTCTCATTTGCCCGTCGCAACTACCATCTTGGCCAGGCTCCCAACTATCTGTCGTTAGCATTCAAATTCTAAACAATCCTTATTTTTCCGATGAATCTTATCTTGACCGTTTCGCCCCAGACGAACCCGTACTGGAATGTGGCAGTGGAAAACTATTTTGTGTCCCAACCGTCGCAGAATCAGGTGGTAATGTACCTGTGGAAAAACCACCGCACTGTGGTGATTGGACAGAACCAGAACCCCTTTGCCGAATGCAATGTCGACGCGCTGCTGACGGAAGGCGGCTACGTTATGCGGCGCACCACGGGCGGCGGTGCGGTCTATCACGACGACGGCAACATCAATTTCAGTTTCGTCGCGCCCTACGACCTCTACGACCAGCAGCGCCAGTTTGAGGTTATCAGGACGGCGTTGCGCGACTATGGTCTGGAAACGGAGCTGAGCGGCCGCAACGACATACTGTGCAACGGGCGCAAATTCAGCGGCAACGCCTTCTCGAAGGGCACGCACCAGCGTCTGCACCACGGCACCATCCTCATCAAAGGCAATATGGACGACCTGTTGCGATACCTGAAAGTCAGGCCGTCAAAGCTTCACAAGCACGGCGTCAATTCGGTGCAGAGCCGTGTCGTCAACCTTTCGGAGCTGGCCGACATCACCAGCGAGAACATTGTGCCGCATCTGGTTTCGGCCTTCGAAACGGTTTATGGCGGCAAGGTCCAAACGGTTGATTTCAATGAGTTGATGCAACGCCCCGAAGTCGTCGAACTTTACAACAAATACAGCAGCGACGAATGGCTCTATGGCAAATGGCGCAACTTCACGGCCCAGCGCAGCGGCCAGTTCGACTGGGGCAGCGTCGACATCAGCCTGACCGTCGACGAACAGCGCGGCATCATCACCGACATCGCCATCGCCACCGACGCCCTGGAGGTCAATCTATCCGACACTCTGCGCCGCCTGCTCGTTGGAACCGCGATTGGAACGCGGCCTGAAACCCCGCCTGATGCAACAATTTTGAACGATATCCTTTCAATGATATACTGAAAAAAAACGGGAGTCCTATGCAGAACTCCCGTTTTTTGTTGCTTTTTGCTTATTGTGTTATTTCTTCGCGGCAGCTTGGGTGGCGGTGATGGCGACGACGTTGACGACGTCCTCGACCGAACAGCCGCGGCTCAGGTCGTTGATGGGGGCTGCCATACCCTGCATAACGGGTCCGATGGCTTCGGCTCCAGCCAGGCGCTGCACCAGCTTGTAGCAGATGTTGCCGCTCTGCAGGTCGGGGAAGACCAGCACGTTGGCGCGACCGGCGATGTCGCTGCCTGGGGCTTTCGAAGCACCCACTTTGGGGACGATGGCGGCGTCGGCCTGCAGCTCGCAGTCAAGCTTGACATCGGGGTCGAGCTCGTGGGCCACGCGGCCGGCCTCGATGACCTTGTCTACCAGCTCGTGCTTGGCGCTGCCCTTGGTCGAGAAGCTCAGGATGGCCACACGCGGCTCCTCGAAGCCGGCGATGGCTTTGGCTGTCTGGGCCGACACGACGGCAATCTGTCCCAGCTCTTCGGCGGTGGGGCAGGGGGTGGCGGCGCAGTCGGCGAAGACCATCAGGCCGTCTTCACCGTAGGTCTTGTCCTTCAGCACCATAATGAAAGCACCGCTGACGACGCTGACGCCCGGCAGGGTCTTGACAACTTGGAAGGCGGGACGCAGCACGTCGCCCGTAGCGTTGCGGGCACCGGCCACTTCGCCGTCGGCGTCGCCGTTCTTGATGAGCAGCGTGGCCAGATAGAGCGGGTCTTCGACCAGGCGCATAGCCTCGTCCATCTGCATACCTTTTTTCTTGCGGATTTCGCACAGCATTTCGGCATAGAACTGCTTCTTGGCGTGCGTGACGGGGTCGATGATGGTGGCTTTGTCGATGTTTTTAAGTCCCCACTGGGCGGCGAGGTCCTTGATTTCCTTCTCGTTGCCAAGCAGGATGAGACGGGCGATGCCTTCGCCGAGGATGATGTCGGCGGCCTTGAGGGTTCTTTCTTCGGTGCCTTCGGCCAGGACGATGCACTTGTTGGCGGCCTTGGCTTTGGCACGGATTTCTTCCATTAAACTCATAGTGTCAGATGTTTGTTTTTTTATGAATCGATTAATAAATTACTATTGCGGTGTAGGTGCGTGCCGCCGTGAAGAGCTGCAGCACATAGCTTCCTTTGGCCTGCTGGCCCAGGTTGATGGCCTGGCTGGTGGCGGTCAGCACGGTGCGTCCCTCTTTGACGCAGCGGCCGTTGAGGTCGAAGAGCTTGTAGTTGGCGCTGCCAAGGGCGTCGACGTCAAAATGCACAATGCCAGTCGTGGGGTTGGGGTAAACGTTAAGGTTGCAGACGCTATGGTCGTTTGCTGCATCCTGGGGTGACACGATGGCTACGGGGTCGGCTTGGTAGTCAAGTCCATCCAGGGTTTCGATGCCTGTGTCGTCGGGGTCGAGCCACTTTTTCAACTGGCCGTTGTCGGTGTTGTTGCCGGTCCAGGAGCTATAAAAGCGGCCGTAGAGGTCGGCACCGCCCATATTGTCGCAGGCACTGGAGCCGGCATAGAGCTGGCCGACGATGCGCTTGTCGGCATTGAACAGGGGCGAGCCCGACGAACCTTCCTCGGTGACACCCTTGTTCTGGTTGCCGGTATACCAGTAGGTTATGATGAATTTGTTGTACGAGCCGCTGCCGCGCGTCACGCTGCTGGGGAAAGAAATCTTCTTGTAGTCGCCGCCGGGGTGGTGTATGCCGGCACCAGCCGTGGGCTGCACGCTTCTCCTGTCCCAGCCGGCATAGTAGGGCTTGTAGGAGTCGGGAATGCTCTGGCGCAGTCGCAGGAGCAGAAAGTCCGAACCTCCGTTGTAGCTGTATTTTGCAATGATGTTGGCACCGGTGACAGACTTGTTGCCGGGGCCGGAGTAACCGTCGCAGGTGTTGGTCTGGTAAAGGAAATAGCAGACAAAGTTTTGGATGGTCTCATCCAAATCCTGGCAGTGAAATGCCGAAAGGATGTAGGGTTTCTTGTCCTGGCGTGTGTTGTTGACCACGGCGCCGCTGCACATATAGGCTGCGCTGTTGGTGTAGATTGCTATAGCCACCACCGAGCGTATCTGGTCGCGCCAGTCGTCGCCTTCGGGACATACAACGTTGATGTGGCAGTTGCCTTCGGCCGAGCCGTGGGCACCTTTCAGCGACTCTTCGGCGGCCTGATAATTGCCCGCAATGGTCTGGAAAATATCCTTATATCCGTGGCAGACGCGGTCGATGACAAGGCTGCCAGGCTCCTGGCCTTCAGGCACGTTGTATTCAATATAGACGCGGCTGCCGGGGATGGCCTGCGTGTAGAAGGTACCGTCTTCCTGAACATCGCTTGCGTTGAATGAGCCGAGGAAGAAGTCGCCACTCTGGTCGTAGAAAAAGACCGTGGCCCCCTCGGGCAGTTCGAACTGCGAGAAATGGAGCGACATAAACGTCGCATTCTCAGACTCGACGGCCATTAGGTAGTGCGTGCCGGCGGCATCCTTGACCGTCTTGGCTTCGCCCACAACGTCGAGGCGCGTATCCTGCATAATGCCGACACGCATAGGACCGGCACCCTTGACGGCGCTCAAATCCTCGTCAAGAAAACGCTGGTTGTCAATGCCGGGATGGCTCAATTCGGGAACGCCGGCCTTGACCATACTGCGGTTGAACAGCGGTTCGCCGCCGTGGCTCACCTGTGCAACGGCATTGTTTGCAAAAAACAATGCCATAGCTATAAATGCTGAAACAAATACTTTTTTCATTTTATGTATAAAATTTTGTTTTTCTTTATCTTAATATTGTTTGGACTTTGCCAAAAAGTCTACAAAAATACATATATTTATTGAAATGCCAAAAAAATCGTAACTTTGCTTTCTCCAACGAAAGAAATAAAAACAACATAAAATATGGCAAACCAAGAAGATATCTTCAAAAAAGTCGTTTCTCACGCCAAAGAATACGGCTTCATTTTCCCCTCAAGCGAAATCTATGACGGACTTGGAGCCGTCTACGACTACGGCCAGCTCGGCACCGAGCTCAAAAACAACATCAAGCAATACTGGTGGCGCTCGATGGTGCAATACCACGAGAACATCGTCGGCATCGACTCGGCCATCTTTATGCACCCCAAGGTTTGGAAGGCTTCGGGCCACGTCGACGCTTTCAACGACCCGCTGATCGACAACCGCGACAGCAAGA
>DFHL01000069.1 GCA_002371315.1 Bacteroidales bacterium UBA3724 | reverse complement strand
GCGCCAGCCACTAACGCAATAACATAAGTGACAAGTGAATAGTGACCTGTGAAGCGAACGCGCTCAATTCACAATTCACTAATCACTAATCACTAAAAAAATAACACTAACGCATTAACACATTTACGCATTTACGCATTAATTAAATTCCTGTTAAAAAAATGAAAGTTATTTTTGACCATTTACTTAAAACAAATTTCTCAATATCAATTCGCTTAATTCAAGCAATTCGCCGTTTAAATTAATTATTGAAGGTCTCCTATAAACATCCACGTTATGAACAAGCACACTAAACCTCTCCTTCCAATCTTCGTTTTCGCCTTCGTCTTCGTCACCCTCCCCTCCAACTCTTTTGCTCAGGGCATCCTCGGCGGACACGTAACCGGAAACATTCAGTTCGACGGACAATTCTCGCACCGCGACTCCGTCATCGGTTCAAGCGACATACCAGAAAAACTGCTCAGCAACGCTCGTGCCGACATTCTCTACACCAACGGCAACTTCAGCGCCGGACTGCGCTACGAGGCCTACCTCAACCCAATGCTTGGCTTCAACAGCCAGTACGCCGGACAGGGCATAGCCAACTATTTCGTCAGCTACAAGACGCAGTCCTTCGCCGTCACAGCAGGCCATTTCTACGAACAGTTCGGCAACGGTATGACTCTCCGCGCATACGAAGACCGCTACCTCGGCCTCGACAACGCAATCCGGGGCCTCAACGTCGTCTACCGCCCCTGGAACGGCGTAACCTTCAAAGGCCTCGTTGGACAACAGCGATACTATTGGGAAACACGTGGACTCGTCCGCGGTCTCGATGCCGAAGTCTCACTCAACGACGTCGTCAAAAGCTGGAACGAAGCCAAAACACGCCTCACCTTCGGCGGATCCTTCGTCAGCAAGTACGAAGGCGACGAAACAATCCCCGCCGACATCCCCGGCTACAAGCTCAACCTGCCACACAATGTCGGAGCCGGTTCCCTGCGTATGGACCTGGCGCACGGCGGCTTCGGACTGCAAGCCGAATATGCACGCAAAGGACAGGACCCCAGCATTATGAACAACTATATCTACAAGGACGGCGAAGCTCTCTGGCTCAGCGCAAGCTACTCCAAGAAAGGACTCAGCGCCAACATCCAAGCCAAACGCGTCGACAATATGGGCTTCAAGTCTGTCCGCTCCGTCAGCGGCGAAATGCTCTACATCAACTACACGCCTTCCATCACCAAGCAGCACACCTACGCCTTCCTCTCTATGTACCCCTACGCCACTCAAAGCACAGGCGAAATGGGGCTCCAGGCCGACTTTATGTACAAGTTCAAGAAAGAAACCCTGCTCGGCGGCAAATACGGCACCGACATCCACCTCAACGCATCGCTCATCACCGGCCTTGATACCACCCTCGTCGGCGGAAAAGGCACCGACGGATACACCTCCTCCTTCTTCGGCACCGGCGACACCTACTATGGCGACATCAGCCTCGAAGTGGCCAAGAAACTCAGCAGCAAAGTCAAACTGACGGCTACCTACGGATATATGCTCTTCAACCCCATCGTCGAAGGACACGAAGGCGACATCCACCACAACCACATCCTCGTCGCCGACCTCACCTGGAAAATCAACCGCAAAAACGTTCTCCGTTTCGAAGCCGAATGGATGGGCAGCGACAGCAAATACGACGCCGCAGTCGACGACAAGCGCGCCGGCGACTGGATTATGGGTCTCGTCGAATACAACTTCACCAGCGCCTGGTTCATCTCCATCAGCGACCAATATGCCTACAAAGATGGCATCGGCAACTACTACAACATCTCCGCAGGCTACACCAAGGGGGCCACTCGTCTCCAGCTCGGCTACGGCAAACAGCGCGAAGGTATCATCTGCATCGGCGGCGTATGCCGACAGGTCCCTGCCAGCAACGGTCTCACTTTCAGTCTTACAACATCTTTCTAAAAACAGACAACAATGAAAAGGATATTAAAATCAATTGCCACTATCGCCTGTGCCACTGCGCTGCTGGCATCGTGCGACAAGATTGACAGCAACGAATACATAGTCTTTTCCGGTGCCGCCGGCGAATGGTACGACGGCAACGGCGTAAGCGACCACAGCCAACGCGCCATCATCGA
Organism: Bacteroidales bacterium UBA3724; assembly: GCA_002371315.1. Lineage (GTDB taxonomy): Bacteria > Bacteroidota > Bacteroidia > Bacteroidales > P3 > Colimorpha. Next base: position 8,703 of record DFHL01000069.1, on the reverse strand, counting down.
GAAATATACCGCTGTGAGATGCCTCAACTGCCCCATTGCTGACGTGGCCATTACAGACGCAACATTACAATATGGCGACAAGCTTATCGCTCTTGCCATTCACGACTCATCAAATTTAACCCGCCCCATCGGCGACACTCCTCGCCTCAGCAGCGAGGACGGCAACACCTGGAGCAACTTCTTCGGCATCTTTGCCACTGGCGAATATCCCACTGCGCTCATCAACCGAACCCTCAACGGCTCGGCCTGGGACCTCTTCACTCCCACCAGCGGCATCAACTCTCGCGTCGACAACATCATCAACCAAACACCCAAAGTGGCCATCCAGGCTGACGCTGCCAACAACGATGGCACCGTCAGCATCAACGTCAACCTCGAGTTCCTGCAGACCGTCAGCGAGCCGCTGACCCTCACGCTGCTCATTATGGAAGACGGCATCATTGCCACTCAAAAGTATCCCGACCACGAGGACGAGAACTACGTTCACAACCACGTCCTCCGCGACGTGATTACCGACATTTGGGGTGCCGACATCGACTGCACCGGCGCCAGCGGCGAAAAGCGCGTTGCACTTTTCAACTACACCCCCGCCAGCAGCGAATGGAATCTCGCCAACTGCCACATCGTGGCTATGGTAAGCAAAAAGGATAGCCGCGAGATACTCAACGTAGCCGAATGCCATATCGATTGATGGCTGTCTCCCACAACTCTCACAATGAAGCCCTCCACAAACGGAACCAGCCGTAAGATTCTGCAGCTCGCCCTGCCCAACATCATCACCAACATCACCGTACCCCTGCTGGGTATGGTCGACACGGCCATCGTTGGCCACCTCAGCGCGACGCACATCGGTGCCATCGCCATAGGGACACAAATCTTCAACCTCATCTATTGGAACTTCGGCTTCCTGCGGATGGGCACAAGCGGCTTCACGGCACAAGCCTACGGCGCGCGCCGCCTCGACGAGGCGGTGCGCGTCTTCATTCGCGCCTTCACAATCGCACTGGCCATTGCGCTCACTCTCCTTGTCCTGCAACATCCGCTGGCATTACTCTCGAAACTTATTTTCAACGGAAGCTCACAGGTTTTAGCATTGGCCTTCAGCTACTTCTACATACGTATCTGGGCAGCCCCAGCCACGCTGGGCCTCTACGCCATTAAAGGCTGGTTCATCGGTATGCAGAATTCGCGACTGCCAATGTGGATAGCCATCTTCATCAACATCGTCAACATCGTATGCAGCCTGCTCTTTGTGCTCGTCTTCCATTGGGACATTCGCGGCGTGGCGCTGGGCACCGTCATTGCTCAATACAGCGGGCTCCTCGCCGGACTCTACTTCGTGGCCTTCCGTTACGGCAAACTGTTCCGCCGCCGGCTTACGGCCGTATTTGTCCGCCAGACGCTGCGCTGGAGCGAGATGCGCCGTTTCTTCCGCGTCAACGGCGACATTTTCTTGCGCACCGTCTGCCTCGCCGCTGTCTTCACCTTCATCACTTCCGAATCGGGCCGCATCAGCGACCAGATACTTGCCGTCGACGCACTTCTGCTGCAGTTCTTCACCCTTTTCAGCTACATTATGGACGGCTTTGCCTACGCCGGCGAGTCGCTCGTGGGACGCTACATCGGTGCCCGCGACCGCCGCACACTGGTGACTACCGTTCGCAGCCTGATTGTCTGGGGATTGGCATTGACATTGCTCTTCACAGCCATCTATGCCGCCTTTGGCGAACCGATACTGCGCATCTTCAGCGACCAGGAGAGCGTCATCGCCGCCACACGCCCCTACCTGTTCTGGGTGCTCATCATCCCCGTCTGCGGCTTCTCGGCATTCCTCTTCGACGGCATTTTCGTCGGCGCGACAGCCTCACGCACAATGCGCAACACTATGTTCATAGCCACCGCGGCCTTCTTTGCAGTCTACTACGGCCTGCGCCAGCTGCCGCTGTCGGCCGGCAACGATGCCGACTACGTTCACAACAACACCCTGTGGGTGGCGTTTATGGTCTACCTTGCCGCCCGCGGAATCGGACAGGCCCTGATGCTGCGCACCGCCGTCTACGAAAAAGCCGAAGCTTTCGTTAAGCCGCAAGATGAGTGAACCTACCCACTTCCCCGAAGCAAAAAACGGATCCCTTCCAAAGGAAATCCAAGCCCAAACAAACGGCACATTGTATTGCTAAACAGAGCAAACGCCTTTGCTAATCTAATTTTTTTAGTAAATTTGCACTTGTGCTCTTTTTTGCCAAAAATAGCACAAAAACAACATTTACAACATATTACAGCTTAATCAGAACTATGCACTATTAACAAAATAATGTTTACAGGCGTTCTGGTTGTTATTTTTAACGGTTGAAACCACATAAAAAAAACTTAAAAAATCTAAAAAAACACAAAATTACCCAATGATAAAGGCCATATTTTTCGACATTGACGGAACACTGCTCAGCTACGGCACGCATCGCGTACTGCCGAGCACGATCGATGCCTTCGACATCCTGCGTCGAAAAGGCATCAAGACCGTCATCTCGTCTGGCCGCCCGCTGATGCTTATACCGCAGATGCCGGTGGACTTCGATGGCTATATCACCGTCAACGGTGGCTACTGTTTTGTTGGCAACCAAGTGCTGCTGCGCAACGCCATCGACAGCGACGACAGCCTACGCTGGCTGGACTATGTCGAAAAAAACAACCTCACCACAATGTGCTTCACCGAGCGCGAAATGTTCATCAACCGCATCGACCACGTCGCCGAGGCTATGCGCAACCAGCTGGGGTTTGAAATGCCGCCAGTCCTGCCACTCAGCGAAATGCGCGGACGGGAGACCTACCAGTTCATAGCCGTGCAGCCCGCCGAAAAGGACGCCGAGGTATTGGGCACACTGAGTCATTGCCGTATGCCGCGCTGGCACCCGCTGTTCACCGACCTCATTCCCGAAGGCAGCAGCAAGGCCGTCGGCATCGAATGCCTGCTCAAGCACTTCGACATACGTCGCGAAGAGACTATGGCTTTCGGCGATGGTGCCAACGACATCGAAATGCTCGACTATGTCGGCACCGGGGTCGCGATGGGCAACGCCGCCGACATCGTCAAGGCTCACGCCGACTATGTCACCGACAGCTCGGACGACGACGGCATAGCCAACGCGCTGACACGACTGGGTATCATCTGAGCGCTCGTACTGTTAAAAAAAACAAAAAACACAGAATAACAGACCACAAGATATAATTTGGACAAACAAACATCGTTTTTGACAAGCAAACCAAGAACAATCGAGAAAAAGAAGGAGAGTAGAATAAATGAAAAAATTGTTGTTGCTGACATTATTGACTATAGGAATGGCCGGATTGCAGGGGCTCAACGCCCAGGAGCTGAAGGTCATATCTTTCAACATACACAACAACAGCTCGCCCAAAACCGACGGACCCAACGCTTGGTACCTGAGGCAGAATGCTGTACTTAAGATGCTGGACGACGAACAGCCCGACATTATAGGTGTTCAGGAAGCCCTGCTGGACCAGCTCACTGTTATCGACAAAAACTTCAAGAACAAATACCGCCGCGTAGGCGCAGGCCGCGACAACGGAATCACCCGCGGCGAACATACAGCCATATACTTCGACAAGAACAAGTTCCAGCTCGTCTCAAGCAAGACACGCTGGCTGTGTCCCTCGCCACAGAGAGTTATGACAGGATGGGATGCCAAAACTCCGCGCACCGTAACCATCCTGCAGCTCAAAGTCAAAGAAACCGGCAAAGAGATATTCTATTTCAACACCCATCTGGAACGCGACGGCTCGGTGGCACACGCCGAATCGGTCAAAGTCATCGCCAGCCTTATAGCACAGTATGTGCCAAAGGGTACGCCCGTAATTGTCGGTGGCGATATGAACTCGGAAATCATCAACAACGATTTCCAGCCCCTCTACGACGCTGGCTTCACTCCCGCACGCCGCCTTGCTTCGCGCACCGACTTCCGCAACAGCTACAACGCCTTCGGCTACGAACCAGGGGCAATGAACGACCATTTCCTGGTCCGCGACATCAATGTGCAGCGCTTCAGAACCATCAACAAGGACTACGGGGTGCCGTACATCTCGAACCACTACCCTGTCAGAATGATTATCAAGCTGTAGTCCTACACCGAAAGGTGTTCGACAAGCGTAAAGGTGCCTAAACCAATCAGCACCAACCCGGCGACAACGGATGCCGCACGCTCGGGTATGGCCACATTGCGGCTACCAAGAAAATAGCCCAGCAGGGAAACGCCGAATGTGACAAGGCCGACCACAGCGGCAATAACGACAATATGCACAAAATCATAGTCGAGCCCTAAAGGAATGCCCACCACAAAAGCATCGATCGACGTGGCAAGCCCCAACAGGCACATAACTCCAAGGCTTGACACATCAAGCTTGCGCTCTTCCGGCGCGTCGCGCAAGGCATCATAAATCATTTTACCGCCAACTGCCGACAGCAGGCCAAAGGCCACCCAATGGTCGACCGATGCAATAAATGCTTTGAACGCCACGCCAAGCATAGCACCAAGAAACGGCAGCAGGCCTTGGAAAAAAGCAAAGACAAAAGCCATCAGCATCCCGCGGCGCAATGTCATCCGGCTGCGGAACGAGCAAGCCGTCGAGACGGTGAACGAATCGACGCACAAGGCAAGAGCAAGCAAAAGAGTTTCGACAAAAAACATAAGCAACTATTTATATTGGGAATTAAGGGCTTTTAAGGGAAGTTAAGGGAAGTTAAGGGACAATAGTGTCCAGCAATTACATTATTCCTTTAACTTTCCTTAACTTCCTTTTAATCCCTTAACTTCCCTTAACTCCACATACTCCTTGGCTTCCCATACGCTTCCGTGCAGCTCGGGATGCAACTGCAGCACGCGGTGGGCCACAAGCCCCATCGTGTGGCGCAGGTTCAGCTCGCTGACCACCACACGCCCGTCGACAGTACGGAAAAGGTCGACACCCAGATAGCCGCTGTACCGGGGAGCAATGTTAAGCTGCAGCCATTGGCTGAGAGCCTTCTCCTGGTCGGGCCCGACACCCGTACGGCGGCGTATCTCATCGTCGTCGAGCAGCACATTGTGGCGATACACCCCACTCTGCGTGACGAAGAGCGAAAGGCCCACCAGCCTCACTATGCCGTCGGCGATGTGAAACTCGAAAGCAAAATTCTCCTCAACATCGAAACGCCGCTCGGCAATGACGCAGCGCTGTGCCGCCACGGTCTTGGCAATCCAGGCCACGTCCTGAGCCGACAGGGCGCCGTCGACCCAACGCAGTCCCCTGCCCGACCCCGACCAAGGAGCCTTGAGCACAAGGCGCGGACTGCGGGCAAGCAGGGCAGCAACCTCGTCGGCACCCGTCACGCTCCACGCGTCGCGCTGAAGCGGCAGAACCGTGGTGCGATGCTGCAGGTCGCGCAGACAGGCAATATACCCGTCCGACGGCATCAGGGCGCTGTCGGCCCCCTGCTTCAAGAGTGTCTGTTTCAGGCGGGTGTCCCATCCCCACGCAACGATGCGGCCCACAACGGCATCGGGCGCAGAGGCGCGCCACGACGCATAGCCATCGGCAGCGATAGCCACCGATTCAGGCCCATAGACAATGCGCATCAGGCCGGCACCGTGCCGTGCAAAATCGAGAGCCGACTGCGGCGGCACATAGTTGGCGTCGCCGTTGGCCAGGCACAGGTCGTGCTCGGGGTTGAAGACACAGAGAGTTACAGGAGTGTTCAAAGCGCAGAGAAACCAAAAAGGGGGAACTGTATGCATTCCCCCTTTTCGATGATAAAGTATCGTGTTTTTTTATTTGTTGACCTGGAATTTGGTGCAACCGTTCTTGAAGAACTCGCTGATCTGGTTGGCAGCAGCGATACCGGCGTTGATGTTGGCCTCTTCGGTCTGGGCACCCATCTTTTTGGGCGTGGCGAAGTAGCGGCCTTCGAAAGCCTTGAATTCGGCATCGGCATCAGGCATAATGTCGGTGATGTACTTCAGGTCGGTGCGCTCGGCCATCAGCTTGAGCAGTTCGGGCTCGTTGATGACTTCCTTGCGGGCAGTGTTGACCAGTATACCGCCCTTGTGCATCTTGTTGACGAGGGCGTAGTTGATGCTCTGCTTGGTCTCTGCGGTTGCGGGGATGTGGAGGGACACAACGTCGCAGGTTTCGAACAGTGCTTCCTGGTTGGCCACAGCCTTGGCCATACCGCTCTGGTTGATCTGGTCGGCGGTGAGGAATGCATCGTAAGCATAGACATCCATACCGAAGCCTTTGGCGATGCGGGCCACATTGCGTCCCACGTTGCCGAAAGCAAGGATACCAAGTTTCTTGCCCATCAGCTCGCTGCCGCTCTTGCCGTTGTAGAAATTGCGGACGCAGAAAACGAGCAGACCCATAACGAGCTCAGCAACAGCGTTGCTGTTCTGGCCGGGGGTGTTCATAGCGACGATGCCGCGGGCGGTGCAAGCCTCGAGGTCGAGGTTGTCGTAACCAGCGCCGGCGCGCACGACGATCTTCAGGTTCTTGGCGTGGTCGATAACTTCCTTGGTGACTTTGTCGCTGCGGACGATCAGAGCGTCAGCATCAGCAACGGCCTTGTAGAGGTCGTTCACATCGGTATATTTCTCGAGAAGAGCCAAAGTATGGCCATTCTTCTCAACCACTTCGCGGATGCCGTCAACGGCAACTTTTGCGAAAGGTTTCTCAGTAGCAACTAAAATTTTCATTGTTTCTTATTGTAATAAGTGACCTGTGACCTGTGACACGAACACAAAGGTCTATACAAGTCTGTTATTGTTTATTTTGTATATAATATATAAAGCCCGAGAGAATTTTCCTGACATTACGGATGTCTTGTTCAATTTCCGCCGTATCATCGACAAATCCAAGCTCACGTGCTATTATCAACTGCGTTTCGACTTCTGAAAGCGAGCCCATAGAAATCCAACAGAAACGAATCAATTCTTTGTCGCTATTTCTGCCGCAGCCTTCTGCAATGTTTGAGGGTATCGATACTACTGCACGTCTGATCTGAGATGTTAGCCCAAACTGTTCCGATGCAGGGAACATAGAGGTCAACTTGTAAACCTTCTTTACAAGATTTATACTTTCTTTCCAGACGTTGAGGTCATTGTGAAGCATCCTTGCCAAAGAATTGTGACCAGCGAGATGTGTTCGTGTCACAGGTCACTGGTCACTTTTCACTCTAAATGTTTACTTGTTGGCCTTTTCGAAGTCCTGCATACACTGGACGAGAGCCTCGACGGCCTCGATGGGGCAAGCGTTGTAGAGGCTGGCGCGGAAACCACCGACCGAGCGGTGACCCTTGATGCCGACCATACCGCGCTCCTTGGCGAAAGCCATAAAGGCATCCTGCAGGTTCTCACGGCCCTCGGCCATAACCCAACAGTGGTTCATAATCGAGCGGTCTTCCTTCTCGGCCGTGCCGCGGAACATCGAGTTGCGGTCGATTTCCTCATACAGCATAGCGCTCTTCTTGAGGTTGATCTTCTCCATTTCCTTGACGCCGCCAATGGTGTTCTTGACCCACTTCAGGGTTTCGTGCATCACGAAGATGGCGCTTACCGGCGGGGTGTTGAACATCGAGATGTTCTTGGCCTCTTCGGCAGCGTGGGTGCGGAAGTCGACCATCGTGGGCAGCGGGTTCATATACTGGCGGTCGGTGATCTTGCCGAGGATGTCCTTGCGGACGATGTAGAAGGTAACACCGGCAGGGCCGACGTTCTTCTGGGCACCACCGTAGATCAGACCGTACTTCTTGATGTCGACGGGGCGGCTCATAATGTCCGAGCTCATATCGGCAACGAGCATAACGTTGTTGATCTCGTTGGGGGCGAAGTCCTTGCGGATCTCGGTACCGTAGATGGTGTTGTTGGTCGTGATGTGGAAATAGTCAGCGTCGGCAGGAACGGTCCAACCCTTCGGGATGTAGCTGTAGGTCTTGTCCTCGCTGCTGGCCACGATGACGGTCTCGCCGAAGTTCTTGGCCTCTTTGGCAGCCTTCTTGGCCCAAACGCCGGTCTGCAGGTAGGCAGCCTTCTTGTTCAGCAGGTTGGCGGGAACATCCATAAAGCCGGTGCTGGCACCGCCGCCGAGGAAGAGGATTTCATACTCTGCGGGGATGTCGAGCAGGTCGCGCCACAGCTGGCGGGTTTCTTCCATAGTGCGCTCCCAGCCGGGGGTGCGGTGGCTTATTTCGAGCAGACCGATGCCGGTGTTGTCGAAATCGCGGATGGCATTGATCGTCGATTCAATGGCCTCTTTGGGCAGGACGCAAGGGCCTGCGTTGAAATTATAAGCTGTTTTCATCTTTGATTTTTGTTTTAAAGTGGTTATTTTTAATTTATTACTTGATTTCTTTCCTTGAATAAGGAATTACAAAGGTACATCTTTTTTTTATATTATAATAGGAAAACATTAATTATTTTTTCGGAAAGTTATTATCCGCTTTTCAACAGGCAAAAATGCCCTCCCACCCGACCGGTGCCGCCTCCGAGCGCCGAGCGCCATCGCGCAGGCCCCCGCTGCGGCAAACAGCAGCCAACAACGGCACACCGTGACACACAGCGAGACGCAAAGACAACACAAAGCCCCTAACACACTCAAAACCAACACTTAAAACCACCTTCTCCGTCATATGTACAGTATATGTACAGTATATGTACAGTA
>DFHL01000019.1:9987-13111 GCA_002371315.1 Bacteroidales bacterium UBA3724 | reverse complement strand
TATACTGTACAACGGGCAGAGAAGGTGGCTTTACTGTTTGGTTTACAGTCTTTTATGAGGTTGGTTGTTTCGCGACGTTTCACAGCTTGCCTCGGTGTGTCACGGCGTTTCATCGCTTGTCGAAAAACGGGTTCGCCACAGCCTTCGGGGCGGGGTGGGGCGCACTGACGGGTGGAATTTTTTTTTCGTCGGCGGTATACTTTTTCGCCTTGCTTGCCGTTTTTCGAGGGTATGTCACAACGCCGCATCATAATGTCTGTCACCAACGACCTGGTCACCGACCAGCGCGTGCATCGCAGCTGCACGGCCTTGGCCGAGGCGGGCTACGACGTCACCCTTGTGGGCCGCCGCCTTCGCGGCAGCGCCGAGGTGCGACGCCCTTACCGCACGGTGCGTATGCGGCTGCTTTTCAGGCGGAAAGCCGTTTTCTATGCCGAGTACAACCTGCGTCTGTTCCTGAAACTTATGTTCGCGCGCGCCGACGCGTTCTATGCCAACGACACCGACACGCTGCCGGCCTGCTGGCTGGCGTCGCGCCTCAGGGGCAAGGGGCTTTTCCTCGATGCGCACGAGATGTTTCCCGAGGTGCCCGAACTGGTGGGCCGTCCACGCGTCAAGCGGGTCTGGACCCTTATCGAGGACCGCCTTTTTCCGCGGCTGAAGGGTCGCCGGTGTGCGGCAGTGACTGTGTGCCAGTCGATTGCCGACATCTATCGCCGGCGCTATGGGCTGGCGATGGGGGTGGTGCGCAACGTGCCGATGCCGTCGGCGCAGCATACGGCCGAGGCCAAGCTGCCCACGGATTTCGACAGCCGAGTCGGCAGCCGTCGCATACTGCTCTACCAGGGTGCCGTCAACATCGGCCGCGGGGTGGACTGGATGATTGACGCTATGGCGTATCTTCCTGATTGCGAACTTGTAGTGGCTGGCGTAGGCGACGAGTACGAGGCTATGTGCCGAAGGGCGGCCGGGCACGACAACATCCTGATGCTGGGACGCGTGGAACCAGACGTGCTGCGCCGGCTGACGCCCAGGGCCAGCCTGGGGCTGTCGCTGCTCGAGAACCGGGGCCTCAACTACTACTATTCGCTGCCCAACCGCATCGCCGATTTTGTCCAGGCCGGGGTGCCGGTGCTGGCGACGGATTTTCCCGAGATACACCGCGTCGTCGAGGGCTATGGCATTGGCACACTGGTGCCTGCGGTTCCGTTCGATGCCGCACGCGGCGAGTCGCTGCCGCCCGATGCGCGCCAGCTGGCCGCCACGGTGCGGGCGGCGCTGGCCAGCTGGGACGCTGTCGATGCCGACGAGCGCAGGCAGCGCTTCGGCAGGGCCGCCGCCGAACTGTCGTTCGAAAGGGACAAAAAAACACTTTTGTCGGCAGTGGATACAATATTCAGGACGAATTGACGTTTTGCTTTTTTCATCATTTAAACCAACACATTCACGAAACAGAGTTAAAACAATGCTATACAACATCTTTGCACTGATCTATATTCTTGGTCCCTTCGTAGGGCTGTGGTTCGTTTTCAAGAAAGTGGGCATCGCGCCTTGGAAGGCCCTTGTGCCGCTGTGGAACATCGTCCTGTGGATCAAGCTGTGCGGCAAGGGGTGGAAGTGGTACGTCTATTTCCTTATCCCTGCCATCAATTTCTTCTCGTTCCTGATGCTGGTGGTCGAGACGGCCAAGGTTTTCGGCCGCCACAGTTTCTGGGAGCATACGCTGGCGGTGCTGTTCCCGTTTGCCTATATGCCTTATCTGGGCCTTGGCAAACTGGAATATGTGGACCCCAAGACGCACGAGGAAAAGAAGTATTCCAACGCGCGCGAATGGGCCGACGCTGTGGTGTTTGCCCTTATCGCCGCTGTCATCATCAGGGGCAACTGCTTGGAATTTTATAAGATACCGTCGTCGTCGATGGAGAAGTCGCTGATGGTTGGCGACTACCTGATGGTCAGCAAGGCCTCGTATGGCCCGCGTGCGCCGATGACGCCGCTGTCGTTCCCGCTGGTGCACAATGTGTTGCCGTTCACCAACGGCCAGAAGGAGTCGTACCTGAAATGGATCAAGCTGCCCTATCACCGCTATCCCGGCCTGCGCAGCATCAGGCGTTTGGATGCCACGGTGTTCAACTATCCCGACGGCGACACGGTCTGCTCGGCGTTCCAGAGCAACCGCTCGTACCACGAGCTGGTGCGCGAATACGGCCGTGAGGCTATTTTCGCCAACAAGGGCATTTTCGGCAATGTCGTCGTGCGTCCGATCGACAAGCGCGAGAATTTCATCAAGCGCTGCATCGGTCTGCCCGGCGAAACGCTCGAAATCAAGGACCGTCGTGTGATGATCAACGGCGAAGAGGTGGATAATCCCAAGTCGCTGGAATTCAACTATGCCGTAAGAATGACGGAGAGCCTTGAGGACTATATGGCTTCGCTGGCCAGCGTCGGCGCTTTCGGCGACCCCGTCAGCGGCAAGATCCAGAAGGACTTGCAGGTTCTGTCGCAGGAGGGCGTGTCGCAGGAGGACTGCAAGAACTCGGTGGGCTTCTACCAGTATCTGTACCTCAACGAGATGCAGATCGCCACGGCAATGAAATACAAGGAGCATATCAAAATAGAGCCTATGGGCGAGACGCGCGGCGACAGCCTGCGGCTGGTGCGCCTGTCGCCGAGGTACAAGCTGCTGTATCGCAACAGCAGCGAGGATGCTGTCAACGCTTCGATGATGCAGCTGGTGCAGGATCTGCTGGCCGCCGGTGTGACGCAGAAGGACATCGATGCTATGGGCCAGTACTACACCGTTTCGCTGACTACGGATCAATGCTTTAGCCTGGCCAATAACAAATCGATTGCCCAGCTGATACCGCTGTCGACGCAGCGCGGCGCCTCGGGCATCGACCTGTTTCCGCACAGCGAGGGCTACGACTGGACGGTGGACAATTTCGGCCCGCTGACGATACCCGCTAAGGGTATGACGGTGGAACTGAACGAGCGGACGCTGCCGCTCTACCGCCGTGCCATCGAGGTGTTTGAGGGTAACACGCTGGAAGTGCGCGACGGCCGCATCCTGATCAACGGCAAGGAGGCGACGCAGTACACCTTCAAGATGGACTACTACTGGATG
>DFHL01000019.1:0-9915 GCA_002371315.1 Bacteroidales bacterium UBA3724 | reverse complement strand
CCGCCACAACAGCGCCGACAGCCGTTTCTGGGGCTTCGTGCCTGAGAACCACATCGTTGGCCGCGCCTCGATGATTATCTTCTCGAAGGATGTCGACAAAGGTGGCATCCGCTGGAACAGAATGCTGAAAACCAAGCTGTAGTTTCTTATAAAAGGGAGTTAAATAGGAAGTAAAAGTGGAAGTTAAAAAGGGAGTTAAAGGACAAATGCAATTGCTGGAATCTATTGTCCTTTAACTCCCTTTTTTACTTCCTTTTTTACTTCCTCTTTTACTTCCCCTTTAACTCCCTCTTTTACTTCCCCTTTAACTCCTTCTTTTACTTCCCCTTCAACTCTTTGTCGATTGCTTTTGCTGCCTGGCGGCCGGCACCCATTGCGAGGATGACGGTGGCAGCACCACTGACGGCGTCGCCGCCGGCGAAGATGCAGGGACGCGACGTGCGCCCGTCGGCATCGGCGACAATGCCGCCCCAAGGCTGCGTGTCGAGGCCTGGCGTGGTGGTCTTGATCAGCGGGTTGGGGCTGGTGCCGAGAGCGACAATGAGGTTGTCGGTTTCAAGGTCGTATTCGCTGCCTTCGATTTCCGTAAAACGGCGGCGTCCCGATGCGTCGGGTTCGCCCATAGCCATTCGCACAAGGCGGATGGCGCTGACGTTGCCTTTGCCGTCGTCGAGAACGGCGACGGGGTTGGTTTGGAAACAGAAGTGGATGCCTTCTTCTTTGGCGTGGTGTACCTCTTCCTGGCGTGCCGGCATATCCTGCTCGCCACGGCGGTAGACGACGGTGACGTCGCAGCCCAGGCGGCGTGCCGTGCGGGCTGCATCCATAGCGACGTTGCCGCCACCGACGACGGCAACCTTGCGGCCAAGGACGATGGGCGTATCATAGTTTTCGTCGTAGCCGTGCATCAGGTTGGTGCGCGTGAGGAGCTCGTTGGCCGATATTACGCCGACAAGCGTCTCGCCGGGGATGCCCATAAACTTGGGCAGGCCGGCACCCGAGGCTATGTATATTGCATCGAAGTGCTGTTTTTCAATGAGTTCGTCGATGGTGACGGAACGGCCTACGACGACATTGGTAATGATTTCGACACCGAGGCGTTTGAGGTTTTCGATTTCGGGAGCGACGACTTTCTGCTTCGGCAGGCGGAATTCGGGTATGCCGTAGACGAGCACGCCGCCGGGGTGCTGAAGGGCTTCGAAGATGGTGACTTGGTATCCCATCTTGGCGAGGTCGCCGGCGCAGGTGAGGCCCGAGGGGCCGCTGCCGACGATGGCCACTTTCTGCTTTGCAGGTGTGTCTGTATCTGTCTTCTTTTCAGTCTTTTCCGTTGCGTGTACGCGGTTCCAGTCGGCCACGAAGCGTTCGAGTGCGCCGATGGCAATGGGATCACCCTTGTGGCCAAGGATGCAGGCCCCCTCGCATTGCGTCTCCTGCGGGCAGACGCGGCCGCAGACGGCCGGCAGGGCCGAGTCGCAGGCTATGATGCGGGCGGCTTCGGCAAAGTCGCGTTGCTTGACGGCGGCAATAAAGTCGGGGATGCGTATGCTGACAGGGCATTGGCTTACGCAGAGGGGCTTTTTGCAGTGCAGGCAGCGGCTGGCTTCGGCAACGGCCTGCTCTTCGGTGAAACCATTGGAGACTTCGTCGAAGTTGTGGATGCGGTCGTCGGGAGCCTGCTCGCGCGGTTTCTGGCGTTTGCGGCTTTGCAGCTCGCTTTCGATCTGGGTCTCAACCGGGGCTGTCAGGTTGCAATGGTGCCCTTCTTCGCTTGTGGCTATGCGGTAGCGGGTCAGGTCGGGCTTGGCCAGTCGCTTGATGGCTTCGTCGAAGTTGACGAGGTGGCCGTCGAATTCGGGTCCGTCGACGCAGGTGAAGCGCACCTTGTCGCCGACGGTGATGCGACAGGCACCGCACATACCGGTGCCGTCGACCATCATCGAGTTGAGCGACACGATGGTGGGCAGGTTGTATTGTTTGGTGAGCAGCGAAACGAATTTCATCATCGGCAACGGGCCGATGGCCACGCAGCAGTCGTAGCGGTGGCCGCTTTCGACAAGCTGGCGTATCTTGTCGGTGACAAGTCCTTTCTCGCCGCAGGTGCCGTCGTCGGTCATCAGGTACAGGTTGTTGCAGACGCTGTGCATCTGTTCCTCGAAGAAAATCAGCTCTTTGTTGCGCGCGCCGATTATGACGTCGCATTTTATGCCCTGCCTGTTGGCCCATTTCACTTGCGGATAGACAGGCGCTGTACCGACGCCTCCGGCAACGAACAGAACCGATTTGAGGTCGGGCATATTCATTATCTCGCCCTTGTTGCCCAGCGGTCCTACGATGGTGAAGATGCTGTCGCCTTCGTTGAGGGCTGCAAGGCGCTGGGTCGACTCGCCGACAATCTGATAGACGATGGTCACTGCATCACGCTGGATGTCAGTGTCGCAGATTGTCAGCGGCACGCGCTCGCCACGGTCGTGCGGAATGACGATTACAAACTGGCCGGGCTGGCCCGAACGGGCAATCCAAGGGGCTTCGATATCCATCAGGATGATGTTGCCGGTGAGCTGTTTTTTCTTGAGAATTTTGTACATAACGGTGCGTGTTTGAGTAGGTTAAATTATTTTTTCAACCATCGGTCCAGTGTTGCCACTTGACGGTTGCGAGGGTTGCCTTCGTAGTTGAGTATTACATAGTCGGCGCGGTCCATCTTTTCTTCGGCGCTGAGCTGGTTCCGCATACGGGCTTCTATCACTTCGCGGCTGACTTTGTCGCGCAGTTCCAGCCGGCGCAGACGTTCCTCTTTCTCGAGGTAGACGGTTACGACGACGTCCAAGTGGCGCTGCAGGTCATACTCGTAGATTATGGCCGATTCCATAATCACGTATGGCGCCTGCTGTTGCTGTGCCCACATTTTGAAGTCGTTAATCACCCGCGGGTGTATCAGCGCGTTCAGCTTCGCCAGTTTCTCTTTGTCGGCGAAAACAATGCGGGCTATTGCGGCTTTGTCGGCTTTGCCGTTGGCGTCGAAGACGGAATCGCCAAACAGGGAGCGGATTTCTTTGAGGAAACCAGGCTCGTTGTAGTAGGCGCCAGCCTTGCGGTCGGCGACGAAACAGGGTACGCCGAGTTGCTGAAACACCTCGAGCACTGTGGTTTTGCCGCATCCGATACCGCCTGTCAGTCCTACGAGTTTCATTTTATGATTATGAATTGAAGTTGTTGTGGCGAAATGGATTTGATGCGGACATCGGAAGGGAAGCTTGTGACGACAGGGGTCAAATAGTTGCTCGAGTCGCTGACAAGTCTGGCTGTAACGCTGAAGTTGTCGCTATTGATGGCAGCATATTTGTTCTGTGGCACAAGGCATTTAACGGTGACTGATGCAGGGTAGATTTGTACGCGCTTGTAGTTCTTGTCCGTCGAATAGTTTACGGGCACGCTGACGGATTTCTCGGTAAACGTTTCGACAGGGATATAGATGTCGACGGTTTGCGTTGATGGGTGCACGTCGGGAAACTTCTGCCATTCCTTTGCCAGCTGCACACGGTATTTGCCACTGATACGTATGTTTTTGATTGTCTGCGGCTCGGCGCGCACGGCGTCGATTTTGTCCAGCGAGGCTTGGCTGCCGTATAGATAGACCGTGTCGGGTCTGACCTGCGGCTTGCCGCACAGGCCGACCATAGCGTCGAATTGGAAACCGACGTTGCCAATCTCGGGGACAAAGGCTTTGCATTGGCGCTGGGCAAGCTTGACGTGCAGCATATTGGCCACAGGCTTGACGTCGCTCACGCCGCGCATATCCAACTGCTTGCGTATGATGTCGGTATACTCGTCCGTAAGCAATGACAGCTGGATGTCGTCGGCCTTCTTCTCGTCAATCTTTCGCGCAACGTCGATATGTATTGCCTTGTTCCTGTTCAGTCCGCGACGGAACGCCTGAAATCCGTTGCTCCTGATGTCCAGCGTCAGGCTGCTGTCAATGGCGGTGACGGCATAGCGCGCCGTGTCGATGCCGTCGAAGCACAGCCGGTAGTGCTCTCTGAACACCTTCGGCTCGGACATAGACGAGACAAGCCAGACTGCCGAAATGGCAATCAGCGAGAAAAAGAATGCTCGCGACTGCTTGAGGCGCTGCCCCAAACCCGGTGTCCCGCTGTCGTCCATAGGGGTGGAAAAGAAAAGGGGTTATTTTTTCTCTTCGGTGGTGTCGCTGTTGTTGGCCAAAGCTTGAATGAAGCTCTTCTCGACGGTCATAATCACGCCGTTAGACACTTCCACGTCGACGGTCGTAGCGTCGACCGAGTGCACTTTGCCATAAATACCGCCCGAAAACAGGACGCGGTCGCCTTTCTTCAGCTGTTCACGCATTTTGGCCTCTTCCTTCGCTTTCTTGTTCTGCGGACGAATCATCAGCAACCACATTACAACAAAGAGCAGAATAATCATTATCAGGCCACTTCCGCCTGCGCCACTCGGTGCTCCCTGTGCCTGGAGCATTACATACAGAATGTTCATCTTTTTAAAATATTATATCAAATTAACAAATTGACAAATTAACGAATTAGCGAATTAACAAATTAACTATCTCACCGTCGCCGAAATCCTCAGCTTCGTTTTGGCGGGCTGGGTGTTCGATGCCACAACGACCTCTTTGATCTGCTGGCCCGACATACCCTGCGATTTGAACGAAACGGTGATGTATCCCGACTTGCCCGGAGCGATGCGCTCCTTGGGATAGTCGGCCACGGTGCAGCCGCACGAAGCGTCGCAGCCGCTGATTATCAGGTCCGCGTTGCCGGTATTGGTGAATTTGAAGCTGTACGAGATTGTCTCGCCGGCCATCAGCTGGCCAAAGTCGTGCATATCGGTTTCGAAGACAATCTTGGGCATCTTCTCGCTGTTGTCGTAGCCTTCGGCGCTGTTGGGGTTCTTGATGATGTCGACACCGGCCTCTTCCTTGCCGCCCCCGCAGGAGGTAAGCAGCAGCGCCGCCAGTATGCCGATAGTGAACAGGTGTTTCATCTTTGGATTGGTATTATTGGTCTTTGTAATCATCCTCAAGGGTCGGGTCGTACAGCCCGCGTTCGTCCTTCTCTATTTTGCCCGCCACGCGAAGCTCTATGAGCAGCTTGTCAAGTATACCGTTGATGAAAAGCTTGCTTTTCTCGGTCGAAAACTCCTTCGACAGCTCGATATACTCGTCCACCGTGACGCGCTCCGGAATCGACGGGCAGCAGGTGAACTCCGTAACGGCCATATTGATAAGCAGTATGTCCATCAGCGCCACACGCTCCAAGTCCCAGTTCTGCAGGTGCTTGCGTATCATCGGCTCGGTGTCGTCCAGATGGTTGAACGTGTCCACAATCAGTTTGCGGGCAAAGTCATAGTCGTTGACATCCTTCTCGTTGCGCGAGTCGAAGACCTGCGGACAGGGCATAGCCTCGTCCATCTGCTCCTCCTTGGGCTCCTTCAGTAGCATAAAGACATACTGCGCCACCTGATCGAAATCGTCCTCCCACAGCAGGTCGCGGTCGAAGATGATTTCCCGCAGCGTCTCGTCGTTCATCAGGAACTTGAAGGCGGTGACGGCAATCGTCTTTTCCTCCTCGAAGGTCGGCTGCTGCAGCTCGATGAAGTTCTGGAAATAGCGCGACGACTTGAATGCGTTCAGAATCTTGCGGAACACATCGAAGTGGTTGCTCCAGTCTATCTTCATACGGTTGGCTATCTGCCTGTATTCGAAGCCGCCGGCCAGCCTGTCGACGTATCGGTTCTGAGCCCAGCGGTGCAGCAGCTCAAGCTCCTTGGCGTTCGGGTTGAATTTCTGCGTCTCGTTCTCATAGATGCGCTCGGCGGTGAACGTCAGTTGCGGCAGGGTGCTCATCTGCAGCAGCCCCAGGCTGTTGAGGCGGCCAACGTTATAGTCGAACATCTTCAGCAGTTCGTCGGCATTCTTCGACTCGCCCGTAACGCCGGCGTAGATTGTTTGGAGCGCTTTGGCGCGCAAAAAGTGTCTGCTCAGCATACAATATTTATTATGCGTTTGGGTACGAAAATGATTTTCTTGGGTTCCTTGCCGCCAGTCCACTTCTGCGTGTCGGCACTGGCCATCACGGCGGCAACGGCCTGCTCCTGCGTGCAATCGGCAGGCAGCTCGATGGTGAAGCGCATCTTGCCGTTGAACGAGACGGGATACTTGAACGTATCCTCAACCAGGTACCGCTCGTCGAACTTGGGCCATTCGGCGTCGCACACCGACCCCTCGTTGCCCAGCTGGTGCCACAGCTCCTCGGCTATGTGGGGCGCAAAGGGGGCTATCAGCACCGTCAGCGGCTGCAGCACCTCGCGGCTGCTGCACCTCAGGTCGCTCAGCTGGTTCACGCAGATCATAAAAGTGCTCACACTCGTGTTGAACGAAAAACGCTCTATGTCGTCGGTCACCTTCTTGATCGTCTGGTGCAGCACCTTCAGCGCCGCCTTCTCGTTTTCGTTTCCGTTTTCGTTTTCGTGCGAAGCGTCAAACAACTTCCAGAATTTCTTCAGGAAGCGGAACACTCCCTCGATGCCGTTGGTGTCCCAAGGCTTGGCCTGCTCGACGGGACCCAGAAACATCTCGTACATCCTCAGCGTGTCCGCACCGTAGCGCGCCACCAGGTCGTCGGGGTTCTGCACGTTGTACATCGACTTCGACATCTTCTCGATCTCCCAGCCGCACACATAACGGCCGTCCTCAAGCTCGAAGCGCGCATCGGCAAATTCGGGACGCCACTGGCGGAAACGCTCGATGTCCAGTATGTCGTTGTCCACAATGTTGATGTCCACGTGGATAGGGGTCACCTCGTCCATATTCTTAATCAACCCCTTCGAAACGAACAGGTTGTTGTCCTTCTTCGAACGATACACAAAGCTCGAACGGCCCTGAATCATTCCCTGGTTGACAAGCTTTTGGAACGGCTCGTCCTTCACGGCCATTCCGATGTCAAACAGGAACTTGTTCCAGAAGCGGGCATAGATAAGATGGCCCGTGCCGTGCTCCGCGCCGCCCACATAGAGGTCCACATTCTGCCAGTAGCCCACAGCCTCCTTCGAAAAATAGGCCTCATCGTTGTGCGGGTCCATATAGCGCAGATAGTAGCCGCTGCTGCCGGCAAAACCCGGCATCGTGCTCAGCTCCAGCGGAAAAACCGTCCGATTGTCAATCAGGCTCTTGCTGACCACCTTGCACTGGCGCTCGTCCCAGGCCCAGATGTCGGCGTGGCCCAGCGGAGGCTCGCCTGTGGCCGTAGGCTTGAAGTCGCCCACCTCCGGCAGCTCCAGCGGCAGGCAGCTTTCGGGTATGGTGTAAGGAATATTATTCTTATAATAGATCGGGAACGGCTCGCCCCAGTAGCGCTGGCGGCTGAAGATGGCGTCGCGCAGACGGAAATTGACCGTGCGGCGGCCTATGCCCATCTGCTCTATCTTGTCGATAACGGCCTTCATAGCCTCTTTCACCTTCATTCCGCTGACAAAACCGCTGTTCACCGACCAGCCCGTCTTCGCATCCATACTCTCCGTCCACGTCGAAGGGTCGCTGGTGACATCTTTTTCCAGGCTCACCACCTGGCGTATCGGCAGGTTGAAGTGGCGCGCAAAGGCAAAGTCGCGGCTGTCGTGCGCCGGAACGGCCATAATGGCACCCGTGCCGTAGCCGGCAAGAACGTAGTCGGATACATAGATGGGAATGCGCTCTTCGGTGAGGGGGTTGACGGCATAGGCGCCCGTAAAGACACCGCTCACCTTCTTCACCTCCGCCTGGCGCTCGCGCTCCGAGCGGTTCTTGGCCCAGGTCACGTATTGCATCACCTCGTCGCGCTTCTCCGGCGTCGTGATTTGCTCAATCAGCTCGTGCTCAGGACACAGCACCATAAAGGTGACGCCGAAGATAGTGTCGGGGCGAGTGGTGAAAATCTCAAAACTCGGCACCGGCTGCGGGTCGAACTGCGGCATATACGCCTGCGCGCCAGGCAGCACGTTCGCGTTGGACGGAACGTCCAGCGGGAACCACACCGCCGCACCTTCCGAGCGGCCTATCCAGTTGCGCTGTATCTCCTTCAGGCTGTCGGTCCACTCCACCTGCTCCAGCCCGTCGACCAGCCGCTGGGCATACGCCGTGATGCGCAGACTCCACTGGCGCATCAGCTTGCGCTCCACAGGGTAGCCGCCCCTCACACTCAGGCCGCCCACCACCTCGTCGTTGGCCAGCACCGTGCCCAGCTCGGGGCACCAGTTGACGGCCGTGTCGGCCAGGTAGGCCAGACGGTAGTTCATCAGCAGTTGCTGGCGTTCCTCCTCGCTCATCTCGGCCCAGGGCTTGCCGTCCGTCGGGCACTCGCCGTTTTCGAACTTGGCCACCAGCTCGCTTATAGGACGCGCCTTTTGCAGCGTCTCGTCATAGTAGTGGTTAAAGAGCTGGATGAAAGTCCATTGCGTCCACTTGTAATAAGCCGGGTCGCACGTCCGCACCTCGCGGTCCCAGTCAAACGAGAAGCCAATCTTGTCCAGCTGCTCACGATAGCGGTTGATGTTCTGCTCGGTGGTGATGGCAGGATGCTGACCCGTCTGGATGGCATACTGCTCGGCGGGCAGGCCGTAGGCATCATAGCCCATGGGGTTCAAAACGTTAAAACCCTTCTGGCGTTTGTAGCGCGCATAGATATCGCTGGCGATGTAGCCCAGCGGATGGCCCACATGCAGGCCCGCTCCCGAAGGATAAGGGAACATGTTGAGCACGTAGAATTTCTCCTTCTGCTTGTCTTCCACTACGCGATAGGTGCCATTCTGGACCCATCGTTGTTGCCATTTTTTCTCAATGTCTCTGAAATTATACTCCATAAAATAGAAAAAAGTTATTTTTTTACGAATTTGACTGCAAAATTAATAGAAAAAAGCGAAATGACAAAATTTACTTTGTAAATTCCACCTGCGACGCGTGCACAGGCGTGGTGAATCGTATTAAAAATTCTTAAAACAGAGTTTTCATACCCCCTTCATTTTTGAAGAATTTTCAACTAAAAAATTCCTGGCTCGAAATTCTTCAAAAATGAAGGGGTTTTGCTAACTTTCTCAGCCTCAGAACGTTAGCAGAAAAGGCCCGATTTTTATGCAGAAAAAACAGTATAAGCTTGCAGTTTTTTCGTCGTTTTATGCAAAAAAACGCCCATTTCATCGGAATAAAAGCAGTGCTTTTGATGGATAAGAGCTATGCTTTCTGTCGATAAGAGCAATGCTTTTATTCATCGAAAGCATTGCTTTTATGAAAACGGAGCAATTTCAAGGCCGAAAAGGGCTCGGTTTTTTTCTAGATGAGCTCAAAATCCTGACAAAAAAAAGTGCCTCAAAATGAAAAGAAAAATCACAGAAACATAAAAATAATTAAAAATTCAACCTCCCATGCAGTCCATCCTCAGTGTCGACGGACGATGGTAAATTGTAATTTTTTCGGTTTCACGATGGCGGTATGAAAAAAAAGTTGTATTTTTGCAGCGAATATGCGCCTGTGCGTGCCTGCGCAATAAGCGTGCCGCGGTGCGGGCGAACATCAAAATTAAGCAAAGATAAATTACTGACAATAAACAAAAAGCAGAAAACTATGAAGAAATTGTTATTTCTTGCAGCCATGATGCTGCTGGGTTCCGCAACCGAACTGATGGCTCAGCTGCCGTCGGTCACCCTGAAGGACATCAACGGCAAGACCGTGCGCACCGACACGCTGTCAAACAACGGCAAGCCAATGATCATCTCGTTCTTCGCCACCTGGTGCAAGCCCTGCAACCGCGAACTGACCGCCATCAGCGAGGTATATGAGGAATGGCAGGAAGAAACCGGCGTGAAGGTGGTGGCCATCTCCATCGACCAGGCTCAGAACATCAACAA
>DFHL01000010.1 GCA_002371315.1 Bacteroidales bacterium UBA3724 | reverse complement strand
ACAGCAATTATCAGCAATTTAACAGCAATTCTTTTTTAGAACGTAAACGTCCGTGAATTGCCATAAATGTCAAATAAATTTGACCAATTACTTATCAATTTATCCATCATTTTACCTTATTTTTTATCCTTGCTTAAAGGGGAGTTAAAGGACAATAGTGCCCTGCAGGTGCATTTGTCCCTCTAACTTCCCTTAACTTCCTTTAACTCCCCTTAACTTCACTCTACCCCTTTAACTCCCCTTAATAAATATTAAATACTAAAATAAATTTTGCTGTTCCGCTGTTTTGTTGTATCTTTGTAGATTAATTTACTCGTATTATGCAGTTCAAAGACATTAAAGGACAGACGGTTACAGCAAATCACCTGACTGAAATTATCGACTCAGGGCGCGTAAGCCACACACAATTGTTCCTTGGCGATACCGCTTCGGGCAGTCTGGCTATGGCCATAGCCTATGCCCAATACCTGAACTGCGAACACCGCCAGCACTACGGCGAGGCGGGTCGCGACGGATTGCGTGCCGACTCGTGCGGCGAATGCCCGTCGTGCAAGAAATACCGCCAGCTTTCGCACAGCGACCTGCACCTCTATTTCCCCTATGCCGCCACGGCGACGGTAAAAGGCACGGGCATCTCGGCAGCCGACTTTCAGGGCGAGTTCCGCGACTTCCTCGAGGCCAAGCACCAGCTTGGCACGCTCGACGAATGGTACGAGTTTATGCAGATCGAGAACAAACAGGGCCAAATACGCGAGCGCGACGCCGACGACATTGTGCGCACGCTGGGTATGAAGTCATACGAGGGCGGCTACAAGGTGGTGATAATCTGGATGGCGGAAAAGATGAACACGCAGACCGCCAACAAGATACTGAAAAGCCTTGAAGAGCCGACGCCCAACACCCTTATCATCCTGGTGGCCGAGAGCAGCGACAAGATGCTGAGCACCATCATCTCGCGCACGCAGCTTGTAAAGATACACAACACAGGCGACAACATACGCGTGGCCAGCGACGAGTTCCGCACGCTCTACGTCACCTGGATGCGACAGCTGTTCAAGCTCAATATGGCCTCGCTGTCGGCCTGGGTCGACACGCTGCACGCCAAGAGCCGCGAGGTGCAGAAGCAGTTCCTGCTCTTCGCGCAAGAGGCCGTGCGCGACTCGTTCCTGCGCAACAACGCAGGGCTGCCGTCGCACATCGACTTCGGCGACGAGAAGTTCAACAGCTCCTTTCCGGCGATGATAACCGAGCGGAACATCGAGATGCTCAACGAAGCCTTCGACAACGCCCTTTTCGCCATCGAGCGCAACGCCTACGGCAAGATAGCCTTTATGGAACTGTCGTTCCGCATAAGCAAGGCACTCAAAAAGAGATAATCAGCTTTTTTACAACACAATATACATTTTCTTACATTCCTCCTTATGAGCAAAGACAACAGAAGAAACAACAACCAGCATAAATCCATCGACAAGGACGCAGTCGAAAGCCAAGACCTTGAGCCGCAAGTGGCGGCCGTGCCTGAGGGCGACGAAGAGGACTATGTGGCCACGGCCGAAGAGATGGAGGCCTTCATCAAAAGCCGTCGCGAGAAGCATCAGGCCGAGAAACGCGGCAACCGCGGCGTGGGCGACTACGACAAGGATCCCTCGGAGGTGCCCATCGACTATGAGGCCAGCGACAGCGCTATGGACCCCTACCTCGAGCCCGACCCGACGCTGCCCAAGGTGGAATACAAAGAACCCCTCTACCTTTCAAGAGGATGCAACCACCAGCCCGACAGCTATGTGCCCATCACCGAAACGGAGCTGCGCAGCTGCTGCAAAGTGGGGGCCTGCAACTGGATGAACGGCATACGGCGTCCGATGGAGAAGCCCTTCGACTGCGTCGAGGTGCGTTTCAAGAACAACCGCAAAGAATTCTTCCGCCTGCCTGACGGCATCGACGTCAGCGACGGCGACGTGGTGGCCGTCGAGGGCATCCCGGGCCACGACGTGGGCATCGTCAGCCTCACCGGCGAGGCCTGCCGCATCCAGATGATCAAGAAGAAAGTCGACCACGAGTCGGAGTCGATCAAGAAACTCTTCCGTCGCGCCAAAGTCAGCGACATCGAGCGCTGGACCTCGGCCATCAAGGAGGAAGAGGCGACGCTCAAGAAAACACGCCAGATTGCCGAAGAGCTGGGACTGGTGATGAAGGTCAACGACGTCGAATACCAGGGCGACCACTCGAAAGCGATATTCTACTACACCGCCGACGACCGCGTGGACTTCCGCAACCTGATCAAGGTGCTGGCCGAGCAATTCCACGTCCGCATCGAGATGAAGCAGATCGGCGTCAGACAGGAAGCCGGCAAGGTGGGCGGCATAGGCACCTGCGGCCGCGAACTGTGCTGCAGCACCTGGCTGACCAACTTCAAGTCGGTGACAACCAGCGTGGCAAAGGCGCAGCAGATACTGCCCAACCCGCAGAAGCTGGCAGGCCAATGCGGCAAGCTGAAATGCTGCCTCAATTTCGAGTACGCCGTCTATGCCGACGCCCTCAAGAAGTTTCCCCCGGCCAACACGCCCATACGTTTCAAGAAAGGCCTGGCGATGTACAAGAAGACCGACGTATTCCGCGGCATAATGTGGTATGCCTACGAAGGCGAAAACGAGCTCTACGCCATCACCGCCGAGAACGTGAAGGCCATCATCGAGATGAACAAGAACCAGGAATACCCCGAGAAGCTCGAAGACTATCAGGTCGAGCTGATGTCGACGGCCGCCTTGGTCCAGGAATCGAGCGAGGCCGAGTTCGACCGCGAACTGAAACTTATGGCCGACGACACGACAACGGAGAACGGAGACCGAAGAAGCGACAGCGGCGACAGAAGACCTGATAACGGAAAGCGGAAAGGCGACAACGGGAAGCGGAAAACGGAAAACGGAAAACGGAGAGCCGACAACGGAGAACGGAGAAACGAGAACGGAGAACGGAGACAACGCGAACCTCGTGAACAACGCGAACCTCGCGAGCCGCGACAGCAGCGCGAGCCCCGCCAGCAACGTGAACCACGGCAACCACGCGAACGCGACAACCGCGTGCGCGACAACCGCAACAAAAAGAAAAACGATGAATAGACTGGTATACATACTGTTGGCAGCAGCGATGCTGACCCTTGCCGCCTGCGACTCCAGCGTGATGTACAACGAGAACAGGCACATCGACGAGCAAGGGTGGAATATGGACGATGCGCTGGTTTTCAACCTTGAGGCCGACGACACGAGCAGCACCTATCTCTGCTGCCTCGACATACGCAACCGCAACGACTATCCGTATTCCAACATCTACTTCTTCATCACCACCATCTATCCCGACGGCAGCATCGCCGCCGACACCAACATCGAGTTCCGGCTGGCCGAGCGCGACGGGCGCTGGCTTGGCAAAGAAAACGGACGCTACGTCGACGGGCGCTATCCGTTCTGCTATTTCCATTTCCCGCAGCAGGGCAGCTACCAGTTCGTCGTCCGCCACGCTATGCGCGACACCCTTCTGCCCGGCATCAAGAACGTGGGGATGCACATCGAAAGAACGGAGAAGTGAGACGCGAGAACGGAGAGGTGACAACTGCCAGTCCGCACGATTAAAGAATCCTTCAATTTCCAATTGTCAATCATAACAGAAATGGCCCAATACAAGAAAAAGAAGAAAACATCTTCAACGAAAGACACACGTCGAGGCGTCCGTATCGTATGGATTGCCTTCACCGCCTTCTGGGTGGGGCTGGCCCTGTTCTTCACTATGCTTTCGCTGGGATGGCTTGGCTTTATGCCATCCTTCGAAGAACTCGAGAACCCGCGCAGCAACCTGGCCAGCGAAGTATGGTCGGCCGACGGCGAGGTGCTGGGATACATCGGCATCGAGAACCGCTCAAGCCTGACCTACAGCCAGATAACCGACGGCGGCAAGAATATGAACCTCGTCAATGCCCTCATCGCCACCGAGGACGTGCGCTTCTACGACCACGCCGGCATCGACGCACGCAGCCTGGCACGTGTCTTCTTCAAGACCCTCGTGGGGCGCCACAGTAGCAGCGGCGGCGGCAGCACCATAACGCAGCAGCTGGCCAAGAACCTCTTCCCACGCGAACGCAAAAGCAAACTGGGCCTCATCCACTCCAAGTTCAAGGAATGGGTCGTCGCCGTCAAGCTTGAGCACAACTACTCGAAAGAAGAGATACTGGCTATGTACCTCAACACCGTCGATTTCGGCAGCAATGCCTATGGCATCGAGACGGCGGCACACACCTTCTTCGACAAAAGCCCCTCGGAACTCAGCGTCGATGAAGCCGCCGTGCTGGTGGGACTGCTCAAAGCCCCCACAAGCTACAGCCCCGTGCTGCATCCCGACAACTCCCTGCGTCGCCGCAACGTCGTGATGAGCCAGATGAACAACAATGAAAACCCCGCCACCGGCGAAAAATACCTCAGCGACGAAGACTACGAAAAGCTCAAGGAGAAACCCATCGATATGAGCCACTATCGCCCCATCAGCCACAACGACGGCTCGGCCCCCTACCTGCGCGAATACATACGCAACTATATGAAAGACTGGTGTGGAAGTCACAAAAAGAGCGACGGTACCTACTACGATGTCCACAAGGACGGCCTGCGCATCTACACCACCATCGACTCGCGCCTGCAGAAATACGCCGAAAAGGCCGTCGAAAAGCATATGAAAGAGGTCATCCAGCCCGCATTCTTCAAAGAGCTGGCACGCCGCAAAGGCGACCCCTTCAACAACCTCACCAAAGAGCAGGAAGAGCACTTCATAACCCTCGCTATGAAGGCCTCCGACCGCTACTATCAGATGAAGCAGGACGGCGCCAGCGAAAGCCAGATCAAGAAATACTTCAAGGAAGAGAAAGTGCCGATGCGCGTCTTCACCTGGAACGGTCCGCGCGACACCGTGATGACCCCCTGGGACTCGCTCGTCTACGTCAAGAAATTCCTCAACGCAGGCCTGATGTCGGTCGAAACCGGGACAGGCTACGTCAAAGCCTACGTCGGCGGCATCAACTACCGCTACTTCAAGTACGACAACGTGATGCAGAGCCGCCGCCAGGTGGGCTCCACCTTCAAGCCCTTCGTCTACACTATGGCCCTGCAGGACCTTGATATGAACCCCTACACGCTGGTGCCCAACACCGAAGTGTGCATCGGCGACTGGTGCCCGCGCAACTCAAGCCACCAGCGCGAAGGCGAGATGGTCACCCTCAAGTGGGCCCTGGCCAACTCCATCAACTGGGTGTCGGCCTACCTGATGAAAGCAGGCGGCGCCAACGGCCCCAATATGGTCATCAACATAGCCCGCAAGATGGGCGTCACCAGCCCCATCGACCCCGTGCCGGCCATCTGCGTCGGAGCAGCCGAAATCACCGTCTACGAAATGACCGGCGCAATGGCAACCTTCGCCAACCAGGGCGAATACGTGCAGCCCATCTTCATCACCCGCATCGAGGACAACAAGGGCAAGGTGCTCGAAACCTTCACCCCCGAACGGCGCGAAGCCATCAGCCCACGCATAGCCTGGATGATGATACAGATGATGAAAGGCGTCGTCGACAGCGGCACCGGTGCCCGCCTGCGCGGCTCGCAGTTCAAACTCTCCTACCCGATGGCAGGCAAGACCGGAACGACGCAGAACAACAGCGACTGCTGGTTTGTCGGCATCACGCCCAAGCTGACCACCGTGGTGTGGACTGGCGGCGAGCTGCGCTCCATCCACTTCCGCAGTATGGAGTACGGCCAAGGCGCACGCCAGGCCCTGCCAATCTTCGGCCACTATATGCGCTCGGTCTACGACGACGGCGTCCTCAACTTCTACCGCGGCGACTTCACCAAGCCCGACCTGCCCGACGAAGACTTCATATGGGACGAAAGCGTCTACGAGCAGGAACTGCTCGAAGAAAGCGCAGAGGAAGCCAACTCGTTCCAAACCACAACAACTTGGTAGTTATCTAACGTTAACTTTAACCTTAACTTTAACCTCAGAATGATTTCAGCAATCAAGACCGCGCCAGCCAGTTAAGGTTAAAGCTAAAATAACAGCAATAAAGACCGCGCCAGCCAGTTAAGGTTAAGGTTAAGGTTAAAGTTAAAGTTAAAAACAATAATATGACCACACTTCTCGGACTTTCGCTCGCCGAACTGCAGGCATTCTGCCTCGAACAAGGATTCCCCAAATTCACAGCCCGCCAGCTGTGCGACTGGATATACCAGAAACGCGTCGCCGACTTTGACGCTATGACCAACCTATCGCTCAAAACACGCGCACGCCTGTCCGAGATCGCCACCGTAGGACGCACACAGCCCATCGACTGCCAAACCTCGGCCGACGGCACAAAAAAATACCTTTTCGATATCCGTACGGGCATCCCCCCGTGTACGCCCGAAACATCGACAAACACCTTCGTCGAGTCCGTCTACATCCCCGACGGCGACCGCGCCACGCTGTGCGTCAGCTGCCAGCGCGGATGCAAGATGGGCTGCCGCTTCTGCGTCACCGGCCAGCAGGGCTTCCACGGCAACCTCAGCTCGGCGCAAATCCTCGACCAGATATTCTCAATCCCCGAAAGCCAGCAGCTGACCAACATCGTCTTTATGGGTATGGGCGAGCCGATGGACAACTACGACGCCATACGCCGCACCCTCGACGTGCTCACCGCCGACTGGGGCCTGGCCTGGAGCCCCCACCGCATCACCGTCTCCACGGTAGGCATCACCCCTATGCTGCGCCGGATGCTCGACGAAACGCAGGTCGACGTCGCCGTCAGCCTCCACAACCCCTTCCCCGCCGAACGCGCCGCAATGATGCCGATGGAGAAAGCCTATCCCATAGCACAGACCATCGACCTGCTGCGACGCTACAACTGGCACGGCCAACGACGCATCTCGTTCGAATACACAATGTTCGGCGGCCTCAACGACAGCACCCGATACGCCGCCGAGCTGGCACGCCTGCTGCGAGGGCTGCGATGCCGCGTCAACCTCATACGCTTCCACGCCTCGCCCGGCACACCCTACCGCACCAGCGACCCACAGACAATGAACGCCTTCCGCGACTATCTGTCCAGCCACGGCGTAACCTGCACCATTCGCGCCTCGCGCGGCGAGGACATAATGGCCGCCTGCGGCCTGCTGGCCGGCAAAAAGAAGCAAGAAACAAACCAATAACAAAAACAATCGCGGAAACCCATAGGATTTCCGCGATTGCATTTTAGCCACTTACAGGCAGCAATTATTTCTGCTTGAAGGTAAGAGTGATTTTGTCCGTGCCAAACATCTCGGCCATTTCATCGTCCACTGTCACAGTCACAGAAATGGTTTCGTCATCCTTGTTGTAGGTGAACTCCTGTTCGCCGTCGAAGACACCCTTCTCGCCGTCAAAGGTATAGGTACCCTTCTGGTTATCGGTCTCTGCGGGCATCGTCTGGCCCATCACAGTTGCAGACGTGGTGACATCCATATTGTAGTTGGTTTCGTCGATAAATTTGATAGTCATATCCAACGAAACATTTCCGCTAGCACCCATATAGGTGATAGTTTTGGAATAATTTGCCGTCCAGGTGGTGCCGGGCAATTTGACCTCTTTGCTGCAGGATGCAAAAAGCATCACGAAAGCAACTGCTAAAGTAAAGAAAACACTTCTTTTCATTGTAATTTGATTTTTAATAAGTTAAACTGGTTATTCATTTATGTTTGCATTTGCAAAAATAATCTTTTGGTTTAATACCGACAAAAGAATGCGACCATTTAACATTAATTAACAAGCAGCCAGTCGAATTTATTTGACATTTATGGACGCTCCGTGACCTGTGAAAAGTGACCTGTGACCTGTGATAAGTGACAAGTGACCTGTGACAAGTGACACGAACGCGCTCGTTTCACAGGTCATTGTTGCGGCCCGTTGCGGCGGATTTGCAATCCGACGCTGCTTAATATAAGGATTTGCAACCGTTGCGGCGGATTTGCAATCCGACGCTGCTTAATATAAGGATTTGCAATCCGCAAAATATTTATTTGCAATCCGCAAAAAATTTGTTTGCAATCCGCAAAATATTTATTTGCAATCCGCAAGCCTATTTCCGTTTGGCAAACAGGCGTTCCCTGAGGCGCATAGCGGGACGCTCCACGCTATAGTACAGCACAAAGGTGGCCACTACCACCAGCAGCCAGAAGAGGCCGTAGGCCGCCTCGCCATAGGCAAGCGAAAAGGAACGAAGAGGGCCGTCGACCACGTAGGCCATCATCAAATTGCTCATAAACATAGAATACGAGAGCAGACTCAGAACCATAACGCCTTTCGCAACCTTGCCGCCGGAATGTTTCCACGAGGTAAGGGCAGGCAAAGCAAGCGTCGCCGAAACGGGAACTATTAGGGGAAGAATCACCGTCGAGTAGACATCGCCCAAGGTGTAGCCCACCGTATGCGCGACCACAAAAAGGCCAATGCCGGCAGCCAACGCCCACCAGCGGCTCTTCAGCCAAAAGTCGGGAAACGCACGGCTTATCCAGGCAGCGAGAACGCCGACGTAAATGCTGTCGCTCCGCGAGGCCAACGTCTTGCGGACAATGATGTCGTAATAGAACGGGTCGTCCACCCCCACACACACTATTGCCCTGTAGACCAACGCAGCAGCCATAGCAACCACGGCAACCACAGCAACGGCATAGCGGCCAGCCATACGGCGGACAAACAAGACAAACAACGGGAAAAAGATGTAGAACCACCACTGGATGGGCACGGACCAGGACTCCCAATAAAAGCCCTTGAACGGGGTCGCAATGTTCTGCGTAAGAGTGATGTATCGGTACAGAGGCGGATGGGCGCCAGCACCAATCATACCACAATGCACCGCCAGCAGGTTGACCAAAAGGAGAGCATAATAATTGGGAAGGATACGCAAGGCCGTCTTGCCATAGAAACGCCAAATATTCCGTCCCATATCCGGCTGCCCGGTCATTTTGATTACCGAAAGGCCTATGAGGAAACCGCTAAGCACAAAGAACAGGTCAACACCGTGAGGCAGAGGCAGATTGGCCAGCCAGTCCAAACGAGTACCGTATAAGAGGTGCTTGCCGTGACGGTGTACGACACAAAAGATGGCAAAAGCCCGGAGCAAATCGAGCCCGAACACCCTGTTGCGCGTACTAACTACAATTCCTAACATATAATATC
>DFHL01000057.1:15167-28450 GCA_002371315.1 Bacteroidales bacterium UBA3724 | reverse complement strand
CCCTTGCGGATGGCTTCGTTGAAGCGGGCGGCAATCTTGGTGCGGCCTTCGCAGTCGGCATATAGGATGCGTGCCTGGCTGCCGACGACGAGGTGGTTTTCTTTAGCACCCTTGATCCACTGGATGTTGTCGTGCATCTGCTGCTGGATTTCGGCGGGAGCGGTCTTGGCTATCTCGCCGAGCACCTCCATAGCGATGTGGTCGCTCTTGTCGAGGTCCTCGGGCTTGCCGCTGGTGCAGACCCAACGGAAGGGGCCGAAGCCGTAGTCGAAGCACATTGGGCCCATAATGTCCTGTACGTATGAGGGATAGCGGAAAGCGCTGTGGTCGGCGTTCCAGATGTCGGCACCGGCGCGGCTGCTTTCGAGCAGGAAGGCGTTGCCATAGTCGAAGAAGTACATTCCCTTGGCGGTCAGCTTGTTGATGGCTGCCACGTGGCGGCGCAGGCTCTCCTGGACTTTCTCCTTGAAGAGTTCGGGCTGCTCGGCCATCATCGTCTTGCTATCCTCGAAGCTGATGCCCACGGGATAGTAGCCGCCGGCCCAGGGGTTGTGGAGCGAGGTCTGGTCGCTGCCGAGGTCGACGTGTATGCCCTTTTCGGCGCAGTATTCCCACAGGTCGACGACATTGCCCTGATAGGCGAAGCTGCGTGCCTTCTTGGCGGCGATGGCTTTGTTCACTTCAACGAAGAGCTCGTCGAGGTTGGCGTGGACCTCGTCGACCCAGCCTTGTTCGAAGCGCTTGTTGGTGGCTGCGGGGTTGATTTCGGCGGTGATGCTGACCACGCCGGCGATGTCGCCAGCCTTGGGCTGTGCGCCGCTCATACCGCCGAGGCCGGCGGTGATAAAGAGCTTGCCGGCGGTGCCGCCACCGAGCTTGCGGGCTGCATTGAGGACGGTGATGGTGGTGCCGTGGACGATGCCCTGCGGACCGATGTACATATAGCTGCCGGCGGTCATCTGGCCGTACTGCGTGACACCAAGGGCGTTGTAGCGCTCCCAGTCGTCGGGCTTGCTATAGTTGGGTATCATCATACCGTTGGTGACGACCACGCGCGGGGCGTCCTTGTGGCTGGGATAGAGTCCCATCGGGTGGCCGCTGTACATCACGAGGGTCTGCTCGTCGGTCATCTCGCTGAGGTATTTCATCACGAGGCGGTACTGTGCCCAGTTCTGGAAGACGGCGCCGTTGCCACCGTAGGTGATGAGCTCGTGGGGATGCTGTGCCACGGCGGGGTCGAGGTTGTTCTGGATCATCAGCATAATGGCTGCTGCTTGGCGGCATTTGGCCGGATACTCCTCGATGGGGCGTGCGTACATCTTGTAGGTGGGGCGCAGGCGGTACATATAGATGCGGCCGTATTTGCGCAGCTCTTCGGCAAATTCGGGGGCCAGCATAGCGTGGTCCTTGGGGTCGAAATAGCGCAGCGCGTTGCGGATAGCCAGCTTCTTCTCGGCGGGCGTGAGGATGTCCTTGCGCTTGGGGGCGTGGTTTACAGTTGGGTCATAAGGTTGCGGTTCGGGCAGCGGATTGGGAATGCCCTGACGCAGTTCGTTCTGAAATTCTTCTAAGGTCATAATTATATTTTTTTTCGTTGATTCAATTGTTGGTTGTTGTTCTCAGTTTTTGCGGATTATAAATCCTTATCTTAATGTGCGTTGGATTGCAAATCCGCCGCAACGGATTGTGATGTCGCGTCTCTCCGAGACGCAGGCATCTTGTTGGTTGTCAATCACCGCACTGCGCTTCGCTTGTACGGTGTTAATAAGGTCAAGCCTCTCCGAGGCTTTTTTATGGTTGATGCAGATAATCATCTATGATATAACGATCAATTGTGTCACTTATTGTGTGTTTGTTTAAAAGTGACCAGTGACTTGTGACCTGTGACACGAACTCGCTCGTTTCACTGGTCACTGTTATCTAATTGCTCCGATTGCCAGGTTGAGGCCCACTTCGAGGCGAGGCATCAGCACCTTGTCGGCGGCGACATCCTTGCCGATGCCGTTGAGGCGGTAGCGTGCGTATAGGCCAATCCAGTCGCGCGTAATGCGTGTGGTGATGCCGTAGTTCCAGCGGTAGTCGGCCAGGACGTTGAGGTTGCGCAGGGTCTGTTTGCGTGTCGAAGCGATGTCGCCGCTGTGTTCGCCTTTCAGCTTGTAGACGTTGAAGCCCCAGTTGCCGTAGACGCCGAGGTCCCAGTGCCAGCCGTTGTGGAAGACACCGCAGGGACGCAGGCGGATGCGCTGGAAGAGCTCGATGCCCAGTTCGCCGAGGTTGACTTTGTGCTTGATGACGCCGTTGTCGAGCCAGCGCAGGTCGTCGTCCATCGCCATCAGCGTGTCGAGGCGGTTGGCAACGGTTTTGTCGAAGCGGAAGCTGGTGTGGCCGTATTCGAAGGCGTAACCGAGGGCGTAGGCTTTGGTTAGATGCTTGACTTGGCGGATGCCGATGCGCTTGGCGGGCGACCAGATGCGGGTCGACAACTCGTCGCCGGAGGTGTTGAGGGCTATGCCAAGCTGATAGTAGCTTTCTTTGGTGGCACCGCCTTCATCCAGGCTATAGCTGAAGTGGGTTTCGTCGGTCTGATTGAAATTGACTGCGGGGTAGCAATAGGTAGAAAGAAATTCATTGTTGGAGTTCTTCACGGTGTATTCTGCAACATATCCGTCCATCTGTGCAGTGATGATGTTGCCGCCATTGAGGATGAGGGATTTGTCTGTGGTGAAGTCTTTCATTTCAATTTTCTGATAGTTTATGATTTCGCCGCTGGGATTGCTGTTCTTGATGAAGATGCGGCAATTGTCATAGTTCTTGAGAGGGACGATTGTCAACGCGCTGTCGGTCTGGACGAACTTGAAGGTGGGCTTGGCGGGTTTGCGGTCGCCGGTGAAATAGTCGGCCTGGGGCACGCCGTATCCGTAGCTGTAGTCGCAGTAGGGGTAGAGGTCGGCACTCTTCTCGATTTCGTGGAAGAGTTGCATAGCCGTCAGGTTGGGCTTGGCCTGCAGGGCGCAGGCGGCGAAACCGGCCACGAGGGGGCAGCTGAAGGAGGTGCCGGGGACGACGTGATATTCCTCGTTGCTCTTGCCGGTGTTGGCGCTGCGGGCCCAGGCGAAGGCGGTGACGTTGGGCTTCTGGCGTCCGTCGGCACTGGGGCCGAAGCTGCTGAAGCTGGTGCGCTGGTAGTCGGTAAGGCTCGGGTCGAGGCCACCCACGCAGAGCACGCTGTCGGCATCGCTGGGGGTGATAATGGTGCGCCACTTGTTGTCTTCGCCTTCGTTGCCAGCGCTGTTGCAGACCAGCATACCCTTGCGGGCAGCCATATTGCCGGCTTTGGCCACATAGCTCTGGCCGTTCATATCCTTAGTATAGTAGCGGTCTTTGCCATAGCCGAGTGACGAGCTGATGATTTGCGCGCCGTTCTTGTCAGCCCATTCGACGGCCATCTGCCACCAGACCTCTTCCTTGAAAGGCTCGGCCTCGATCTCGGTGCGTGCCAGCAGGTATTCGGCACCGGTGGCCATACCGATGTCAACGTCGCCCTCGCGTCCGGCGATGCAGCCGAAGGTCATCAGGCCGTGGCTGTTCCAGCCGTAGACATCCTCTTTCTTGTTGGGGAAGTTCCAGGTCTTGATGATGCGGTGCTCGTCGCGCACGTGCTTGAAGGCGGCGTGGGTGTTCACCTGCGGGAAACCGCCGTCGAAGATGGCGATGCGGATGCCCTTGCCGTTGATGCCCTTGGCGCGGAAGTACTTGCCGCCCATACGCTGCAGCTGGGCGTGGAGATGGGCGTTGAGGGCAGAGTCGGTGCCGGATTGCAAATCCGTCGCAACATCGTTGCTTTCCGATTTTTGTTCTCCGCTTTTCGCTAATTGCATATTTGCTTCAAGCATAACGACTTCGCGGACGAAGGGAAGTTGCTTGATTGTTGCGATTTGGTCGAGCGTAGCTGTGACGGCTACGGCGTTGAACCAGCGGCTTTGGCCGAAAATTTCGGTGCCGGATTGCAAATCCGTCACAACGGCGTCAATCTGCTGCACATAGCTGGCGTTGAGCGGATAGTTGGTGATGTCGTAGAGGTCGGCATTGTTCAGGCGGTAGCGTTCGATGGCCTTCTGGTCGAAGTATCTGTAGGGGTCGAACGTGGTGCCGGCTTTGTCGGTCAGCATCACCCAATAGTGCGACTGGGCGTGCAGTTGGAAACTGGAAATTATCGCAAAAGCGATCAAAAGGATTTTTTTCATTGTCTATTGCTGTTTTGTTTATTTTCAGAAAGATAATTGTACGCCGAGTTCAAGACGAGGCAGGTCGAGGCTGGGCTGGCTCATACGGTAGCGGCCGTAGATGCCTATCCAGTTCCAGACGAGGCGCGAGGTGAAGCCCCAGTTCCAGTTGCTTGCGGGCTCGACTTCGTCGTAGATGGTGGTCTGTATCAAGGCGTTGTCGTTATTTTCGGCTGCATTGTAGCGCACCGTGTAGCTGTTGCCGTGAGGGCCTCCGTAGATGCCGAGGTCCCAGTGCAGACCCTTCTCGTCGTTGCCGTTCTTGATGATTCGAATGCGCTGGAAGAGTTCGATGTTGGCGTTGTAGAACAGGAAGCGTTTTTTCTCGACATTGGTGAAGTTGGTGAGCGAAAGGGTGTTGTCCCAACCGTTGGCAGTGGCGGGGTCGTAGCGGAAGTATTGTGTGTTCCCTTCCAGTCCGATACCGACGCCATACCATTTGTTGAAATGGCGCAAGAAGCGGAAACCGATAGTGTAGGCATCGCTGTAGCGCATCGTGTAGGGGAAGAACCAAGAGATGCCGTATTGGATGTAGAATTCGTTGAGGTATTTCTGACCCACGCCCCAGTTGCTGACCTTGTTGTCGTCGATGTGGCGTGCACCGTGTTCGTTGTATCCTGTCAGGATGCGGCCGGTGCTGTAGTGGATGAGGTAGTAGGGCTCTTTCTCAAAGTCGTTGTCGGCATAGGCAATCTGGTCGTCTTGCGAGAGCTTGTGCTGCATTGAGAATCCATCGACGCAGGCCACGAGAGTCTTGTTGCCGATGTATGCTTTCGGGATTGCCACAGCCAGACTGTCGTTGAAGTCCAGCAGTCCAATGTTGTAGTAGCGCTCGATGAGGCCGTTGGCATCCTGTATCTTGAACAGGATTGCATCCTCGCGGATGTCGCCTTTGTCAAGGCCGTCGATTTCTTGCTGCCAAGTGGCGGTTCTTTCCTTTTGGGGATGAATCAGCACATAGTCGCCAAAGTCTTCGAACGCGAAGGTGGCTGCTTTCTCGATGATGCGCTTGCTTTCGTCGAGGAAGTAGCTGGCCTGCGGTACGCCGTAGCCGAAGGCATAGTCGTAGTAGGGGTAAAGGTCGGCCGACTCTTCAATCATCGCTTTCATCTGCATTGCCGTAACGCTCTTTTGCTTGCGGACGGCCTGCATTGCACAGGCGCAGAATCCTGTCGTCAGCGGCGACGAGAAGCTGGTGCCGGCGGCAAAAGTGGTTGCGGTGTCGTTGCCGCTGTCGGCGCATTCGGCATAGCCGAAGTTGCAGACGTTGGGTTTCATACGTCCGTCGGCCGTGGGACCGTAGCTGCTGAAACTGATGTGGTTGTATGCTTTCAGCGACGGGCTGATGCCGCCCACCGACAGGATGCTGTCGGCATCGGCCGGTGCGCCGATAATCTTCCAGTTCTCGTCGTCGCCCGAATTGCCGGCGCTGTTGCAGACTAGGATACCTTTGCTGGCAGCGAGGTTGGCGGCGCGCGACACGTAGCTGCGGCCGTCCATCTGCCAGGTGTAGTGGCGGTCGCGAGTGTAGCCCAGCGAGCTGTTGATGATGTCGGCGCCGTTCTTGTCGGCCCACTCAGCGGCCTGTGCCCACCAGACTTCCTCCTTGTAAGGCTCGGGGTCCACTTCGGTCTTGGCCAGCAGGAAGGTGGCGCCGGTGGCCAGACCCAGCTGGCGGTCGCCCATCTTGCCGGCTATGCAGCTCAGCACCATCGTGCCGTGCGAATGGTTGTCGTAGACGTTCTCCTCCTTGGTGGTGAAATTCCACGTGGATATGATTTGTCCGTTGTCGCGCAGATGCTTGAAAGCCTGGTGTGTGTTCACCGACTTGAAACCACCGTCGAAGACGGCGATGCGGATACCAGTGCCGTCGAATCCTTTCTCTATAAACCGCTGTCCCTGCATACGATGTAGCTGTTGGGTAACTTGCTGCGAATTGAAAACGGCGTTTTCTGTTCCAGCCTCTTTGTTTGCAGCAAGAACCATACCGGTGTTGAGCTGGATAATCTCTTTGACGAAAGGCAGACGCCCGATGGCCTCAATCTGCTTGGCTGTTGCGGTGACGGCAACGGCGTTCAGCCAGCGGCTCTGGCCGAACACCTCGGTAGATGACTGCATATCCGCTGCAACAATAGCGTCAATCTGCGCCACATAGCTGTCGTTGAGAGGATAGTTAGTAATGTCGTACAGGTCGGCATTGTTCAGGCGGTAGCGCTCGATGGCTTTTGCATCGAAATAGCTGTATGGGTCGAACGTTGTGCCCGCTTTGTCGGTCAGTGCCACCCAGTAGCTGTTCTGGGCTATAGCTATGTTTGCAAACAGAGCTGTGTAAATCAGGATTGTGAGAGTCAGTATTTTTTTCATTTTGATGTAGGTTTATCTTAAAACGGAATGCAGAACTTCGTGCGAAGTGAAATTATGAAAGTCGGACAAGTGTATATGGTAGTATTCCAGTAGGTTGTTCAGTGTTGTGCTGCGTTGCAATGCTGTGAGTTGTGGCTGTGGACCGTGGTTCATCGAATAGGAAAGGTAACTGTGGATGTGTGAGCTGGACGCTGTGTCGAGGAAGTATGCAGCGTTAGGGTTTGTTGCAGTGGTGTAAGTTGACGGTGCTGCCTGGAAGCGACCTTCCTTGAGGTTGAACAGCGGCTCTTGCAGGCTGTAGTTGTCCATCGGCTCAATGCCTAAATGGTGCGCCGTGTTTATCAGGAAGCTGATAGGGGCTGCCGATGTCTGTTCTTCACTGTCGATATGGTAAAGTTCTTCGATGACGTAGTCGAAGAGCTCTCTGTTTTCTTCCTCTTCTTTCAGGGACTTGTAAAGCACTTCGTCCATAAAGAAGAGCAGGGCCATCTTTACGCCGTTGTTTTGGATGTTGTTGTAGTGCGTTGCCGGACGCATCTCCTTGATGTACTGCAGCTGACGCTTCGAGTTGTTGTACACCGTCATTTCCAGATGACTCAATGGCTGCAGCAGGTTTTGCTTTGCTTTCCCTTTGCTGCTGCGGACCCCTTTTATGATGTACGAACACAGGCCCAGCTCACGAGTAAAAACCTTTGCGATTATACTCGTCTCGCCATATTTTGTGGTGTGTAGCACAAGGCCTTGTGTCGTAAGTGTCATTTCTTTTTAACTTTAACTTTAACCTTAACTTTAACTTTAACCTTAACTTTAACTTTAACCTTAACTTCAGATACAAATACTATTGCCCTTTAACTTCCCTTAATTTCCTCATTTTATAACCAATATCTTCGTTGCCGATCGCATCGAGCCGTCTTCGGCCGATGCAAAGACATAGTATACGCCCGATGCCACTCGCTTGCCGCTGAGGGTGCAGCCGTTCCAAACGGCCTGTCCACCGTTGGCGCGGGTCGAATAGACGGTGTTTCCGGCAGCATCGGTTATGTGTACCAGCGCGTTGCGGGTGAATCCTTTGATGGCAATCAGTCCGTCGAAGTCGGGCCTGACTGGATTGGGAAAGGCGTGTATGTCGTCCATAGGCTCGCTGAAAGCGTAGGTCGCGGTGGTGCGGTAGGATTGCATCCCTTTGTCGGTCACGATGAACAGTTCGCCGCTCCACGGCATTATGGCCAGCGATAAAATCTTGTCGGAGAAGAGGGGCGAGTTGGCCGCCGTAAAATGTTCTATCTGCTCCAATCCGTTGGCCGACAATAGGTAGAGGCCGCCAGTCGATGTGCCTACCCACTTGCGGTTGGCTCCGTCAACCACAATCGCCGTGATACTCTCGTATGCCATCAGGTATTCGTTGATGCCGTTCTCGTTGTACAGAATGTTGCTGCAGGTGATGGGCGAACGCTCTCCTTCGCCGCCGTTCTGGAATGCGTTCGACAGGTTGTAGACAGCCTTGATGCCCTTGTTGGTCCCTATCCACAGGTTGCCGTTGTGGTCCTGTGCCAGTGCCCCAATTGTCGAGGTCTCCAGTTTTGCCCCGTTGTTAGGGTCGATATATGCCATCTTGCCTGTGCCGTCGTGGACAAAAATCTTGTTGGCGCGTCCCCAGAACAGCTTCAGGTCGTTGATGCTGTCCCAGATGATGTGGTCTATGTCGCTGCCGCCAACCATTGCCAGCGTGTTGAAACTCTGCCAGGTGCCGTCGTTGCGTTTCACGACGAGGCCGTTGGCCTTCAGCGAATTGGTAATCCAGGCATTGCCTTTGCCGTCGTAGGCTATGCCGCCGGTACGCAGTGTGGAGAAAGTCCCTTCCACATAGGGTTCCAGTGTGCCGTCGCTGTTGCTGCTGTTGTAGACGTTGGTCACCTTGTTGCCGGTTATCTCCACTATGCCGCGGCCCCAGCTTGCCGCCAGCCTCTCCTCGTTGTTGCGGGGATTGACGGCGACGTGGATGATGTCGGTGATGCCGTAGAGAAGATTGTCGGGGTCCTCGAGGACATTCCATTCGCCGTTGCGCATCGTGAATAAGTTGGCAGGCAGATAGTTGCTGGTATATGTCGTCGAGTGTCCGCCGGGACACACCATCAGGTCGTTGTCGAAAGCTGTCAGGCTATAGCTGTTGTCGTTGGCTGGCCCTTGGGGATAGAAGGTGTTGATGCGCAGGTTGTTGTCCAGCTCCACTGATGCCAGTGCAGCCCAGCGGTGGGCCAGCCACAGTCGGCCGTCGCTGCCCAACTCGGCATCGTTCACTTCCATCTTCATCCAGTCGATGTCGCCGATTTCGTCCTTCAGGGCATATTGGGCATCGTAGATGGCAAGGCGGTCGTTGTGGCATACAAACAGCTGGTTGCGCGAGAGTTTGATGTTGCAGATGTTGCCCGACGTCAGCGGCGCAAAGGTCAGCGTCGCGTTTTCGCGATACACGGCCGTGTCGCTCCCTGCCGTTGTGGCCAATGCTACGAGGCGGCCGCCGGCGTCGACTTCCAGCTTGCTCACGGTCAGTCCGGCCAGCAGCGAGCTTTCGTCGCGGGTCCAGTTGTTGCTGATGTTGAGGTAGGGGTTGCTCAGGCTGGCATACATTATGCCGTTGTCCGTGGCGGCGACAATAAGGCTGTCGGTGAAGGCAATGTCGTTGATGTTCAGATAGGTGCCGTCGGTGCCAAGGTAGAAGGTCTCCTTTATCTCGTTGCGCACAAGGTCAAGCACAACGATGCCGAACCCGCAGGCCAGGTAGGCGCAGCGGTCCTTGAAGCGTATGTTGTTGATGTTCTTGTTTCCGCCAATGTTGTTGCGCTTTATGTCGCTGATGTTTATGGCTTTGTCGTTGCGTACCAGGTCGATGTTCGCGTTGCTGTAGGCGACGACGAGGGTGCGGGTCTGCTGGTCGTAGGCAAACGTGCTGATGCCGGCATCGTTGAGTATCGTCGTTTTGTTCATCCGGTTGACCGTCAGGTCGCCGAGGTCGTAGTACATCAGGCCTCCGTTGGCCGAGGCATATATGCGGTCGCCGGCTTGCAGCACCTTGTGCAGCTCGTAGTACGAGAAGCAGTCTTTCCATTTGCCCACAGCCAGTTGCGCGTGCATCGGCAGCACGCACAGCAGGGCCAGCAGCAGGGTTATGGTCTTCTTGGTGTTCATCAGGCTTTGTTTTTGTTTTTCGTGTTGCGCAGCAGCAGGGTCTGGTACAGGATGGCCAGCAGCCAGGTGACGATGGTGCTAAGCAGGGCCGTCAGCAGTATGTTGAAGATGTCGTGCAGGCTGAAGGCCAGCAGGGTGTGGTATATGAGGTTGAAAACCAGCAACAGCAGCATCAGGTAGAGCGAAAACTGCTGATACGAGCCGTTGTAGATGCAGGGCATATCGATGCCCTCTTCGTTGTCGCGGATGATGATTTTGTCGAGCCACACGCCGCGCAGATAGCCCACAGCGGTGCAGGCAAAGGTGTGGAAGCCCGCCATATTGGTCGTGATGTCGATGCAAAGTCCTGTGAAAAAGGCTGTCAGCATCATCGGGATGCGGCCCATATTGGTTGGCAGCATAGCTATGAAAAGCACGTACAGGCACGGGTTGATGTATCCGCCCAGATAGACGTTGTTGAACACCAGCACCTGCAGGAGCATAAGCAGCACAAACCGCCCGATATTTCTTATAATCAATTGGCTATTCATCGTCTACCTCCGTTATTTTCATCAGTGAATCCTGTTCGGCCTTGAAATGGTTGTCCACCACATAGACGTGGTTCAGGTTGTTGAAGTCCGTCGCCAGGCGTATGCGGATGCTGTAGAATCCGCTGCCCTGGACGCTCGTAAAGTCCTCGATGTATCCCACCGCTATCCCTTCGGGAAAGTCGTTGGCCAGTCCGCTGGTCACTATCGTGTCGTTCTTGTAGAGCGGATAGGTCGTCGGGATGTCCACCAGTGTCGCATAGCGGTAGTCGCCGCCTTCCCATATCAGCGACCCCGTCGAGTTGGTGCGTTTCAGCTTCACACTGTGGCGGCTGTCGGTGTGCAGCACGGGCATAATGGTCGAGAAGTTCTTCGTCGTGTTCACCACAACGCCCACAATGCCCTGCGGCGAAATCACGGCCATATCGACGCTCACGCCCTGCGCAGAGCCCTTGTTGATCATCATATAGTTCTTGGACTGGTTGTACGAGTTCTTGATCACCTGCGCGTCGGTGTACGAGTAGCGCTGCTTGTAGACGGTGTCGTTCACCTGAAAAACGCTGTCGCTGTATGAGATGTACGACGACGCCATCTCGGCGCGCAGCGCGGCGTTCTCGGCCGCCAGATGCTCGTTCTCGGCCTTCAGGCCGAAATAGCCCGTCATCGACGACACGCCCCGGTGCCACGTCCCTGCTATGGCATTGCCCACACGCACTATGCGCGACCGCTGATAGAACGTGTTTTGGACTATCAGCAGCGTTGCGATGATTTCCAGCAGGATGAAAACCAGCGTGTTCGAGTGCTTCTTTATGAATTCGCCAAGTTTCTGCACTTATGTTCGGTATGTTGAATTGTTGGGAGTACTAAATCCTTTTTGCCGGCTGGTTTTCAGCCCCTAAAAACATTTCAATGACGGCTTTGGTCTCGGCCACGGCGCGGTCCAGGTCGTCGTTCACGATGGTCTTGTCGAAGCGCGAAGCCTCGTCCAGCTCGCGGGCCGAGCGGCCCAGGCGCTTCTGTATCGACTCCTCGCTCTCGGTGCCGCGCTGGCGCAGACGCTGTTCCAGCACTTCGATCGACGGCGGCATCACGAAGATGGCCATAGCGTTGTCGCCGAAAAAGCGCTTGATGTTAAGGCCGCCGTTGACGTCGACGTCGAAAATCACCACCTTGCCGCGCTCGGCGATGCGGTCGATTTCCGACTTCAGCGTTCCGTAGCGCGTCCCGGCATACACCTCTTCCCATTCCAGGAAATCGCCGGCCTGCACGCGCCGCTCGAAGTCCTCGGGCGAGAGGAAGTAGTAGTCGATGCCGTCCCTTTCGCCCTCGCGGGGCTTGCGGCTTGTGGCGCTGATTGAAAACTCGAAGCAGTCGAAATACTGCAGCAGTCGCTTGATGATGGTCGTCTTGCCCGAGCCCGAGGGGGCCGAAAAAAGTATTGCTTTTGGGGTCATTGGGATTTGAAAATTGAAATATTTGAAATGCTGACTAATTCGCTCAATTCGCTTAATTCGCCGTTTTGATTAATCCGCGGAATTCGCGGTCAGAATTTGCGGTCGAAGATGCTGTAGAAAGTCTTGACGGCCAGCGACTCGTTGTCCCAGCTGTACTGTTCGGCGATGGTGCCGACGTAGGCCAGGGCCTCGTCGCGCCCGTCGATGGCGTTGAGGCGCAGGATGAAATCGTTGTAGCCTTTCATATTGTTGTGGAACAGCTCGCTCATAAAGCTGAACTTGTCGTTGATGTTGATGACGGTGCGCAGGTCGTGGACCTTGTCGGTGCGCACAGCGTGCTGGCGCATCTGTCCGCCAAGGGTGTCGGCCAGGGTGCGCTGCGTGTTGTTGTCCTGCGCCGGCGTTTTGAAGTAGTCGAACAGCGACGGCGCAGCAGCGGCATTCGATTCGGGGGCCTGGCTCTTGCAGTCGGCACCTTGCGGCGGCAGCTCGGGCTTCACCTCCTCGCTTCCCGCTTTCCGCTTTTCGCTTTCCGCTTTGGGCTCCTCGCTTTCCGCCTTGGGTTCCTCGCTTTCCGCTTTCCGCTTTCCGCTTTCCGCTTTGGGCTCTTCGGTTTTGGCTTTCTGCTCTTCCAGCAGGTCCGATATGCTCTTGGCGGTGCCTATCTTGTCGGCAATGGTGGCGCTGCCCTGCGTGCTCTGCAGCTTGTCCCACAGTGTTTTGGGTTCCTCGGCAGGCTGCGGCTCGGCCTCCTCGCTTTCCGCTTTCCGCTTTCCGCTTTCCGCTTCCGGTTCCTCGCTTTCCGCTTCCGCTTCGGGATCCGCTTCCTCGAACAGCTCGTCGTTGAGCTGTCCTTCGATTTCCTCTATTGTCGGCTGGCTGTTGGCGGGGTCGGTGCCGGCCACGGCTTCCGTGTCGTTGGCAAAAACCGCCTCGACCTCGTTGTCGACCATCAACACTGACATTTCGGCGGGCTGCTCTTCGCTTTCCGCTATACGCTTTCCGCTTTCGTCTTCGTTTTCGTCTTCGTTTCCGTCCGTCAGGGCATAAACGTCATCGTACATTTGGCGCAGGGCATCCAGGAGGATGTCGATGTCGATGCGCGATGCTTTTCGGTCGCCCCGTTCGAGCCTCGAGGCCAGTTCTGTCACCCTTTCGAGGTGTTCTGTCAGTGTTTTGCTTACTTTTTTCATATTGTGCATTATTGCTTTTTGCTGAGTATAAGGATATTGCGCGCCTTTTGGGCGCGAAAAACATTTTGTAAAATTACAATATAAAAAGCACATACGAAAATTTTTGCCGTATTTTTTTATCAACCGCGGTTGATAATCGTGTGCCGTGCGTTGCCGCTGCCGTCGCAGGCCCTGTTTTGCCGCCCCCGATGCCCCGAAGGGCCGCAGCGCCGAAGGGTGATTTTGTGCCGCCGTAACTGCCTGGTTCTTAGTACCCGCTCTGCCCGTTGTACAGTA
>DFHL01000057.1:0-15033 GCA_002371315.1 Bacteroidales bacterium UBA3724 | reverse complement strand
GTACAACGGGCAGAGCGGGTGGTGCGCAAACGGGGCTTTTTCGGGTGCCTCGACGGCCGCCGGTCGGGGCCTGCCGCCGGGGTGCCAGCCGAAAAACTGCGCCTCTGCCGCCCGTGCGCCGCTTTTTCGTCCGCCTTTATTGGAATTGAATTATTTTATGTATATTTGCAGGGCG
The DNA here is from genome assembly GCA_002371315.1 of Bacteroidales bacterium UBA3724. GTDB lineage: Bacteria > Bacteroidota > Bacteroidia > Bacteroidales > P3 > Colimorpha. Next base: position 14,858 of record DFHL01000057.1, on the reverse strand, counting down.
AAGTTTTATGTTCGAAATGGAATAAAAATCTAATACACAAAAAATTAACCGATGAAAAGAGTAAAATTTATCTTTAGTTTCGTGGCCGCGATGCTCGTTGTGGGCTCGTCGGCCTTTGCACAGAAGAAGTACACCTACAAGACCTATCCCAACGATCCGCTGCAGGTGCGCGAGTACACGCTCGACAACGGCCTGAAGGTCTTCCTCAGCGTCTACAAGGACGCCCCGCGCATCCAGACCTACATCGCTGTGCGCGCCGGCTCGAAGAACGACCCCAAGGAAACCACCGGCCTGGCCCACTATCTGGAGCATATGCTCTTCAAGGGCAGCCACCAGCTGGGCACCACCGACTGGGAGAAGGAAAAGGTTTATATCCAGCAGATTGAGAACCTCTACGAGGTCTATCGCCGCACCACCGACGAGGCCCAGCGTGCCAAGATCTACCACCAGATCGACTCGATCAGCTACATCGCCTCGACCATCGCCATCGCCAACGAGTACGACAAGTCGATGACCGCCATCGGCAGCCAGGGCACCAACGCCTTCACCTCGAACGACTACACGATGTATGTCGAAAACATCCCCGCCAACCAGATCGAGCAGTGGGCCAAGGTGCAGGGCGACCGCTTCCCCAACCTGGTGCTGCGCCTGTTCCACACTGAGCTTGAGGCTGTCTATGAGGAGAAGAACATCGGTATGGCCCAGGACAACCGCCGCGTCAACGAGACGATGATGGCTGCCCTCTTCCCCAACCACCCCTATGGCCAGCAGACCACCATCGGCACCATCGAGCACCTGAAAAACCCCTCGATGAAGAACATCCGCGAGTATCACGCCGCCTACTATGTGCCTAACAATATGTGCGTTGCTATGGCCGGCGACTTCGATCCCGACCAGGCTATCGCCATCATCGACAAGTATTTCGGCGGCTGGAAGCCCGGCACCGTCCCCGGTTTCACCAAGGTGAAGGAGCAGCCCATCACCAGCCCCGTCATCCGCCTCGTCAACGGCCAGGACCCCGCCAACCTCACCATCGCCTTCCGCATCGAGGAGGGCAACGGCAGCCGCGACGCCCTGCTGGCCCAGGCTATGGAAATGGTGCTCAACAACGGTTCGTGCGGTCTTATCGACCTGAACCTGAACCAAAAGCAGCTCTGCCTCGGCGCCTATGCCGGCACCTATACGCTGAACGACTATGCCGCCTTTATGCTTGGCGGTCGCCCCACTCAGGGCCAGACCCTCGGCCAGCTGCGCGACCTGCTGCTCGAGCAGCTCGAGCTGGTCAAGAAGGGCCAGTTTGACGAGAGCCTTATCGAGGCCTCGATCAACCAGCTGAAACTCCGTATTATGAAGCAGGCCGAAAGCAACAACAGCCGCGCCAGCCAGATGGCCTACGCCTTTGTGGAGCACCGCAACTGGGGCGATGTCTGCAACGAAATCAACGAGTTGGCCAAGATCACCAAGAAGGACATCGTCGACTTCGCCAACCGCATCTGCAAGGACAACAACTACGTCATCGTCTACAAGCAGCAGGACACCCCCGACCCCGTGACCAAGGTGCAGAAGCCTGCCATCACCCCCATCTTCGTCAGCCGCGACAACGAGAGCCCCTTCCTGGCCAGCATCAAGGCCGATGCCAACAAGGCTAAACCCATTCAGCCTCAGTTTGTCAACTTCAAGAAGGACCTGCAGAAGGGCAAGACCCAGAACGGCAGCGAGGTGCTCTATGTGCAGAACAAGGAGAACGGCACCTTCAACCTGCAGTATCGCTTCGAGTTCGGCAGCACCGCCGACAAGACCATCGACCTGGCCTCGGACCTGGTCGACTACCTGAACACCGACAAGCACACCGCCGAGCAGCTGCAGGAAGAGTTCTACAAGCTGGCCTGCTCGTGGGGCATCAGCGTCGGCGGCCGCACCGTGACTGTCAGCATCAGCGGCCTGGCCGAGAATATGGAGAAGGCTATGGCCCTGGTCGAGGAGGTGATGGCCACCTGCCAGCCCAACGACGAGGCGCTGCAGATGCTCGTGGAGCGTGCCATCAAGGGCCGCACCGACAACAAGACCAACCAGCGTGCCGCCTTCCGCGCCCTGAACACCTACGGCATCTACGGCGAGCAGTACATCAAGGAGACCAACGAGAGCGACGCCGAGCTGCGCGCCTACACCGCCAAGCAGCTGACCGATGCCCTGCACGGCCTGTTCCAGTACAAGCACCGCGTGCTCTACTACGGCCCGCTGACCCTCAAGGAGGCCACCGCCGCCGTCAACAAGATCCACACTGTGAAGCCCACCAAGGATGTCCCCGCCAACAAGGTCTATCAGCCTCAGGCCACCAACGACAACCAGGTGCTCTTTGTCAACTATGACGCCAAGAACACCTACGTCACCGAGTACTTCCGCGGCGAGCATTTCAACACGGCTATGGTGCCGGGTATGAACCTCTTCAACGAGTATTTCGGCGGTTCGATGAACGCCATCGTCTTCCAGGAGATGCGCGAGAAACGCAGCCTCGCCTACAGCGCCAGCAGCAACTACACCTATGGCAGCGACAAGGACGGCTACTTCTTCAACACCGCCAATGTCATCACGCAGAACGACAAGCTGCTCGACGCCCTCAACGCCTATGAGGAGCTCTTCGACGATATGCCGCAGGCCGAGGCCAACTTCAAGCTGGCCAAGGAGGCTCTGATCTCGGGCAGCCGCACCGCACGCACTACCAAGATGGGCATCATCAACGCCTACCTCAACTGCGAGCAGATGGGCTGGAAAGAGCCCCTGCGCAAGCAGAACTTCCAGGCCTACCAGAAGATGACGATGGGCGACCTTGTCAGCTTCCAGCAGAAGCACGTCAAGGGTCAGAAGAAGACCTACCTCATCCTCGGCAAGGAGAGCGAGATGGACTTCGACGCCCTCTCGAAGTTCGGCAAGGTGAAGAAGCTCACCCTCGACGAAATCTTCGGATACTGATTGTTTAGGACTAAAACCCTGACCTTAACGTTGGCCATTCATCGCTGATGGTGGCTAACGTTAAGGTTTTTTTGTAATAAGATGGCTACAAGAAAATTACTCCTTTGTCTGGCGGTATGCCTTTCGCTGCTGTCGTGCCATAACGGCAGAGCGCCCGAAGTGGCATACAGCGACTCGCTTCCTCCCATTACCGACGGCTATGTGGGCCTGCAGGATGGCCATTTCGTCCTCGACGGCGAATACTGGTATCCACTGATGCTCAACTATAAAGCCGAGTTTCAAGAGGCGGACGGAAGGGTGGAGGTGGTTCCGGCCTACTACTATAGCGGCCGCTCGATTCGCGAGCACTTCGACACCATTGCCAGCTGGGGCTTCAACGCTGTGCGTGTTTGTCTGGACGACAAGGAGCGGACCGCTGGCGACAACGCGGCGCGATTCGATGCCACGAGGCGTATGGTGCAGCAGGCCGACAGCGCCGGCCTGAAGGTGATGCTGCTCATCGTGCCGCCATTCGACTCCTGCTGGCAGGCCTACACACAGGGGCTGCTGCGCCATCTGGCCGACCTGACGGCGCTGTGGGCCTACGATTTCATCAACGAGCCGCTCTATTTCGACCCCGAACCCAGCCGCGACAAGATGGATGCCGTCCGCCTGGTTGCCGAATGGCGCCACTGGGTGCGCCAGTATGCGCCGCACCAGCTCTTTACCGTGGCGACATCCGAGCCCATCGAGGTCTTCGAGTGGGACCCCTCGATGCTGCCTACAGACTTCGTTGAGATGCACACCTACCACCCCTTGCGCGTCTACTCCGAAATGTGGTGGTACAGCCGCTATTGCGGCAAGCCGTGGATGGTGGGCGAGACGGGCCTTCCGGCCGATGGCGACTCGGTGCCGTGGGATTGGCAATGGCTGTTCCTTTATCGTACATTTGAACGTGCAAAATACCTTGGGGCAATTGGATATGGCTGGTGGGAGTTTCAGGACTGCCCCTCAGGTGTCAATTTTGAAGCAAAATATACCGGCTTGCGCGATTCTACTGGCAAATCCAAACCTGCCGCCCGTGTTTTTACTGACGGTCTGTTCTGTTTTAGCTGCTATTACACCGACGAGGAACTAAGACCTGTCAATTACTACAATATGCTGGCCTATAGCAATATCCGCCTGACGGGCCGTGTGGTCGACGCCGCCAGCGGCAAGCCCGTCGAGGGGGCTGTCGTCCGCGGCTGGAACAAGGCCTGGTCGGTGGGAATGAACACTTACACCGACAGCGAGGGCCGCTTCACGCTCTACAGCAACGACTACAACGTCCACTTCGAGGTGTCGGCTCCCGGAATGAGCCGCAAGAAGTTCGACCGCCGCAAAATCAAGTATTCCAACCCGCAGGGCATCGACACAGAGAACCTGCCCGACCGCGACCGCGAATATCACCAGATCGACTACAAGCCCTATCTGAACACAAGCAACCCCGACATACCATTCAATATGGACTTCGATTCAGCCCACTTCTTTCGCTACACCCTTGAGGGTGAGCTGGGTACCGTCAGGCTGCGCCGGCTGAAATAGCGTCAGTTGTTCACAATCTTGCGCGTGGTCACGCCCATCGGGGTTGTGGCCTGCAGAATGTAGATGCCAGCCGCCGGCAGCTGCAGCAGCACGGGCGAGCCGTCGCTGCTCAGGGTCTGCAGCAGGCGCCCGTCGAGGTCGAACAGTTTCAGCTCGGCCGTCTCGCTGACGGTCACCACGCATTGGCCGTGGGCCGGATTGGGATAAATCACGACGCTGTTGGCCAAATCCTGATTGGCGGTTTCGATGCCTGTAAGGCTGGTGGTTGTGAAGTTTTTCCAAGCGGGGCGGCCAGTGTTGTCCTCGCCGCAGTGGGCTTGGATCAGCACAGAATAGGTCCTGTTCGGCTGCAGCGGAGGCAGGGCAAAATAGGGGGTGTCGACCGTTACGGTTGTGCCCCAGCTGTCGGGCATCTGCTCGTTGTAAATGCCGTAGGTCAGGATCCAGCTTGTGGTCTCGCTGTCGTTGTCCCAGCTGATGCTGTAGCCTTCAATCTTGTCGGCCGCGACCTGCAGATTGTCGCTGTTGACCGTCAGGCCGTTCACCCCGGCGCAGAAAGTGCGGTAGTGCACCGAGTCCCACTCGCCGTAGATGTCCTCGTCGCAAACCGAGCGTACATAGATGTCATACAGTGTGTTGGGTTCCAGGGTGCCGTTCTCTTCCAGGGTGTGGATTTCAAAATAGGGCTCCGTGGTCTCGAAGACGGTGCCTGTGAAAGGCTCCGTGCCGGGCAGGCAGATGCTCACCTCCCAGTGGTCGGGCTGCGAGTTTTGGTCCCACATCAGTTGCATCTCCGGAAAAGCGTCGTAGGTGGTGCTCCTCACCATCAGGTTGCCTATTGCGGCGCAGGTGTCGGGAGCAGGCCACAGCTGCAGGTTGTCGACACAAAGATACGACCCCTGCTGCATATTGTTGCTGGCCGACGAGACGATGGCCACTATCAGCGTGTCGGGGGCCAGGCGCGGCGTGCCGGGCAGGAGGGCGCTCAGCGGCATATATTCCACTTCAAACGGCGTGTAGGCGGCCGTGTCGGTCAGCTCCAGGTTGATGCCGAAGCCGACGATGTCGCGCTTTTGAGTGGCTGTGTTGTAGCGTGTTCCAAGCAGGACTACGGCCCCGTTGTCGCCGCCCACGGCCGAATGGTACTTGTAGCTGCCGGTCAGCGAGGCGGGCTTGAAGCCGTCGAGCGGCAGGCCGCCGCTGACGAAGTCGTTGACGTCGCGCGTCAGCAGTGTGGGCAGCAGCGAAAGCAGGTCGCCCGTGTCGGCCATCAGGCCGGTCATCAGCGGCATCAGCGAGTCGATCTTGATTGCCCCGGTCGAAAGGATGGACGGTATCACCATCTGCGTAAACGAGCTGTCGAGCATATCGCCGGCCAGGCTTAGGGCCGTCGGGTCCACTATGTCGCTCAGCATCAGGCTTTGCAGCTTCACGGCTTTAGTGCCGTCGGGCACGTCGCCGGTTTCGGGCGTGGCCAAAACGACGGGTATCGTGGTGTTGATATTGATAGCCATACCGTATTGCGACAGGCTCTCGTTGACGGGATAGGCCAGGTAGTCCCAGCCGGTCGGCGTCGAGTATTCGCCATAGATGGGCAAATTCAGGAACAGCACCTGGACGCTGTAGCCCTGATGCGAGGTCCATTGTTCAAAACTGCCGTTGGGGATGGGCATACCGACTTGCGCCTTGAGCGTCCCGCACATCAGCAGGATGCCGGCAAGCGAAAGGAATACGTTTTTTTTCATAATCGTTGATGATTTAAATTTCAACTTGTTTCAAGTTGCAAAGATACAACCTTTTTCCCGTTCGGCCAAATTTTTTTCCTTTCAGGTGCGAAAATCCGCGCCGCGACCTCGTCCTTCGGGCCTCGAACCGTCCTGCTCCGGCCCCGGATTGCCAGCCATCTGCTCTGCCATTTCGACCGTCGTTTAACCATCGTTCGACCATTGTTCTACCATTTTAAATGGTTAAACGATGGTTGAACAATGGTCGAACGATGGTTGAACGATGGTTGAACGGGCTGTGCGGGTACGGGCCTTAGAAGGCCAGCCTCAGGGCCAGTTCGGTGGCGATGTCGGTCCGTTTGCGGCCTTCGGGCACTATGCTGCGGTACTCGTAGCTGAAGATGATGTCGAAAAAGAGGTGCTTGTTCAGCTTGTTTTCTATCTTCGTGACGCTCGACACGATGTAGTCGCCCAGGTCCATCACCGACGGCTGGTAGAAGGTCGTGTGGTTGATGTGGGTGCTTTCGCCGATGCGCTGCTTTATCTTGGCGCGCAGCGAAGCGCGGGCCACAAAGCCGTCGAGGGTGTCGGCCGAGGGGTTGGTTATGTGGTAGTTGACATAGTCTTCCACGATGGCGGCGCTGAGCGAGTAGTCGCACTTGCCGGGCAGGGTGAAGATGCGGTATTTCGCTCCGGCCAGGAAGCTGATTTTGAAGTCGTAGCCCTTGAAGTGGTTGACAACGAAATCGGTGGCCAGGAAGGGCGACCATCGGCTGTATTGGTAGAGGTCTATTTTGGCTCCGCCCCCGAATTCCTGGTTGGTCATTTCGCGTTTCTCTTCGGTGTAGAGGTATCTGTAGCTGGCGTCCATCGAGAGGATGCTGTCGTTGCGGCTTACGCTGCCGGTGTTGCGCAGGCCTATGTTGCTGATGTTGCCGCTGTTGTAGGTGCCGCCGATGCTGAAATCGTATTTCCATTTGTTTTGTGCCGAAACGGATGCTGTCGACAGCAGCAGCAGGATGGCAGTGAGGACTAATAGTTTATTTTTCATCGAGTTTGGTTTTTATTCGTCGTATTCCTTCAATGGCGGCCAGGACGAACAGCGGCAGGAAGCAGAACAGGTAGCGCGCGCGGGCCTCGCAGAGCGTGTGGAACAGCGTCAGCATCAGCAGCGCCCAGAAGATGATGTCCATTGTCTGCCCATTGTCCGCCGTTGTCACCGCCTTGCTTTCCGCTTTCCGCCCTTCGTTTTTCGCTTTCCGCTTGGGCAGTGCCGCCAGCATCGCGAAGACAAGGATGCCGAACCACAGCGTTGTTGCGCCTGCGGCCCAGCCCTCGTACCAGGGGCCCTGTTGCGAGCGGTTGTAGAAGGTGTTGCGCGTCAGCCGCGCCAGCCAGCCCGAGCGTTCGGGCACATAGCTGTAGAAGTCGCCCTCGCGGCCCCAATAGAAGGTTCCGTCGCTGAAATTCAGCAGGTTCTTGCGCTTCCACAGCGTCAGCGTGCCGCCAATGCCCAGATGGCTGTAGCGTTTGGCCGTCTCGGCCAGCTCGGCGTTGCGGCGCTCTTTTTTCTTTGGGAAGCTGCGCGCGAAGGCCACATCCTGTTCGCTGTAGATGCCTATCGACTGGTAGTTGGCGCCCAGCATCAGGAAGTGCGACACGCCCTGCCCCTTCGAGGTGTGGAGGTGCATTCCGCATCCCGCCACGGCCAGGTGGGCTGCCAGCACGCCCGTGGCTATGCCGCCAAGGGCTATGGCGGCGGGGCGCAGCAGGGGTTTCATCCCTCTGTGCCGGCGCAAGGTTGCGGCAAGGCGGACGAGGACTATCGAGAGGGCCACAAAGAGCGTCTGGGGCTTTATGTAGTAGCCCAGGGCGCAGACCGCGGCGATGGTGAAAATCCTGACCCATTCCCTCTTGAACGGTGCCGCCGTGGCCATCCACAGCATCAGCACGGAAAGCATCAGCCCCCAGACGTCGGAGTAGGGGATGGACCACCACGGCGACAGCCATACCAGCAGCAGGTAGAGGATGTAGGCCAGCAGGGCGCAGTCCTTGCGGTGCCAGATGTGCATCGCCGTCTGCACCAGCATCAGTGCCGTTATGGCGGCGCCGGCGCTTTGGAGCATCAGCAGCGGGAAAAGTGTAGTCTTCAAGCCCCACAGCGGGCCCGTGACGAAGAAGATGGCGGCAAATAAGCGGGTGAGCAGCAGGTTGTTGGGGTTCCACTGGAAGTACCATTGGAACTCTTGCGTAGGCCGGCCTTCGGCCATTGCCCGTGCCGCCCCGGTCAGCTGCTGCACATCCCAGTCGGTGTGGACGTAGTAGCTGTAGACCAGCACGGTCTGCATCGCCATAAGTGCCAGGCTGACGGCCAGCAGGCGTCCGCGGCGCAGCGGCCCCGTGTTGCAGCAGCGGAAGACAAGCAGCGACAGAAGTGCCACCGTCGCGGTGCCACCGAGCATCATAGGCAGGTGGAAGCGGCCGGTGAGGGGGATGCACCATTTCCAGTCGGCGCCGTCGGGGAAATGGCAGAGGGCAACGATGACCGTCACCGTTGCCGACAGCAGCAGCCAGCACCAGGCTGCCAAACTGGTGTTATGTTGTTCGCCTTTGTCCATTGTTGACACATAACGTGCCATAGGGTGAAATATTGTGTCGTCGACAATAGAATGTGCAGTTGTGCGTTAATGGTTGCAAACACATACACGGTTTTATATGACGATAATGTACATTCACGGCTATGGCTCGAACGGCAACGCCACCAAGGGGCAGCTGCTTCGCAGGATGCTGCCGCAGCATCGTGTGGTTTCGCCCACTTTCGACTACGACCACCGCTCGCCGTGGCAGATTCAGGACCAGATACGCGAGGCGGTTGAAAACGAGGGTGTCCGGGCCATTGTCGGCAGCAGTTTCGGCGGCTACCACGCGCTGTGTGCCACCACCTTTTTCCGTGGCACGGTGTGGACCATCAATCCGGTCCACGATGTCGAGGCCACGATACGGCGTGTCGTAGTCGGCAGCGGCACAGCTTCCGATGCGGCAAGCGGTTTTCTGGAGGCCTACAAGGACTTCGACACCAAGGTGTTCAGGACGCAGTCGCTGCTGAACCGCAGTGGCCGGTGGCCGGTGGAGGTGCCTCTCAATTTCGCCCTGAGCAGCGACGACGAGCTGCTGGGCGACCACCGTCCGCTCCTCGACCTTTTCCCCTGCCACAGCCGCGTGGTGTGGAAGGATGATTGCGGTCACCGTTTCCTTCGTTTTGAGGAGCTCGATTTGTCATTGTGAAAAGCCGCATCGGCGCAGCAGTGCGCTGTTGTCGGGGTCGCGGTGCATAAAGCTGCGGAACAGGTCGGCGGGGTGGCTGCTGCCGCCGCGGCTCAGGATGAGGCTGCGGAAGTCGCGTGCCGTGATGGCGTTGAAGATGCCGTCGGCCTTGAAGCGTGAGAAGATGTCGGCATCGAGCACCTCGGCCCACTTGTAGCCGTAGTATCCGGCGGCATAGCCGCCGCTGAAGATGTGCGTGAAGGCCGTGCTGGTGCAGCAGCCGTCGACGGTGGGCAGCAGCTGCGTCATTGCCTCGTTCTCAAAGTCTTCTACCCTGATGCCGTCGGCAAGGGGTTCGGTCAGCGTGTGGAAGCGCATATCGACGGTGCCGAAATTGAGCTGGCGCAGACAGAGCCATCCGGCCTCGAAGTTCTCGGCGCGGCGCAGCTTTTCGATGTATTCTGCCGGTATGGTCTCGCCGGTTTGGTAGTGGTGGGCGAAGGTGTTGAGGAATTCGGGCTCGAGGCACCAGTTCTCCATCAGCTGCGACGGCATCTCGACAAAGTCGCGCGGCACGCTGGTGCCGCTGACGCTGGGGTAGCTGATGTCGCTGAGCAGGCCGTGCATCGCGTGGCCCATCTCGTGCATAAAGGTGCGCAGCTCGTCGAAGCTGAGCAGGGCGGGCTTGCCGTCGGTGGGCCGTGTGAAGTTGCACACCACCTGCACGAGCGGACGCTCCTCTCTGCCGCCGAGGTTCGACTGGCCGCGGAAGTCGGTCATCCAGGCTCCGCTGCGCTTGCCGGCACAGGGGAACATATCGAGATAGAGGATGCCCATAAAGCGGTCGCCGTCAAAGACTTCGTAGGCCTTGACGTCGCTGCGGTAGACTTCGACTGACGGAGCCTCGGCAAAGCGTATGCCATACAGGCGGCGGTAGAGGCCGAAGATGCCTTCGCGCACCTGCTCCAGCGGCAGGTAGGGTCGCAGCAGCTCGCTGTCGAAGCCGTAGCGCTCCTGCTTCAGCCGTTCGCTGTAGTAGGCAAAATCCCAATTCTGCAGTTCGAAACCGGCCCCGCACTGGCGTGCAAACTGTCGCACTTCGTCCAGGTCGCGTCGTGCATATCCGATGCAGGCATCGCGCAGGCTGTCGAGGAAGGCGACGACGGTCTGCGTGTTGCGCGCCATAGTGCGCTCCAGCTTGCAGTCGGCGTAGTTCTTGTATCCCAGCAGCCGTGCCTGCTCGAGCCGCAGGTTGACGATGCGGCGTACCGTGTCGTTGTTGTCGCTGGCATTGCCCTGGTTGCCCCGGCTGTTGTAGGCGCGCCACATCTGCTCGCGCAGGCTGCGCTTGGAGCAGTAGGTCATAAAGGGGCGGTAGGAGGGGGCCTGCAGGGTGAAGGTCCAGCCTTGCTGGCCACGGCTTTCGGCCTCCTGGCGTGCGGCGCTGCGGACGCCTTCGGGCAGCCCCTCGAGGTCGGTGGGGTCGATGGTGTTGAGCGTAAAGGCGTTGGTGTCGGCCAGTGCATTTTGTCCGAACTGCTCGGTCAGGGTGGCCAGCTGCTCGCTGATGGCGGCAAAACGGCGTTTGCTGTCGGCGTCGAGGCCGACACCTCCGGCTGTGAATCGGCGGTGGTACTTGTCGAGCACCTGCTGCTGCTCGCCGCTTAGGGCCAGCGCGTCGCGGTGCCGGTGCAGCGTGTCGACGCGGCCAAAGAGGCGTTCGTCCATCCAGATGCTGTCGTCGAAGCGCGTTATTTCGGGCATCAGTTCCATCACCGTCTGCTGCATCTCGGGTGACGAGTCGCACTCGTTCAGGTTCAGCAGCAGGGCCACGGCGCGGTCCAGCCGTTCGGTGGCCGTCTCGAGGCGGTCGATGGTGTTGGCGAATGTGGGCGCATCGCTTTGCGTTGCGATGCGTTCTATGGTTTGGCGAGCCTCGTCGATGGCCTCTCGTATGGCTGGAGCGTAGTCGTTCAGGTCGATGCTGGCAAAGGGCGGTGTCTGGTGCGGAGTGGCCCAGGTTTCGTTCAGGGGGTTGCTATGCATAGGGCGTTAGTGTTTCGATTTTTTGATATAAAATTTCTTTGGGTCACAATAATATGTGATTTGGCTCGTTTTTGATACAAAGATAACGGAATTTAAATATTATATTGTCCAATTTAAAACATTATAACAATGAAAAAGATTTTTTTGACTATGCTGGCGGCGCTGCCGCTGCTGTTTGCCGCCTGCAACGGCGAAGACCCTGAGAAGGCCGCTGCCATTCAGCGCGCCGACTCGCTGCAATCCATTGTCGACGCCAAGGACGGCGAAATCGATGCCCTGTTTGAAGTCCTCAACGAAATCGAAACCAACCTTTCCGAGATTTCGGCACGATACAGCAAGGTGAACACCCTCAAGCAGGGTAACCCCGAGATGAACTCGCGCGTCAAAGGACAAATCACCGACCAACTGGCCGTCATCGACGGTATGCTGGCGCAGAACAAGCAGAAAATCGCTTCTCTCAACTCCAAGATTGCCAGCCTGGGACAGGAGAACAGCAAGCTGCAGGAGTTTGTCGACAACCTCAACCAGCGCATCAGCGACCAGGAGACTCAGATCAGCAACCTGATGAATGAACTTTCGGTCAGCAAGGCTACCATCCAGCAGCTGTCGGAGAACGTCACCGACCTCACCAAAGCCAACCAGGAGAAGGAAGACTATATCGCCTACCAGACCAACGAGGCCAACAAGGCTTACTACATCGTCGGCTCGTTCAAGGACCTGAAGGAGATGGGTATTGTCAACAAGAGCGGCGGATTTATCGGCATCGGCAAGAAGCAGAACACCTCGGCCGATATGGACGTCAGCAAGTTCCAGACCATCGACCGCACCAAGGTGACCACTATCGCCATCGGCCAGCGCAAGGCACAGGTTATCTCGAAGCATCCCGAAGGCTCGTATGAACTTGTCTATGACGAGAACGATTCGAAGAAGGTGGCCTACTTGACCATCAAGGATGTCAACGCTTTCTGGCGCTTCACCGACTACCTCGTTGTCTCGACCAAGTGAGGCTAACGGAGTTCCGAAAAAAAGAGAACGGAGATGTGAAAGTCTGTTTTCGCATCTCCGTTCTTCTTTTTTGTAGGTGGGGTCAGTTCATCAGGCGGCTTTCGCCCCAAGTGTACTGCGGGTAGGCTTTCTTGAGGTCGCTGGCCGAACCGCCGACACCGCTGCCGCCGCTTGTGGCGAAGACGTTGAGCACCTTGCCGCTCAGGTCGTGGGCTTCGATGAAGGTGTTGACGATGGTGGGTGCTGTGTACCACCAGATGGGGAAGCCGATCCAGACGGTGTCGTAGTCGGCGATGTTGGGGCAGGAGCCCTTAATGGCGGGACGCGACGAGCGGTCCTGCATCTCTTTGGTGGAGCGGCTCTGCTTGTCGCGCCAGTCGAGGTCGGCGGCTGTGTAGGGTACGGCCGGGGCAATCTCGAAAAGGTCGGCGCCCGTTTCTTTGGCCAGACGCTGTGCGGCGGCCTTGGTGGTTCCGGTGGCCGAGAAGTAGGCCACAAGTGTTTTCTTCATTTCTTTATTCTCCTTTCGGTTTTGTGCACAGGCGGTGGTTGCAAAGAGCAGCGCTGCTGCGCAGATGATGGTCGCGATATTTTTCATATTTTAGTCGATGCTGACAATGTGGTACTTGCGGGTGCCGAGGCCGATCTTCTCGGCGTGTTCGATGGTGTGGATGCCGTGTTGCTTGTCGATGCGCTCGGTGAGGGTTGTGGGGTCGTTGTCGGGTGTGGCCTCAATGTTGTTGATGATGTCGATGCAGGCCTGGTCGAGGGCCACGGGGTCGGTGGAGGCCAGGATGCCGTAGTCCTGCAGCTTGACGGGGGTTGGATGGTCCACGCAGTCGCAGTCGATGCTCATATTGTTCATCACGCTGATGTAGATGATGCCCTTCTTGCTGCGGAAGTGGTCGGTCACAGCCTGGGCGGCGGCGGCCATACTCTCGAGGAAGCCGTCCTGGTTGCCGATGAACTCGGGCGTCCAGAGCTTGGCGATGTCGAGCTTTTCCATCTTGCCGCTCGAGTGGATGTAGGCCTTGCCGTTGGGGCTGGCGCAGCCGATGCTGAGGTTTTTCAGGGCTCCGCCGTAGCCGCCCATAGGATGACCCTTGAAGTGGTTGAGGGCGATCAGGAAGTCATAGTTGTCGATGTGGCTGCCCACGATGTCGTATTTGATGTGGGTACTGTCCTTGACGGGGATGCGGATTTCGCCCTCTTCGTCCATAATGTCGACCTTGAACATAGGGATGAAGCCGTGGCGCTCGATGATTTTCCAGTGGTTGGCGGAGGTGGTGCGCTCGTCCTGCTTGTCCTCGGGGGCGTTGCCGTAGGCGGTGTTGCACTCCACGATGGTACCGTGCACGGTGTCGACGAGCAGGCGGATAAGCTCGGGCTTGAGGTAGTTGGGGTTGGAGCCTTCGCCGGTGCTGATCTTGACGGCCACGCGGCCTTCGGCCTTCACGCCCAAGGCTTCATAGATTTTGACGAGGGCCTCGGGGCTGATGTCGCGGGTCATATAGACGGCGGCGCCCTCCTGGACGGGTTCCTGAGCCTCGGCGGGCTGGTTGTTGTTCTTGCAGCCGACCATAAGCATCGCGACGGCCGCCATAAGTATAAATACTTTCTTCATATCTAATTATTAAATAGTTATACTATAAATTGTGTTATAAAATCCGCTGCAAAAATACAAAATTTTCCGCACATAGATATGCACATAATGCGGTGATTGTTTCACATTTTGCCTGCCAGATTTCTATAGAGACCTCAAAAAAATCATTATTTTGAACACGAATTTAGAGGTGACCTATAATCATAAGTTAGGGCGGTAGAAAAAATAACATACAACAATGAGAAGTTAAAATGGAAGTTAAAATGGACAATACGTATGTCTACAATATTGTCGCAAAATGTATTGTCCACTTTAACTCCCTTTTATTACTCCCTTTTTTACTTCCTTTTATTACTTCCCCCTTTAACTCCCCTTTATTTTCAATTATCGTTGTACTTTATTTTTTAATTGTTGCTTAACGGCAATTGTCAGCAATTAGACAGCAATTATTATGAAGGTGAGTGACCCGTGACCTGTGAAACGAGCGTGTTCGTGTCGCTATTCACAAAAAAACGGCACGCCATAAGCAACTGTGGCTCAGGGTGACACAGAGTGACACACAACGAAACAACAGGTGTTATAAATAGTTAATCCTCAGGTGTTTAAGATACCTTCTTCGCCCGTTGTACAGTATATGTACAGTATATGAACAGTATTTGTACGCTTCGGAAGCGTACAAATAC
>DFHL01000001.1 GCA_002371315.1 Bacteroidales bacterium UBA3724 | reverse complement strand
TGCACTTGGTAGTTGAGTCTACGTTTGCAAAGAAACCATTCTTTAATGCAATAAAAAACATTTTGTGACGTTAAAAGATAAAAGTATAGAATAGTAACAGGGGTATTATTTACAAATCAAAGACATATACGGCGCTCAGCAATCTGAAAACCGGTCTCTATTTCCAAAGTCCCGCCTATCTGTACGACAATTTAAAGCAAGAAATTAATTTATAATCGAATAATCACAAAATATCGAAATATTTATGGCACAAACGACACTCGACGCCACAACGCTGGCAAATGTAAAAACTTGGCTCGAAGGAGCGTACGATGAAGAAACGAAGGCCGCCATCCGCAAGATGCAGGCCGAGAACCCCGAAGAACTGAACGAAAGTTTCTATCGCAGCCTGGAGTTCGGCACGGGCGGCCTGCGCGGCATTATGGGCGTGGGTACCAACCGTATGAACCGTTACACTGTGGGTATGGCCACGCAGGGCCTGGCCAACTATGTGAAGGGCTGTTTCCCGGGCGAGGAGTTGAAGGCGGCCGTCTCGCACGACAGTCGCAACCACAGCCGCGAGTTTGCCGAAATCACCGCCAATGTGCTTGCCGCCAATGGCTTTACGGTCTATCTGTTTGACGATATGCGTCCTACGCCCGAACTGAGCTATGCGGTGCGCTATTTCAAATGCCAGACGGGTGTGATGCTGACGGCGTCGCACAACCCGAAGGAGTACAACGGCTATAAGGCCTATTGGAACGACGGCTGCCAGCTGGTGCCGCCGCACGACACCAGCGTTATCGACGAGGTGGAGAAAATCAAGTCGCTCGACGACGTGAAATGGACTGGCGGCGAGAGCCGTATCGTCACCATCGGCAGCGAGGTGGACGAGGCTTTTATGCGCGAGATCGAGAAGAATGTGCTCAACCCCGAGTGCATCAAGGCCCATCACGATGTGAAGATTGTCTACACGCCGCTGCACGGTACGGGCATCAAGCTGATACCGCAGATGCTTGAACGCTTGGGATTTACCAACGTTAATGTCGTCAAGGCGCAGGCTGTCCCCGACGGCAATTTCCCCACCACGCCGTCGCCCAACCCCGAGGAGCACGCCGCTATGAAGATGGCTGTAGACCTGGCCAAGGAAATCGATGCCGACATAGTCTTCGCCAGCGACCCCGACGCCGACCGCGTGGGCGTGGCCGTGAAGAAGCCCGACGGCGAATGGATGCTGCTCAACGGCAATCAGACGATGTCGGTGCTGATCTACTACCTGTTGAAGCAGTGGAAAGAGAAGGGCCGTCTGAAGGGCAACGAGTTTATTATCAAGACGATTGTCACCAGCGAATTGCCTACCGACATCGCCCGTCGCTATGGCGTTAAGGTCTATGACGTGCTGACTGGATTCAAATGGATCGGTGCCAAGATTCTTGAAATGGAAGGCAAGGAGACCTTCATCGGCGGCGGCGAGGAGAGCTACGGCTATATGATTGGCGATTTTGTCCGCGACAAGGACGCCGTGGGCGCCTGCTCGATGATTGCCGAGATTGCCGCCTGGGCCGCTTCGCAAGGCAAGACGTTCTTCGACATACTTGTGGACCTCTACAAGGAGTTCGGTTTCTACAAGGAGGGCCTGCTGAGCGTTGTCCGCAAGGGCAAGAGCGGTGCCGAGGAGATTCAGCAGATGATGAAGGACTACCGCGCCAATCCGCCAAAGGAAATCAACGGCAACCGCGTGGTGCGCATCCGCGACATCAAGACGCTCGAAGAGACCGACTGCCTGACGGGCAAGGTGACGAAGATCGACCTGCCGTCGAGCAACGTGCTGCAGTTCTTCACCGAGGACGGCTGCAAGGTGACGGTGCGCCCCAGCGGCACCGAGCCGAAAATCAAGTTCTATTTCGGCGTGAAGGACACCCTCACCAAGAAGGAATACTTCGACCAGACCAACGCCGACCTCGACGCCAAAATCGAGGCAATCAAGAAGAGCTTGGGGCTGGCGTAGGGTTTTTGTTAGGCAGGTTAGGCAAATTAGGCATTTTAGGCAGCTTAACTTGCCTAATCTGCCTAATAACGCTTAATCTGCCTAATAACGCCTAAAAACCTCTAACCACATTAGAAACCAACAAACACAACACAGCAATGGACAATTCCTTCCTGCCTCAGAACAAGAATTACCGTTCTTTGATTGCTTTCCAGAAGGCTGAATGTATCTATGACATCACCTACTATTTTGCCCACAAGTATTTGAAGGTTGGCGACAGGACAATTGACCAGATGGTTATGGCGGCACGGTCGGGAAAGCAGAACCTGGCGG
Source organism: Bacteroidales bacterium UBA3724 (assembly GCA_002371315.1). Lineage (GTDB taxonomy): Bacteria > Bacteroidota > Bacteroidia > Bacteroidales > P3 > Colimorpha. The sequence goes on along the minus strand of DFHL01000001.1, from coordinate 4,716 downwards.
AAGGCAATATTGACGGTGTGACTTCGAAGGAGATGGAGATAAAGCTGACCAATGTGAACAGGGCTTCATTGCACGAACTGTTGCTGGACTACGAGGATTATCTGCGTGTTAGGGGATTGGCGCAATGGGGGAAAGACGATCCCCGCTCAATACAAACGCGTCGTTTCTGCGCCAAGCATAATGACTCTGAGACTTATAGAAATAAAATACAGGATCGCAACGATGAGGCGATCGCCAATATCGCTATTACGTTGATTCATCAGGCCGACGCTTTGATTGTCGGCCTGATTGAATGGCTGAAGCGCAACTTTAAGGAAAACGGCGGAATAAAAGAAGAGATGTACCGAGCCCGCAAGGATTGGCAGCGGCGGAATGGATGAGGGGGGCATTAGGCATTGTAGGCAAATTAGGCAAATTAGGCAGGTTAGGCAAGTTAGGCGTTTTAGGCAGGTTAGGCATACTAGGCTGCCTAATTTGCCTAATCTGCCTAATTAGCCTAAAAAAAACTAGCCTGCAGGCGCGCCTACAATACCACCACCTTCTTGGCGGGCCGCTCGCCGACCTTGACCAGATAGACGCCAGAGGGAAGCGGACAGGGTGCTGCTGAGACTGCGCGCCCCGTTACGTCGAATATGGAAATCGGCTCGCCGTCGGCGCCGTCGACAACGATGTTTCCGTCGCGAACATAAACGCGAAGGTCGGCATCTTCGGCATCAATGATACCATCGCAGTCCTCGACGAACTTGTCGGCGAACTGTCCCCAGTAGCTGTCGGAAACCCATAAGTCCATAGTGCCGCAAGGAATATAGATACGTTGGATGTTCCTCACCCCGTAGAGCGGACCCAGCCCTTTGACGGCAGGCGGCACTCCGGGGGCTACATTGGCAAAGCGGATATGGTTAAGATTCGCGTGATAGAACACGGCTTCGCCCAAGGTGTCGACCTGTCCTGTGAAATTAACGTATCGCAGGTAGTTGGTCTCGGCGCCGAAGGCAGCTACGCCAACCTTCTTCAACTTCGACGGCAGGTCGAGGGTTGTGATGTGAGGACTCGTGTAGAACGACATAGCCCAGAAGGCGTATTCGCCGATCTCCTCAATGTCGTTGCCCCAGGTTATAGAGTTGAGTCTGATGCAATTGCTGAAAGCGTTTTTGGGAATTACGCGGAGCGAATCGGGAATTGCAATCGACGTGAGCGACATACAGGTCATAAAAGCGCCTTCGCCCATCGAAAGGAGCGTTTGCGGCATCGTTACATTGGTGAGGTTGTCGTTCTGAAAGAACGCATTGGCACCTATCGACTTCATATGCGCCGGCAGCGCAATGCTGCGGAACGAGCAGCCGTTGAAGCAGTTGTCGTTGATGTCGGTCACCCCCTCGGGAATAGTGATGTTTTCAACCCAAGTGTTGTTCTCGAAACCGCCAAGGACTTTCAGATTGGGGTTCAGCGTCACCGTGGCACCCGATTTGTGGCACGACACAAGGGTGTCATAGCCAATGCTATATATCATCAGCCCGTCCATCACATAATGGCTGTTGCCGTCGGCGATACTGAGGTTGTCCATTTGCGGACAGTATGAGAAAGGATGAATCCCGATGTGCGTCACCGATGAGGGAATGACGATGCCATCCAACGTCTCGCAGCAGTTGAACGCGAAGTCGCCAATCGAAAGCAGCCCCTCGGGCAGCGAGACCGCGGTGATGCTGCGGCCGAAACCAAACGCCATCTTGCCGATGTGGCGCACGAACGGAGGGACGGCTATGTTGCCCGTTGTCCCGTCGGGAACCAGGCAGAGCGTAAGGCTGTCCTTGCTGTAGAGCCATCCGTCAATGGAACGGTAGCGGGGGTTGGCCTCATCCACCGTGATGCTCGTCAGGTTCCTGGCCCAGAAAGCGCAGTCGTCAAAACTCTCGAAACAGGCTGGCAGGTGCAGCGACGCGATGTGGGAATACGAGAAAGCGTGGTCGCCGATGAAGCGCAGCGAGTCGGGCAGCGCGAGTGATGTGAAACTGCAGTTATAGAAGCAGTAAGAGCCGATGCTGCGTATGGTTGTCGGCAGGGTTAGGCTGGTGACATTGCTGCAGCTTTCGAACGCGCCGCCTCCCAAGGCCGTGACGGTATACGTCGTGCCGTCGTGGACCACCGTCTGCGGAATGCTGATATCACCGCTGTACGGGCTATTAGTGATGTAGTAGTACGGGCACACCTCGACGGTGCGGTCCGATTCCGAAGTGATGCCGTAGACGATGCCGTCGGCGTCGAAATAGACAGGCTGGCACATAGCCTTTGTGCACAGGCCTAACAACAAAAATACAAATAGTTTTTTCATAATCAGATTGTTTTAAGATGCAATTGGGTTAATTTCCTTCAACAGATTGTCCGCTCGTTTTGCCGACCGGTTCAATAATATAATACGCATTTTTCTGCCGGAATCTGACATCGAAAGAGTTTTTTTTGCCGCAGGGCGCCGAAAAAGGGGTGTCATCAAAATAATTCTTGAAAGCGGGCGTTTTGAAAAATATTTGCCTTCCCGTGTCAGATTCTCCCTGAAAAGTGTGTATTATAGTAATAAAACCTTCTTCAGCGCCCGTAAGATGAAAAAACCAATCGCCGATTGCGAGACTCATTTCACCTCCCTGCTCATTCGCCACCACTCGATGCTGTGGCGGATGTGCTGGCGGCGTTCCGACAGGGACACGGAGTGCTGCAAAGACCTGATGCAGGAGGTCGCCATCGACATCTGGAACAATCTCGACAAGCTGCGTCCCGAGGCTTCCGCCAGTCAGGAGCGCGCCTGGGTCGGCTGGCGGGCAAGGTCCGTTTTTTTCAGGATAGGCCGAGCAAAACAGCTGCCCACCGAACCACTTACGGACGATGTGGCCAACAGCATAGATGCTGACGAATCGCAGCGTCTGGCCGAGATCCTCGAAGGCTGTATGTCGTCGCTCAGTGATGGCGAACGGCAGATGGTGCAGCTCTACCTTGACGGCTACAACGCCGAAGAGATTGGCCAGCAGATTGGCGTCAGCCGCGATGCTGTCTATCAGCGTATGCACCGTGCAATCAACAAGATGCGCTATTCGGTGTTGGTGCTACTGTTGCTGCTGGCGGCCGGCGCTACGGCCATTGCCGTCGTGCCGCCGTGGAACAGATTTTTCGGCACCGAGTGGGGCAGATTCTTTGGCCGCGACGACGACAAAGCCGTAGGCGATACGTCGCAAACCAAAAGCCTCGGCAAGCAACTGGTTGCGCTTCCGCCATCCGACACCACTGCCGCCGCCGAAACGACGGTGCCCGAAAAACGGACCAAAAGAATCAGTATCGAAAGCCTTCCGGTGATAGATGTGCTGCAGATGCTGCCCTCGCCAGACACCATCTGGGTGGCCGACATTGACAGCCGCCTGACGCTGTCGCTGAACGAAGACAACATCATAATTTCAGGCAAGACGGGCGAAAGCGTCAAGGTCTACGACCTGAACGGCAACCTGGTGGCCAGCGGCGTCGCCGACGGGCTGTGCATACTGAACCCGTTCCCAAAGCACAGCCTGGTGCTGCACCTTACCGACTACTACTTCCGCCTTCAGATAGGCAATCGCGAAGAGATACTCTTAGTGCTTTAGTGGCTTCTTCTTCCCTCGCTTTGCGTGTTTACCAGTCCTGCCAAAGGTCGTATTGTTTTTCGTCTCCATTGCCGAATCCGTCGTCGTTTCCGTTCTCAACTGGTCAAACGGCACATCCAACCACGCCGGCCTATGGCTGGCAAGACCAGACAACGTATGGCCGCCGCTCAGGTCTTTGCTTGCGGGACCCGACAGCATCAGAGCCTCCACACTGTTAAGGTTCCAGAGGCGCGGATCGTCGGGCGAGACTATCGGTTTGTAAACCGCTTTAGGATTGGGTCGTTCAGCATTGACAACCGCCGGCTTCAGGGTTTTGTACTTCAGCGAGTCCATAGCTAAGGCAATATTGACCAATGAGCTTTGCGCAAGCTGCAGTTCCGCATAATGGAGCGACTTGCCTTCCGCCACGACAGAGATGCTGTAGAGCCCCACAGGCATCATTCCAACGCTGTAAAAGCCCCTGTCGTCGCAGAACACGATGGCTTTGGCCTCGCCATCCTGCATAAACTGCACCTCGCACAGGGTTATGGGATTCTTGGTGGCCACATCCACAACAAATCCTTCAACCCAAACGCTGTCGACATCGGTGTCTGGTTGTTGCGCCACAACAGCAAGTGGCAGCAGGCAGCACAGCAAAAACAGTATATTCAGTTTCGTCCTCATTTTATGTTTAGTGTTAGTGGGGATTTTTGCAAACTAATCGTGATCACTTACTATATTTTTGTTTCAACAGTTGCAGTGGCAACGAGTCGATGGGTATCGTGTTGTATCGCCCCCAGAAATCCTTGTCATAGCTGCTGATTCCAAATGCACTGGGCAGCACCTGTGGATGTACAGGCACCTGCCTATCGTTGTTTTCGCCATTGTTCCCATTGGCATCAATCATATCAAAGTCGGTAAGTACCCACTCGTGACACTGCATCCAATGCTGCTTGTCCCCGTTATGTCCGTTGCGGCTCGACTCCAGCCTCGACGACGTTGCATTGTAGTAATGCGTCAGCGTGTAGTGTCCGTTGCGCACTGCGTATGTCCATACCGATGAGTCGGTCTCGTCTATCATCGTGTTGTAGTACCAGTTGACCCAGGGGTCGGTCGG
>DFHL01000108.1 GCA_002371315.1 Bacteroidales bacterium UBA3724 | reverse complement strand
TGTACAACGGGCATAGAAAGTGGCCCTTAGGCCACCTGCAGGCCGTCGGCACCGCCGAGGGGGAAGGGAATTTTTTTCAAAAAAGGCGGAAAAAAATTTTTTACTTTTAAACAGCCATTGTTCAAAGCGGCGGCGCAAAAGCCGAAAACAATGAAAATCTGCGCACTAAAAACAGCGCCCGAAAAGGTAGGCATTATCAATCAAAACGTTACTGCAACAAGATGATTTACACCCGATTGCAGCCGCCGAATCGGCCAGTCGGCTACATCACAGCGAGTTAAAAAAAGAACAAAAAAAGTGCAAAAAATATGCGTTTTTTTGGCAAAAAAATTTTTTCGGTTCAAAATAAAACCGTATATTTTGGGGCGAAAATTATGTAAAAATTTATTAAATTGTTGTCAAATAAGAAATTTTGGAGACCAGACGCTTCGACCGCGCCGAAAGCGGGCCAATGTTTAATAAAAATTTCCGATATGTGCAAATTTTTTTTTCAAACGCGGTGAAAAAAAATTGTTGGAACTTTGCATCACAGAAAAACAAAAGACATTATCATTTAAGTCATATAAAATCACGCCGAAAGATTCATCAAAATGATGCAGAACTATAAAACCGTTTGGGCAAACTGCCTCAAAATAATCAAAGAGAACCTGGGACCGGAAAACGAGCAGGTGTTCAAGACCTGGTTCGAGCCCATCGTCCCCGTCCAGCTTGAGAACAACATCCTCACCATAAGGGTGCCGAGCCAGTTCTTCTACGAGTGGCTCGAGGAGCACTTCATCGACCTGCTGAAGCGCACCATCCGCCTTCAGCTCGGCCCCAACGGTATGCTGAAATACAGTATACTTATGGACACCAGCATCGCCGGCTCGCCCATCACCACCAGCCTGCCATCGAACGGCCGCCAGTCGACGATGAACAAGCCCAAGGACGTGCCCCTGATCATCGACGGCGAAGAAGGCAGCCGCGACATACCGACCAACCCCTTCGTCATCGTCGGCATACAGAAACAGAAGATACCCTCGCAGCTGAACGGCAACTACACGCTCGAAAACTTTGTCGAGGGCGACTGCAACAGCCTGGCCCGCGCCGCCGGATACGCCGTGGCCGAAAACCCCGGCCGCACGTCGTTCAACCCCCTGCTGCTGCACGGAGGCGTAGGCCTCGGCAAGACCCATCTGGCCCACGCCATCGGCATCAAGGCCAAGGAGTTGCACCCCGACGACACGGTGCTCTACGTCACCTCCGAGCAGTTCCTGCAGCAGTATGTCGAAGCCGTGCGCAACAAGAACACCAACGACTTCATCCACTACTACGAGATGATCGACTTCCTGATTCTCGACGACATCCAGTTCTGGGCCACCAAGGGCATCCACACACAGGAAGCTTTCTTCCACATTTTCAACTATCTGCACCAACGCAACAAGCAGATCGTCATCACCAGCGACAAGGCTCCGTCCGAGCTCGGCACGCTTGAGCCGCGCCTGCTGTCGCGCCTCAAATGGGGCCTGGCCGCCGACCTCGGCACGCCCGACGTCGAGACGCGCATAGCCATCCTGAACCAGAAACTGGCCAACGACGGCATCGAGATGCCCAAGGACGTGATTGAATATATAGCATACAATATAAATACCAACGTCCGCGAGCTGGAAGGCGCCCTGGTGTCGCTCATCGCACAGTCGTCGCTGAACCACAGGGAGATAACCATCGACCTGGCCAAGCAGATGATCGACAAGTTCGTCAAGAGCACCACGCGCGAAATCACGATCGACTACATCCAGAAGGTGGTGTGCGACTACTTCAAGCTGCCGCTCGACAGCATCCAGTCGCCCACACGCAAGCGCGAAATCGTGCAGGCTCGCCAGCTGACAATGTATTTCGCCAAGAAGATGACCAAGTCGTCGCTCGCCATCATCGGCCTGCAGTGCGGCAACAAGGACCACGCCACCGTGCTGCACGCCTGCAAGACAGTCGCCAACCTCAACGAGACCGACAAGCAGTTCCACTTCTGGGTCGACGAGCTGGAGAAGAAATTCAAGGAATAGGCCGCGCACAATGCGCCAACACCCTGCACCGCAAAGATGAAAACAGCCTTCAAACCCGGCAATATGATCTACCCGCTGCCCGCCGTGATGGTGTCGTGCGGCGAAAACGAAGCGGAATACAACATCATCACCATAGCCTGGACGGGCACTGTATGCAGTGACCCGCCCTTGTGCTACATATCGGTGCGCAAACAGCGCCACTCATACGACATCATCAAGCGCACCGGCGAGTTCGTCATCAACCTCACCACCGAAGCCCTGGCGCGCGCAACGGACTGGTGCGGCGTCAAGAGCGGACGCGACGTCAACAAGTTCAAAGCCCTGAACCTGACGCCGGAAAAAGGACAGATAGTCAAGGCTCCGCTCATTGCCGAATCGCCGCTGAACATCGAATGCCAAGTGCTCGAGGTCAAGGAGCTGGGCAGCCACGATATGTTTCTGGCCCGCGTGGTGGCCATCGACGCCGAAGAGCGGATGATCGACAAGTCGACCGGCGCTTTCCAGCTCAACCACTGCGGCCCCCTCGCCTACTCGCACGGCAAATACTATGGCCTGGGCGAGAAAATAGGCGGCTTCGGATTTTCGGTAAAAAAGAAACGATAAAATATTTTCAATGTTTTATCGTTTTCTCGTTTATACAACATCTCAAAAAGATTGGAAAAATGATTATATCCTGTGTTGAACCGCTGGGAATCAGCGAGAACCATTTCAAAGAACTCAAAGAGGCCTTTGCCGCCAAAGGACATAGCTTCCGCTATTTTATGGACCGCCGCGAGGACGAAAGCTCCCTTGCCGAGCGTATGAGGGACTGCGACATCGCCATCATCTCAAACATCAAGCTCGGCAGCAGCGTGCTGTCGCAGTGCGCAAACCTCAAGATGCTCTCGGTGGCGTTCACCGGCCTGGACCACATCGACTTGGCCTACTGCCGCCAGCACAATATCGAAGTGCAGAACGCCGCAGGCTATTCCACCACCGCTGTCAGCGAGCTGGCCGTGGGCCTGATGCTCGACGTTATGCGCAAGGTCACATCCCTCGACGGCGCCATCCGCCAGGGCGGAAGCCGCGGAGCCTTTCTGGGCCGCGAGCTCAGGGGCAAGACCGTCGGCATTGTCGGCACCGGCGCCATCGGCATCGCCACAATGCGCCTGCTGAAGGCTTTTGGCTGCACCCTGCTGGCCTACAGCCGCACCGAGCGCGACGAGGCCAAGGCCCTGGGTGCCGAATACTGCAGCCTCGACACGCTGATGCAGCGCAGCGACATCGTCACGCTGCACGTGCCGATGACCGCCGAGACGCACCACCTTGTCGGTGCCGCACAGCTGGCCCTGATGAAGCCGACGTCGATCCTTATCAACACGGCCCGCGGCAACGTCGTCGACATCGACGCGCTGGCCAAAGCCCTGAACGAAGGCAAGATAGCCGGTGCCGGCATCGACGTCTACGAGAAAGAGCCGCCCCTGGAAGGCAGCCACCCGCTGCTCAACGCTCCAAACTGCGTCGCAGTGCCGCACATAGGCTACGCCACACGCGAGGCCTTCGACATCCGCGCCGACATCGTCATCGACCACGTTTGGGATTTCATCAACAAGCAATAGCATTCGTTTTTATATGAAAAAAACACTGTTCTCTATCCTTTTGCTTCTCGCCGTCGCCACGACAAGCGCGCAGACTGTCGGCACCGGCGAGGCCCGGAAAGCGGCACGGCAGTTTCTGGCCCTCCTCGAATCGCCCGGAATAGCCGACGACATCGCACAAATGCCTTGCAGGCAATATTCCGACGACAACGGCAATCCGATAATGTATGTCTTCAACATCGGCGACTATGGTTTCGTCATCACCGGCGCCGACCGCTCGTTCTCGCCAATCGTGGGCTATTCGTTCAACGGCGCTTTCGATGCCACCCGCATTCCCGACAACCTGGGATGGTGGCTCGACAGCTACGTCAGCGACGTTACGGCCGTAAAGAAAAGCAGCGCCAAATCGGCAGAAATCATCGCCGTACAACGCGATTTCCGGAACGAATGGAACGCTTTGGAACGCGGAGGCTCAAGCTATTACGACGCCAAAGGCCCCGATGCCGTAGAAGCCCTTGTCGAAACCCGCTGGGACCAGGGCTCGGGCTACAACAACTACTGTCCCGAATACAATGGCGGCCACAGCGTTACGGGATGCGTGGCCACGGCGATGGCACAGATTATCCGCTACCACCGCTATCCCAACACGGGCTACAGCCACAACTCTTACGCCCATTCGGCCTATGGCTCGCTGCGCGCCGACTTCGATTCGGCATATTACGACTACTCGCTGATGCCTGTCAGCGTCAACTACTACTCAAGCCCTGAGGAGCAGCACGCCGTGTCGCTGCTGTGCTACCACTGCGGCGTGGCAGTCAAGATGGACTACCAAAGCCCGTCGCGCACAAACGGCAGCGGCGCACACAGCGAGAATGTGCCCGAAGCACTGCGTTTCTTCGGATACTTCAACAGCTTCTATCTCGCCAAGTCGGTGTATACCAACCCCATCTGGGACTCGCTGCTGCACCACGACCTCGACCTGGGCCGCCCGGTCTATTACAGCGGCAGCAGCAGCGAAGGCGGCCACGCCTTTGTCTGCGACGGCTATCGCAACAACAACCGCTACCACTTCAACTTCGGCTGGGGCGGATACGGCGACGGCTTCTACACCCTCTCGAGCGTCAACGGCTACTCGACAGGCCAAGCCGCCGTTTTCAACATCTATCCCAGCAATATGTGCCCGATGCAGGACACGCTCTACATCGCCGCCGATGCCAACGGCGACGGCTCGAGCTGGGACTCGCCCCATTCCAACGTCAAGGACGCCCTTGACGTGCTGAGCCTCTACAAACGAGGGCAACTGTGGCTAAAAAAAGGCACCTATACCGGCGACACCACGGCCGAATACGCCTTCACAATACCCAGTGGCATAACCATATACGGTGGCTTCGATGGCACCGAGTCCTCGCTCGGCGAACGCGACCTGCAAAACGGGCAGACCGTCCTGAGCGGCGAAGGCAAGCGCCCCATACTCCTTTCGCCCTCCTCGTCAGCCAACAACAAGATTTACGACATCACCTTCTCCGACGGCCTGGCTGCAACTGGCTCGGCGGCATACATTTACAACAATCTGAAGATCGAGCGCTGCACGTTTGAAGGCAACCGCACCACCGACACCAACGGCGCAGCCGTCTACACCCAACAGGGCGGACTGTTCTGCTGCATCCTGAAGAACAACCACTGCGGCGCAATCCAGCTCAATGGCGGCTCAGTGCGCAACAGCCTCGTGGTCCACAACGACGGCTACGGCGTCAAGGGCAGCGGAACCGTGGATGGCAGCGACATCGTCTGCAACAAGGGCGTGGGCATCGACAACCAGAACACCAAAATTCGCAACTGCATCATCTGGCGAAACGACAGCTCGCTGACAAGCAACGACATACGGCAGATTACCTTCTCCGCCATCGAAGGCTTTGGCGAAAAGGACAGCAACAGCAACTTCGGCCTCTCGCGCATCAACCGCCCCGCCAACGGCAACGGTCCCTACTTCATCGCTCCCGACACCACCATCGGACTCTCCGACAACCTTGGCGACTGGAACATCAGCAACCTGTCGCCGCTTGTCAATGCCGGCGACACCAACCGAAGCGGCTCGTATATCACCGACCTTTCGGGCGGCACCCGCTTCCGCAGTGGCCGCGTCGACATAGGCTGCTACGAGCAGGACCCCAAAATCGGCATCGAGACAGCCGCCGAGGCCCTTTCGCCAAGCATCTACCCCAACCCGGCCACCACGACGCTGTGGGTCGAGCTGCCAGCAGAGGCACCGCTTGAAATCTTCGACGCAATGGGCCGCTGCATAATAAAGGCCAAGGCTTCCGACGGCCGCACACGGCTCGACATCAGCGCGTTGCCCCAAGGCGTCTATATTCTACGCACAGGAAACGCCGCAAGCAAGTTTATCAAGAAATAACCTCGCTGTTATCTGACACATCTAATCGCAGGCGGGGCGTCTGCGTACCAGACAGTCTGGTACGCAGGCGCCCCGCCTGCGATTAGAGTATATTACAAATTAGGAGTTTACTTCACCGGATGGTCCTTGCGGAACTGCTCCAGACGGACCTTGAGGTCGGGGAACTGTTCGCGCTGGACGAGGGCCACGCAGGCACGGATGCCCTGCTTGTGGCTGCCAGTGATGTCGAGTGCGATGGCGCTGATGCCGTAGCGGATAAG
>DFHL01000049.1 GCA_002371315.1 Bacteroidales bacterium UBA3724 | reverse complement strand
CTTGTGGATTTTTTCTTTTTTTTTTCTCCTGCTCGGCGTCCCGCCTCACGAAATCTATAGATCTTATAGATTATAACGCTCGCGACGCGAGCGAATTAATGGCTATTATTACTTGATTATATTATGTCGTTAAAAATATATTTATGATAATTTCTGGCCAATTTCTGGTAATTCCTGTTTAAACTAAAAAATATTTTCGGGCATTCACGGGCATTTACGGGCATTCACGTTCAAAATCTCCTGCTCGCAAGCGAGATCTTGTAGATCTTGTGGATATATTTTCTCCTGCTCGGCGTCCCGCCTCACGAAATCTATAGATCTTATAGATTATAACGCTCGCGACGCGAGCGAATTAATGGCTATTATTACTTGATTATATTATGTCGTTAAAAAAATATTTATGATAATTCCTGGCCAATTTCTGGTAATTCCTGTTTAAACTAAAAAATATTTTCGGGCATTCACGGGCATTTACGGGCATTCACGTTCAAAATCTCCTGCTCGCAAGCGAGCGAGATCTTGTAAATCTTTTAGATCTTGTAAATCTTGTAGTTTTGTGTTTTTTGTGGGTTTTGTTTTTTTTCAACCCTTATCTTACCATGAGAATTGTATTGTGGGGCCGTTTGCTATATGAAGCTGAAATGGCGTGCCGGCGGGCGGCAGTTCCATCTGGTCGGTCTGCTCGTTGTAGTGGCGCAGCCAGAAGGGGTCGATCGGTATAGAGAATCGGCAGCGGTCGCGGCCAGGAGTGTTTAGGTCGAGGAATATATTTTGTACGGCGACGAGCTGGCGGCGCGGCGCGGTGATGCCGTCGCCTTCAAGATAGACCTGAATTACTTCGCGCTGCGAATCGCGGAAGCCGTCGACGCTGTCGAGGACGAGGGTGCCGCTGACCGTCAGCGACGGGCGGTCGAACTGGATGCTGTCGTAGTGGAAATGGCCGTAGCTGAGGCCGTAGCCGAAGGGGAACAGCGGCTCCTCTTCCATATATCTATAAGTGCGTCGGCTCATATCGTAGTCCTCGAACTCGGGCAGCTGGGCGGTCGATTTGTAGAATGTCACCGGCAGGCGTCCGAAGCCGTCGGTGAAGCCATACAGGGCGCCCACGACGGCGGTGCCCATATCCTGGCCGCCGTACCAGGCGACAAGGATGGCGTCGACGTCGTCGACCACCTCTTCAAGTCCGATGGCGCTGCCGGTGCAGAGGACGAGTACGATAGGCTTTCCGGTGCGGCGTTTGATTTCCTTTATGAGGTCGCGCTGCGGTGCTGGCAGCTCGATGGCGGTGCGGTCGCCACGGTAGAAGCCGGGCATATTAACCTGCAGCTCTTCGCCCTCGAGGGCAGGGGAGAGACCGCCGCAGAAGACGACGACGTCGCTCTTCGCAATCTGTTTCCAGAACTTGCGGCCGGGCTTGTAGCCGTTGTCGGCCAGGTGGCAGGCGGTGTCGAAATAAAGTTGAGAGTTGAAAGTTGAAAGTTGAAAGTTGAAAGCGTCGGCGATGGTGGTACAGTAGGGAGGCTCGCCGTTGTAGTTGCCGAGGGCCATTGCCGAGTCGGCGGCATTGGGTCCGATGACGGCAATCTGTTCCATTCTTTTGGGGTCGTTCAGTGGCAGTATGCCGTTGTTCTTGAGCAGCACCAAGGTGTTGCTTGCTACCCTTGCGGGGTCGGAATAGAGACTTTTGTGCCCGTGGTTGTATTCTGAGAACCATTCGGGACGGATGCGGAAACGTGTGCGCAGGATGCGGTGCAGGTGCTCATCGATTTTGGCCTCGCTGATGTAGCCGCTGTCGACGGCCGTGTGCAGCGCCGCCAGCCCCGAGCCGCACTCGAGGTCAACTTCCGAGCCGAAGGCGGCAGCGGCGGCTTGTGCTGCAGTGGCGTGGGTGCGGTGGCGCGGAATGACGGTGTCGGGTTCCCAGCAGTCGTTGAGGGCCCAGCAGTCGGTGACGAGGATACCGTCGTAGTGCCACCGGTTGCGCAGTATGTCGACCAGCAGGTGGTGGTTGGTGCAGCAGGGCTCGCCGTTCAGCCGGTTGTAGCCGCACATCACCTGCTGCACGTCGCTGTTCTTTATTATGTATTCGAAAGCAGGCAGGTAGGTGGTCCAGAGGTCGCGGTCGGTTATGCGGGCGTCGAACTGGTGGCGCAGACCTTCGGGGCCGCTGTGGACGGCCAGATGCTTGAGGCAGGCGGCGGACTTGAGAAACGGAGAACGGAGAACGGAGAACGGAGAGCAGGCTGACGCGTCAAAATCGCTTTCCGCTTTCCGCTTTCCGTTTTCCGCTTCAATAGACCCTTGCAGGCCGCGCACGGCGGCCAGACCCATCTGGGCTGTCAGGAAGGGGTCTTCGCCGAAGGTCTCCATGCCGCGTCCCCAGCGCGGGTCGCGGAAGATGTTGATGTTCGGAGTGAAGAAGGTGATGCCTGTGTTGTCGCCATACTGGCCTTCAGCTTGCGACTGGCGGTGCTTGCGCACGCCCTCGTCGGCAATGCAGGCGTAGACTTCGTTGACCAGTTCGGGGTAGAAGGTTGCCGCCAGTGCTATGGGCATCGGGTAGACCGTGGCGATGCCGTTGCGGGCGATGCCGTGCAAGGCTTCGTTCCACCAGCTGTAGGGCTTGATTCCGAGTCGAGGGACGGCAGGGTTCTGGTGCTCGAGGAAGCCCAGTTTCTCGTCGAGTGTCAGCCGCACGATGAGGTCGTCGACACGCTGTTCGACAGGCAGCGAGGTGTCCTGGAAGGGGAACTGCTGTGCTCTGGAGCAAAAAGGAAGCAAGATGCAGATTATGTGGAAAAATACAAGAAGGGCGAAACGTTTCATAATGTGCTAAAAAAGCCTCGCCGAAGCGAGGCTATAAAAGTCCTTGACAGTTATTTTAAAAGTCCGGCTGCCGTCGCGTAGTCGGGCACTTTGTTGATTAATTCTGATTGGCTTGAGCGTAGGCGATGAAACCATCCATCTCGCTGAACAGGGTTGATTCGGGATAGCTGTCCTTTACTTTTTGGAAGCATTCGACAGCTTTGTCGTTATTGTTGTTCATAAGATAGACAACGCCAGCTTTGAAGAGGGCGAAAGGAGCAGTGATGGGGTTGTCGTCCATCTGAGCAGCCTTGTTGTAGTGCTTGATGGCAGCGTCGTTGTTGCCTTGCTCGATTTCGGCGTCGCCTTTCATCATTTCGTTGATGACGGGTGTGAGTTGGTCCTTGCCATTGTATTTGTCAAGGTATTTGAGTGCTTCTTGATACTGTCCGAGTCTGAGGTAGCAGATACCGGCTTCGTATTTGGCGCGCTTGCCAGCTTTGGTGGAGCCGTATTTGTCGATGACGCGGAGCAGGCCAATGCTGTATTGGTCGTTGGTTGTGCTGTCGCCATAGAGAGCGGAGTTGAAATCGCCGTTAGCGAAGAACTGCTCGGCTGCAAAAATTGCTTCGTTGGCTTTCTGTTGGCGAGGTTCAGAAACAAATTTTTTGATTCCGAAAATCGCGAGAACAATAACCACAATGGCAATGACAACGGCAATTATCGCCTTTTGATTTTTCTCTATAAACTGTTCGCTTTTAGAAACAAAACTGATGTGTTCGGCATTCTTTTGCTCTTGATTATTTTCCATTTTGTGTTGTATTTTTCGAAATTAATTATCCTTTTTTGGGTTTGCAAAATTAGATATTTTTTTTCTTATCGCAGAAAATATTTTTGTTTTGTAGCGGAATGAACAGTTTTTGTTTTTTTTAGTGTGCGCTTATTAGTTTGATTTATAGAGAAGTGGTGTGCGGTTGGAAAAATAATTGTTCAAAAAAAATTTTTTTTTGTGAAAAATGTTTAATTTTGCATTTCATAAAAACAAGTCAAGACCATGGATACAAAGACCAAATATTTAGGATTGGAAATAGAGAGCCCCATAATAGCCGGCAGTTGCGGGCTTACTAACGACATATCCAATCTCGAGAAACTCGAAGCCGCCGGAGCAGGAGCAGTGATTTTGAAATCAGTGTTCGAGGAGCAGATAATATATGACATCAAGCGCAATCTCAGCATGATGGCTCCTGTTGACAATTACGGCATGAGTTACGAGTATGTCGCCGCGCATGTCGCCGACGACTCGCTGAACAAGCATTTCGAACTGATACGAGAGGCCAAGAAACGTCTGCATATACCAGTAATAGGCAGTATCAACTGCTACTCGTTCGAGAACTGGATGACCTATACCCGCAAGTTCCAGGATGCCGGTTGCGACGCTTTGGAGCTCAATATGGCCATACTGCCGTATGAGACAGCCCTTTCGTGCGAGGATGTGGACCGCCTTTTCTCCGACATAATCAACACACTGCGCAAGTCGGTGACAATTCCAATCAGCATCAAGGTCAGCCAGAATTTCACTGATATGGCCAACTTCATGCAGCGCCTCTCGTGGATGGGAGTCAGCGGCATCACGATGTTCAACAAGGCTCTGAATGTCGATATCGACATTGACAAGATGGAACTTACGCATGCGCCGTCGCTTTCGTCGCCCGACGAGATATACAACACGCTGCGCTGGATAGCCATACTGACCAAGAAGTTGCGTTGCGACATATCGGCATCGACGGGTGTGCATACGTCGGCCGACGTGGTGAAGATGCTGTTGGCAGGTGCCGGCACGGTGCAGGTCGTGTCGTGTCTGTACAAGAATGGAGTAGACTATATGAAAACACTGAACGAAGGACTGAAGGAATGGATGTCGTCGAAGGGCTATGATTCGTTGTCCCAGTTCCGCGGCAAATTTGCTGTCAAACCCAACGAACAGGCATCAATGTTTTTCCGTACACAGTTTATGAAGCATTTTGCCCAGCTTTGAAATGATACAGAAATAAAGAGAGACATGCAGAGGTAGATAATACGAACAACATTTAACAAAACTTTTTATAATTATGGAAGAAGGTGTACCCAGCTTTTTTAGATTTGAGGATTTGCGTGTCTACGGAAAAGCAATTGACTATTGCAGATGGCTTCATGTGGCAATGCGCGAGTCGCGTACCGAATGCGAACGAGAGCTTGTCGACAAGTTTGCAAAAGCGGCTATGGACATAGCATTGAACATTGCAGAAGGTTCGTCGCGCAACAAAAACCAGTTCGAAACGTACCTCAAGACATCGAAGGCGTCGATCAGGGAATGTGTTGTGTATACGACAATAGCGAAAAGTGTCGGCATGCTGAACGATGAGAGTGCTGAGCAGTCGCGCGGTTATCTGATGGAACTTACGCGCATGATAGGTGCGTTAATCATATCGCTTCAGCGCAGCCAGCAGAAGACGTCGTTCGACATGGCGTCGTCGTCGGAGCCGGAGTCGGAATCGGATTTCGATATCAAGATTGACGACGGCCAGGGTTCTGATTTTATGATATGACACCATCAGCACTGACTAAGAAAAGAGCCGTCGAAAGACGGCTCTGTTTTTAACCATTAGGTTATAATTGCGCAACATAATACTGAAACGTGCAATATATTTTATAAATTCTTAATTTAAAACGGCGAATTAAGCGAATTAAACGAATTTATATTTAGAAATTTGTTTTGCTAAACAAAACGCGAATTAAACGAATTTTTAGAGGTTATAAAACGGTGAATTAAACGAATTGAGCGAATTAATATGTTGCCATTAAGGATTTTGTTTTGCAAGCAATACGCGAATTAAACGATTTTTAGAGGTTATCAAACGGCGAATTGTAC
>DFHL01000044.1 GCA_002371315.1 Bacteroidales bacterium UBA3724 | reverse complement strand
ACAGCATATTCCTGCAAAGGGTGTCCCACAACGGGACACCCTTTTGTTTTTTAAAAAGCAGTGACCTGTGACAAGTGACCAGTGACACGAACGCGCTCGTTTCACTGGTCACTTGTCACTGGTCACTCACGTTAAAAAAATTGCTGACAATTGCTGTTCAATTGCTGGTAATTGCTGTTTAAAAAATATTTCTGGATAATTCCTGGGCAATTCCTGGCAATTCCTGTTTAAAAAAATAATTCCTGTTTAAAACAACCTTAACCGTGGTCGCTGTAATCATTCTGAGGTTAACGTTAAGGTTAAAGTTAACGTTAAAACAAACGTTAAGGTTAAAGTTAACGTTAAAAGAACTGTTAAATTTTAACTTAAAAAACTGTTAAAATCCCTCAAAAATCGCAAAATGCTATCTGGCTGATTTCCAAGCATCAAATACCTACCAAAGTTCACCCAAACTCCTACCAAACTTTTGTTAAAATTCACGCCAGTGGGCTTTGATAGGGGTATGCCCAATTTAACATTTGTTTTTCGCCTTCGGCAGGTCTCGGAAGGGTGGGGTGTGCCGCACTGTAAAGGCGTCCTGTTTGCATACAAGTCAGCTTTCTGCTCGGCTTTATTTTGGCTTCGCTGCAATTTTTTTTGCCAGTAATGAAAAAAGTTGTATCTTTGCAAATTGAAATCGTTACGGCAAAGTGTGCGGTTTTCTTTGTAAACGATTGGAAATTAATTATTCGGAAAGGTGCTCGAGTGGTTGAAGAGGCCCGCCTGGAAAGCGAGTAAGCGTTAAAAGCGCTTCGGGGGTTCGAATCCCTTCCTTTCCGCAGAACGAAGACATCACAGGAGTTTGCGATGTCTTTTTTTTGGTGTTTTTGTGCTACTGTTGAAATCTTTTTTTTTTCGGAATAAAAAAAAATCATATCTTTGTTTTTGTATGAGACAAGGTGAAAATGGATATAAGGGTTTGAATGTCAATGTTGCGGCACTTGAAAACTGTGCCGAAGAGAGGTTTTTTTTCGGTTTGGCGACTTTTGGCAGTCGCTTTTTTTTTAGTTTTTTGCCTTGTCGAGGTGTCAATTGTGAAGTTTTGAAATAATAAATATTCAATATTATGGGTAATTTAAAAGGACGGAACCTGATTTCCATAACTGACTTCAGCCGTGACGAGTACATCCAGGTGCTGGATATCGCTGAAGAATTTGAGAAAAATCCGAAACAGCCTATTCTGAGCGACAAGGTTGTGGCGACGCTGTTTTTTGAGCCGTCGACACGCACGCGCTTGAGTTTTGAGAGTGCTGCCAATCAGTTGGGTGCCCGCATCATCGGCTTCAGCGACCCTGGCGGAACTAGTGTGCAGAAGGGCGAGTCGCTGCACGACACGATAGTGATGGTGGCCAGCTATGCCGACCTTATCGTGATGCGCAACCCGAAGGAGGGCAGCAGCCGCTATGCCAGCGAGGTGAGCGCGGTGCCGGTTATCAATGCCGGCGACGGTGCCAACCAGCACCCGACGCAGTGTATGCTGGACCTGTACAGCATCCGCAAGACGCAGGGGACGCTTGAGAATCTGCAGATTGCCTGTGTGGGCGACTTGAAGTACGGCCGCACGGTGCATTCGCTGGTGCAGGCTATGTGCAACTTCAACGCGACGTTCCATCTGGTGTCGCCGCAGGAGCTGAAGCTGCCTTCGTCGGTCAAGGCTTCGATCAAGAATGCCGGCTTGAAGTATTACCAGTATACCGATTTGAACGATGTCATACAGACGGCTGACATTATATATATGACCCGTGTGCAGCGCGAGCGTTTCCCGGATCCGCTGGAGTATGAGCGCGTGAAGGACAGCTGCATCCTGACGGCATCGATGCTGGAAGGCTGCAAGCCGACGATGAAGGTGCTGCATCCGCTGCCGCGCGTCAACGAAATCACTGTCGACGTGGACAGCACGCCGTATGCCTACTATTTCCAGCAGGCGCAGAACGGTGTCTATGTGCGCCAGGCTTTGATGGCTGCCATTCTTGGCGTTCGTTGAACGGTAGAAAAAAGAGTATTAATTCACAATTAAAAACCTATAATCGTGGAAGCAAAAAAAGAATTAGTTGTATCGGCCATTGAAAATGGCACGGTCATTGACCATATCCCCACTGATGTAGTCTATCAGGTGATTCGTATTCTGGACCTTGAGAAGTACAACGACGAGGTGCTGATTGGCAACTATCTGCACAGCGGCAAGTTTGGCCGCAAGGGCATTGTGAAAATCAAGAACAAGTTCTTCGACAAGGACGAGGTGAACAAGATTGCGCTGGTGGCTCCGCTGGCCAGCATCATCACCATCCGCAACTACGAGGTGGTGGAGAAGATTCAGGCCGAGATTCCGGACCATATCGACCATATCATCAAGTGTATGAACCCGAAGTGTATAACCAACTTTGAGCAGATCGACACCAAGTTTGACGTGGTGGACAAGGAGAACTTGAAGCTGCGTTGCCACTATTGCGAGAAGTTCACCACGAAGGAAACGATGAAATTCCAGGATTGAGATGATGAAACGCTATCTGATCGGGCTGTCGGTTCTTTCTGCCGTGATGCTGGTGCTGTCGCTGGTTGCCAAAGGGGTTGCAATGCCTTTTTGGGCGCCCGTGCCGACGTGGATGCTGGTTGTGGCTGTGCTGTATTTTGCTGTGGCCTATGGCGTGCAGTACTGGATGACGGTGGGCAGCGTCAACAAGAATCCACGTGCCTTTGTGCAGTTTTTCCTGGCGACGACGGTCGGTGTGCTGTTTCTGCACATTGTCGTTCTGGTCGGCGGAATGCTGATGAACCCCGCTGGCGGCAAGCGTTTTGCCATCGCTTTTCTGATTCTTTACGTGGTCTTTACGGTTTATATGACCGTTTCGCTTGTGCGGTTTATGAAGAATCCGCAGGGCGAATAGGCTTTATTGTCTGACCAAACTTACTGTGCGGCGCCAGTTTTGTCTGGCGCCGCTTTCGTTGTATAGCTCTGCGGCTATCAGGTATCTTCCTCGCGGGCAGGGGCGGCCGTTGTCGTCGGTGCCGTCCCAGGCAAGGGTTCCGTCGCAGCCAAGCAGCGCGCCGCGTGCCAGGGTGCGCACCTGGCGGCCTTGACGGTCGCAGACGATTATGTTGGCGGCAAGGTTGCACAGCTGAAGGCTGTAGGCAATTTCGAGCTGGTCGTTGTAGCCGTCGCCGTCGGGCGAGAATATGGTCAGGGACAGTGTGAACTGGTCGTCGGTGAACAGGGTTTCGTTGCTCTGCGAGTTGCGCGAGGTGGGTGTGCCGTAGCCTGCCGTGGAAGCGGCCGAGTACCAGTTGGAGGCGTTCTGCGTCTCACGGTCGGTCGAACGCCGTTCCAGAGCCACACCTTCCTTGTCGCGCAGCAGCGGACTGTGCATCTTTTCGCTGTAGTCGAAACGGTCCAGAAGGACGCTGTCGGCAGTGGCAATGGCCACGCAGCCGCTCTCGTTGCCGTAGGCGGGCATCGAGGCCACTTGCAGCAGGCGGTCGGGGTGCGCCACGGTGTAGCGGTCTTCGACAGAGGCGGCATTTGTGGTGACGACAATGTATGTGTGTGGAGCGAAGAGGCCGGCGGTCGAGATTGGGTAGAGCGTTTTGACGGTGTCGTCGGACAATTTGGCCAGGAAAATCTGCGACAGGGGTATGTCGATGTCGCTGCGGTTGTAGAGCTCCACATAGTCGGCGCCTCCGTCGACGGGGTTGAACAGAATCTCGTTTATTGCGATGTCGCCGCTGGCTGGTTTGTGGTCTGTGGCGGTGGAATCTTCGCGGCAGTTGATGCCGATATCGTCGAAGTAGAAAAGTCTTGCCCTCGACGATGTGTATTGGCATAGGATGCCGAAGTGCACGCTGTCGGGTATCGCTGTGGCGGCGGTGCTTACCGTTCCGCAGGCGGTGAAATTGGCGGTGTCGGCACCTATAGTGTCAATGTCCATTAGCAGCTGGCTTCGGCCGACCATACGGATGCGGAATCGCAAGGGGTTGCTGCTAAGCCGTGGATGGTAGGGGTATGTGAATAGGGGAGTGCCGTCTTGGAATAGTGTGATCTCTTTCTGCCCGTTAGACGGGTCGGTGACGGCCAGGGTCATACTGTGCGCCGATGCAAGCAGGTCGGCGCTGTCGGCATAGAGGGCGATGAAGGAGTAGTTGTTGGCTGTCGGGGTGAATCCCAGACGCATCCAGAACTGCCACTCAATGGTGTCGGCATCGGGCGTAGAATAGGGGAAAGCAATCTGCGATGAACCTGCTCCTTCGGTGTAGAGCTGCAGCTGGCGGTTGCTGTTGATGCGGAAGTTGCTGATGTCACCAGTCCAAGCTGGACTGTTGTCGAGATCGCCGTCGCTGAATGATTTGCACACCTGTGCCTGCAATGCTGGCGTCGCTAATGTCAATAGAATCAGCGTCAAGGCCAGACATATCTTGTGTGCGGCAGGGTGCGGTGTCGACATTTCTATTTTCTCGCCTGTTGCTTGTTGGGGCCGGCGGCTGGAGTTCCTTTTTTATGCTTTGATTGGCGGTTTTTGCCCATTTTTTCCTTCAGGGCGCGTTGCTGTTCTGGGGTCAGGACTTTGTCGATAGCCAGTTTGCAGCGGTAGTATTCCTTGCTGATTTCGGTTTGCAGACGCCCTTCGCGCTCGTAGAGAGGAAAGAGGATTGGACTGTTGTCATTGGGCAGATCCATAAAGGTGCGGATGCTGTCGCGGACATTGTGCAACTGCTGGCGGTAGTTGTCAATGATTTTGGTCGATCGTTTGGTGATCAGGTCGATTTTGGATTTTTGCGCTTTGGAGAGGTCGGATATGAAATCGGCTATCTCCACATTGTCCTCCTTGGGAGACATAGCACTGGGCTGTGCCTTTGTTCCCACCGCCAAGCAGATGAGAATTGCTGTGATGATTAGTTGTTTCATAATTGATAACGCTAATTCCTTGTTCTATGTTTGATGATTAGTAAATGGTCAGATGTGACGAAAATGATGGCTTTTGTCTGTAAAACTGCGACCAAACATCGTTGGGCTTCAATCAGATGAAGTCTGCCAGCGGATTGTCGTAGTATGCTGGACTTTCGATGTTTTCTTCGCAGGCGTAGTCGTTGCAGTATTGGTAGATTTCAAACACGCGGTTGCCCATATCGGTGCTTATGTTGGCTGCGCGTGCGCCTCCGTCGAAGCGCGAGATGACCAGTGTGACTATTGCTGCGCCGGCGAAGCAGGCGGCGGCAAGGCTGCTGACAATGCGCAACGGGCGCCGCTTGGCAGCCTGCGGCAGAGCCATAGCCATAGGCTGTGGCATAGAGGCGATGCGTCGCATCACGGCGTCGGTGACGTCGGGTGTGTGGTCTGGCTTGATTTGTCGTATGGCCTCAAGCTGCTGCTCAAACCACAGGTCTGTGCTCTTTTTCTCGTTGGCGTTAGTCATTGTGTCATCATTTTTTGCAGGTTCTTTTTCGCGCGAAATATTAGTGATTCCACTTTGGAGAGTGATACTTGCATCACGTCGGCGATGTCGTTGTAGGAGAAGTCGTTGAAGGCATATAGCACCAGGGCGGTGCGTTGTTCGTGCTTCAGCTGTCCGATGGCCTGGTGCAGCCGTCGTGTCTGTTCTTCTTTCATCAGTTGCTCTTCGCGCGAATGCTGGTATTCCCGGTTGTTGTTCTCTTGCGAGCCGTCGTAGGACACAAAACGGCTTTCGTGCTTGAGCATTTTTGATACGATGTTGACAGTGATGCGGTATATGAAAGTACTCAACTGCGATTCGTGTCGGAAGCGCGGCAGGGCGGTGTACAGTTCTACAAAGACCTGCTGCGTGACCTCGTCGATATCCAGTTTGTTTCCCACCAAGCGATAGCAGAGATTGGCGACGGTACCTTGATATTCACGGACGATAAGGGCGTACTGCTCCTTGTCGCCGGTCAGGATTTCCTGCACAATCTGTTGTTCCCGCTCTTTGGTTAACATTCTTTAGTATTTGTTTGTTTGAAAATATTGCGTTTCCCCTATTATTTTCTATCCAACGTGACGGAATTTGTAGGTGATGGTGCCTTTTTGTTTTTCGGTTGCACTCTTGTCGGCGTTGAAATGGGCGCTGCGAGCGGCTTTTTTTGCCGCTTCTACCATCGCGTTGTCGTAGTTGTAGGAACCTTTGGCGGGTGCGCTGACGTCAACAACAACGCCATCCTGGTTGACCCAAATCTCCACAACCACGTTGCCGTCTTTGGGACTGGTATAGCTTGGCGTTGGTAGCGTTCCGCGCAGGCTGCGTCCACCAAGGCTGTAGCTGGCGCCATTGCCTTTGCCGCTGCCGCCCTGGGCACCCTGTGTGCCGTCGGGGCTGCCAGCCTGTCCGCTGCCGGTGGCGGTGCCTTTACCCTCGCTGCCGTTGCCGTTTTTGCGCCCTTTGAAGGTGGCGTTGGGGTTGGTGGTAGGTTGTGTGTTTTCCGAAGGTGATGTGCTGGTATTGTCCGAAGCCGTCTTTGCCGGTTCGGGTTTGGTGGCTGGGACTGGCTTGTCTTCTTTCTTGGGAGCCTTTGCAACCGGAGTTGGCTCCTGGCCTGTGGTGTAGCTTTCGTCGGGTGCCGATGTTGCAGGGGCCGCTGCGCTGTTGTCGTCGAAGGTAGCATTGTCGTTGTTGCCAAAGCCCTCGATTTCGCCCAGCACCTCGCCGGCCACGCCCATACCTTCCTCCTCGATTGGTGGGTTGGGCAGCTTGTAGCCAATCCACGAGCACAGCAGCACAGCCATCAGCATAATCAATGCTGTGCTGACTGCCGATATCGTTTTGTCTTTCTTTTCCTGTTGCATTGTTGTAGTTTATAGTTTAAGGTTTAAAGCTTCCGCTTTCAACTTGCTTGTTTGGTGCCGAGCACAACTTTATGCTTCGTGTCCTGCTCCTTGTTGATCTGGTTGACGGCGTCGATGACGTTGACGATGTACTGCACATCGACTGTTTGGTCGGCGCGGACAAAGACGCCGGCTTCGGGGTCGCCAGGTGCCAGGCGGCTCAACTCGGTAGTAAGAACGCTCTTCATTTCGTCGACAAGGTCCTGTCCCATCGTGGCCGACAGCGGCGTGTCGTCGATCTGGAACTGGCAGCGTGCCAGCGGCGAACTTTCGTCGCCACCAAGGCCGAGGTCTGAAATATAGATTGTCACGCTCTCTTTGGCCATCGTCTTGTTGTTGCTTTCGGGCAGGAACAGCTTCACGGCGTTGGGGCTGATGAGCGTCGAAGTGAGCATAAAGAAGATAAGCAACAGGAACACCAGGTCGGACATCGACGAGGAGCCTGTCTCTATTCTTATTTGGTTTTGACTTTTAATCATATTCTATCTGTTTATATGTTGATATGATCATTGTTGATGCGTTGGCAGGAGTCTGCAACTATCAACTTTTTCAGGCCGGCTCGTGCAGCAGGTCCATAAACTGCATCGAACGCACCTCGAGTTCCATAACCACTTTGTTGATGCGGCTGACGAGCAGATTGTAGAGGAAATAGGCTATGATACCGACGATGAGGCCGCCGATGGTGGTGACCATTGCCTCGTAGATACCGGTCGAAAGCAGTTGTATGTCAATATTGTTGCCGGCGTGGGCCATATCCTGGAACGCCTTGACCATACCTGTCACCGTGCCAAGGAAACCGATCATAGGTCCCAACGAGGCCACCGTGGCCACCAGCGATACGCCTTTTTCCAGCTTTGCCACTTCCAGTTTGCCCTCGTTCTCTACAGCCGTCTGGATGTCGCTGAGCGGACGGCCCAGTCGCGACAGGCCCTTGGCAACCATACGGCCAATCGAAGTGTCGGTCGATTTGGCCAGCGTGCGGGCACCGTCGATGTCGCCCTTGTGGACATATTCGCGGATGTTGTTCATAAAGTTTGTCGAGTCGTCTTTCAGGGCGTGGTTCAACACCAGATAGCGCTCAATCGAGATGTAGAGTGCCAGAACTAACAGGCAGACAAGGACAATCATCACCCATCCACCTTTGGTGGCGAGGGTCAGAACAGAGATTTTTTCGGCCACCTCAGCGGGGTCGGCTTGAAGCAAGATGCTGTTGATCAGTGACATATTTACTTATTTTTAGTTTGTATTTTTCTGTAAAAGTACTGTTTAAAATGTAATTGTTTGATACAGATAACGTAAAAGTATTAACAATAGTGTGTTGAAACCAAAAAAAAGAAAGATGCATCGTTGGTGCATCTTTCTTTTTTCTGCAGTTGTGCTTCGGGAAACCATCCCTGCGCAGACTTGCTTCTTTTATTGCCAATGGCTGAAGAAATCAAAAATGGCGGTCTCCTTGCGGCCTGGATATTGTGTATGGCAGGTGTATCCGCTAATGGTGTCGCCCGTGTTGTAGCGCACATAATAGGTGCAGCGTGTGGCATTCTCGTCGTCGGTGTGGTAGTCGTATATATCATTTTTCAGTTGTGCGGCATTGGCAACCCGCTGAAGGTTGTCCATTTGGTCGTTGCTCACCGTTGTCTTCAGGTCGATCCCTTTTTCGGCGTCGCGGATGGTCAGCAAGGCCTCGTCGGCACCTCGTTCCAGGACATATTCTATGTCGCGGCCCCTGTTGTTTTTGCAGGTGAACTTGAAATAGTCCATCACCAGAACTCCATCCTGGTATTCGCGCCATTTCTTGAAGTAGTTGCTCAGGGCGTGACGGGCATCGTGGTAGTTGTCGGGCCAGGCCATATAGCCTCCCGAGCTGACGGTGCGTCTTGAATCGTACTTGTAGTACAAATTCCACGAGTCGCCATCGAACACCTGTATTTCGGGCTGGTAGTAGGCTCCGTATTCGTCCATCTTGTAAGCCTTCACTATCGTCAGCAGCTCGTCGAAAATGACTGAGTCGTCAAGGTAAAACCTCTTCTCGCCGGGAAATCCTTCGTCGATAACGACAAGGACGCGTCCGTCGCCAGCTGTACTGACTTCGTATTTTTCTCCTGCATACAGGACCATAGAATTATGATGGTCGAAGCTGAAATAGGTGAGCCGTTCTGTATTCATCTTGTTTCTGTTTTCTTGACAATGAATGGAAAAAGCATAGAATGCAAAAATCGTAAGTAAAAAGTATTTTTTCATAATGTTGCCGTTTGTCGATATTCTGTGGGATAATGCGGGGAAGGTGAAAAAAAAGCCCCGAAAAGACATTGCTTTTCGAGGCATTTTGAAAGCATTATGAAAGAAAAGTCTTGTCGTTTGTTTCGGCTGCAGTCATCTTTGTTGTGACCGTCAGCCGGTAGGGCCGCGTTATTTCACGACAAACTTGCGGCTGTATCCTTGCAGACGGCAGATGTAGATGCCGGGCTGCAGGCCGTCGACCGTCACGGTCACCTGGTTCGACGACGGAGCCAGGGCGATGCGGCGCACCTCGCGGCCGGTGGCGTCGAAGATTTGCATATCAACGCTGTTGCTGCCTTCAAGGTTGTAGCAGACTGTGATTTGGCTGTTGGCGGGGTTGGGATAGATTTCGGTTGCAAAGGGATCGCTTACCGTCTGTATGGCAACGGAACTTGCGATGCTGTCCTTGGGCGGCGTGATGCCAAGCAGGGCTCTGTGCTCGTCGGTGAAGGTGTATCCCATACCGCGGGCTTGCAGGTTTGAGCGATAGACGTTGCACCAGCAGTCGCCGTTTCCGCCCCAGCCCCAGTTGAAGTGCATCGTCTGGGCCACCGAGTTCCATCCGTCGCACACAAAGGCGTGGCGGGCGTGCAGGCCACTGTTGGGAGCATATCCGGCATAGTAGACCGGACGGCCCATCATAATCTGCTTCTTGATGTCGTTCACCCAGTTGGTGTCCTTGGCGTTCGGGCTGTTGTAGCTGTTGGCGTTGTAGTATTTGGCGTCAGTACGCGAAATCATCTCCATACTGTCAGCCTCATATTTGAAGTATCTGCGCAGCGCGGTGGGCACTTTCTCGCTCACGGCTCCGCTCGACTCCGAGCTGTAGCTCATCTCGACCGAAACGCCGACGTGGTAGTTCAGCTTGGCCACTTCGTCGATGGTGGCCTGGTCGCTATTGTAGGTCAGCTCGTCGGCCATAAGGTCATAGTCGTAGTGCTGCTCGGCGAAGTTCACCGTAAGGGCGGTACCGCCCCAGGCATAGCTCTTGGCGCCGTGGCCCTCGCGGGGGTATCTCCAGTAGTAGATAATCTGTGCCATTGCCGTTGCCACGCAGCCGGTGACGCACTGGCCGCCGTTGTCGGTGGGGCACATCGAGTTGTAGAGAGGCTCCTGGTTCCAGGTCGAGTTCATCAGGCGTGTAACGGCTTTCGAATTCTGGCCGAAGTAGGGCAGACGCTGCTCTTCCAGCTCGTTCCAGGCGTTGCGGCTCTCGACGCTGGCCTCGATATTGTTGTCCTGTGCAAAAGCGATGGGACCGGCTTGCTCTTCAAGCCACCAGCGCATATTGGGAGGAATGTTGTTCGGGTCGAAAGTGCCTTCGGTGCTGTAGGCCACGATGGGGCTGATGCAGTCCGAGCCGGAAACGATGACAAAGCCGCGCTTGTCGGCGGTGTTGAAGACATAGAGCGTCGGGATGTCGCTGGCGGCGTTGCGGAATTCGTAGACTTGTTCCAGGCTCTGGGCTGTGATGTCCTTGCTGCCAAACTGCGAAGCCATAAAATAGGCTCCCACTTGGCGCGCTTTTTTGCTGTCGATATTGTCGGCAACAGCGTTTTTAACGGGTGATGCGATGCTTGCTAAAAGTATAGCAGACAAAAGAATACGTCCTATTTTTTTCATTTTTCCGATTTGTTTTCTATTTTTGAAAATTTGTGCAAAAGTACATATTTTTTTTGAAATATCGGCGGAAGGCCTTTTTTTAATATTTTTTTTGATTTCGTACAGAAAGGTATGTTTTGTGGCCGAAACCGCTCAATGGTTCAGGAAATCGTTTGCCGTTTCCAGCAGTTTGGCGTTGCAGCGCAGTATGGCGGCGATGCGCAGCGCTTCCTGCGGCACCTCGTCGCTGTCGTCGGGCAGCAGCGAATAGTCCATAAAGCTGTTGATGTTCTCGGGCGTCAGCGGTATGTCGGCCAGGCCCTCGACAAAGCCTTTGACGCGAAGCCGCCGGCAGGCAAGCCCCAACTGGCTGTAGTGCGTGGTGATGAGCGTCGTCGACGGGCGTTCGTCGAGCAGCGTTGCCACCGACTGCACGATGGCTTTGCCCTCGACGGGGTTGGTGGTGCGCGCCGGCTCGTCGATTAGTATCAGCAGGCGCTCGGTTTCAGCGCGGGTGATGGTGTCGCTGATCTTGGTTATCTCCGATGCAAACGACGACAGGCCGTTCATCTCGTTCTGCTCGTCGCCGATGCAGAAGACGATGTCGTCGAACAGCGTCGTCTGCGCCTCGGCGGCGGGGACGAACAGCGCAAACTGCGCCATCATCTGGGCAATGCCTACCGTCTTGAGGGTCACGGTCTTGCCTGCCATATTGGCACCAGTGATGAGGCACACGCCGCTCTCGAGGCTGATGTCGAGAGGCTGGTAGCGCAGTTTCAGCTCCTCGTTGCGGCGGCGCAGGCGCGGATTCCACAGTGCTTTGAAGTCGAGCGCTTTGTCGGCAATGCGCGGACGGCACAGCTTCCATTCGACGGCCAGGGTGGCCCGGGCAAAAAGGAAGTCGGTGTAGGCCATACGCTCGTAGGCCGTCGTCAGCGGCTGGCTGAAGGCTGCCAGCTGGTCCGACAGGCGTGCCACGACCTGCTGCTGTATGGCGTTCTGGCGCTCAAAGAGGTCGTTGACTTCGCGTTGCAGCGCGGCGCGCTCGTCGTCGCTACCCTTGCAGTTATCCAGCAGGGTCTGGCGCGCCTTGAGCTCGCGGCGCAGCGGCCCCAGGTCGGGGTGGTAGCTGTCGTAGATGTAGAAGTTGGGTATGCGCGTCCCGTCGGGGTCCAGCAGGCTGAAGACGCTGTCCAGGTCGGGCAGGGCGGTGATGTCGTCGATGCCGAGCGTGGCGGCAGCCGCGGATGTCTGCATACAGAGGAAGGCGAAGTTCTTGATTTCGAACAGCTCTATCTCTTCCATCACCATTCTTTGGCTCAGGTTGGCAAGCGAGCCCTGCAGGTCGTGCATCTGCATCAGCTGGTGGCGCACAACGGCGACTTCGCGTTTGCATTCGGCCCGCTCGAGGCAGCCGATGACGCGCCCTGTGTTGTCGTACTCGCGTTCCAGCTCGACTGTGTCGGTAATCAGCGGCTGCATCAGCATACGTCGCCTTCCCGCCGCCGACATCAGCTCCATCTGGTCGATAACAAATTGGAACCCAGGTTCAACGGATATTTTGTCTTTAAGCAATATCATTCGCAATAATATATGTATAACTTTAACTTTAACCTTAACT
>DFHL01000066.1:22861-23003 GCA_002371315.1 Bacteroidales bacterium UBA3724 | reverse complement strand
GGCGAAGAAGGAGATGAGCATCGATGTGGACAACGGCTACGAGCCTGAGTACCAGATTTCGGAGGAGAAAGGGAAACTTGTTTCGGATTTGAAGAAAGCGTCGAAGAGTGCCGATATGGTGTGGCTTGCATCCGATGAGGAC